>DASSUC010000301.1:0-13466 GCA_035707405.1 Micromonosporaceae bacterium | reverse complement strand
GTCCGAGGAGGACGTGATGTCAGGAATGCTCGCCGGCAAGCGGCTGCTCATCGCCGGCATCCTCACCGAGCAGTCGATCGCGTTCTCCGCGGCGCGCATCGCTCAGGAGGAAGGGGCCGAGCTGGTGCTCACCGGCTTCGGCCGGATGTCCCTTGTGGAGCGCATCGCCAAGCGCCTGCCCAAGCCGGTCGGGCAGGTGATCGAGCTGGACGTGACCAGGCCCGAGCACCTGGCCGGGCTCGCCGACAAGGTCCGCGAGCAGGTCGACGGCCTGGACGGGGTGCTGCACTCGATCGCCTTCGCCCCGGCGGACTGCCTGGGCGGCAACTTCCTCAACGCCGAGTGGCCGGACGTCGCCACCGCGCTGCACGTGTCCACGTACTCCTTCAAGTCCCTGATCATGGCGTGCCTGCCGCTGATGTCCCGGGGCGGCGGCTACGTTGGCCTGACCTTCGACGCGACAAAGGCCTGGCCGGTGTACGACTGGATGGGCGTGGCAAAGGCCGGTCTGGAGTCCACCTCCCGCTACCTCGCCCGGGACCTGGGGCCGAAGGGGATCCGGGTGAACCTGGTCGCCGCCGGCCCGCTGCGGACGATGGCGGCCAAGTCGATCCCGGGCTTCCCCGGCTTCGAGGAGGCGTGGACCCAGCGGGCGCCGCTCGGCTGGGACCTCAGCGACGCGGAGCCGGCCGGCCGGGCGGTCTGCGCCCTGCTGTCGGACTGGTTCCCCGCCACCACCGGCGAGATCGTCCACGTGGACGGCGGGTACCACGCGCTCGGCGTGTGACCTCCGGCGGCGGCCGGCCGCCGCGGGACGGCGCCGGCCCGCCGCCGGATAGGCTCGCCCCGTGCGCTACGACGCCTTTGTGCTGGTCTCGTTCGGCGGACCGGAGCGCCCTGAGGACGTGCAGCCGTTCCTGGCGAACGTGACCCGCGGGCGCGGCGTGCCGCCGGAGCGGCTGGCCGAGGTGGCCGAGCACTACCTCAGCGCCGGCGGCGTGTCGCCGATCAACGACCAGTGCCGCCGGCTGCTCCGCGGCATCGGCGACGAGCTCGCCGCGCACGGCGTGGACCTGCCGCTCTACTGGGGCAACCGCAACTGGCACCCGCTGCTCGCGGACACCTTGCGGCGCATGGGCGCCGACGGGGTACGCCGGGCGCTGGCGTTCGTCACCAGCCCGTACGGCTCGTACTCGTCGTGCCGGCAGTACCTGGACGACATCGCCACGGCCCGGGCGGCGCTCGGGCCGGACGCGCCGGTCGTGGACAAGATCCGGCACTACGCCGACGACCCCGGGTTCGTGCAGCCGCAGGTCGACGCCGTCCGGGCGGCGCTGGCCACGCTGGAGGCGGCGCGGCGGGCGACCACCCGGCTGGTGTTCACCGCCCACTCGATCCCGGTGTCGATGGCCGCCACGGCCGGTCCCGACGGCGGTCGCTACGAGGCGCAGCTGCGGGAGACCGCCGCCCTGGTGGCCGCCGGCGCAGCGCCCGGCCTCGGCTGGGACCTGGTCTGGCAGAGCCGCTCCGGGCCGCCCTCGGTGCCCTGGCTGGAGCCGGACGTCAACGACCATCTCACGGCGCTCGCCGGCGCTGGGGTGACCGGTGTCGTGGTCAGCCCGATCGGCTTTGTCAGCGACCATCTCGAGGTCGTCTGGGACCTGGACACCGAGGCCGCGGCCACCGCCAAGCGGCTCGGCCTGGGCTTCGCCCGGGCCGCCACGGCAGCGACCGACCCGCGGTTCGTGGCGATGGTCCGGCGGCTGGTGGTCGAGCGGCTGACCGGCTCCGGGCCGCGGGACCGGCTGGGCGTGACCGAGGTGTGGGACACCTGCCCCACCCACTGCTGCCCGGCTCCCCGCCGGGACCGCCGGCCCCCGCCGCGACCGGCGGGCTAGGCCGCCAGCGGGGCGTTGCAGGCGGCGACGAGCGCCCGGCGGCAGGCGGTCATCAGCGGCCGCAGGGCCGCGTCGCGCCGCTGCGCCTCGTACGTGTTCACCGCGCCGCCCGGCGCGGACTGCTCGGCGAGCGCCAGCACCCGGTCCAGCAGGCTGGCCCGGGCGTAGATCCGGCGGGCCCGCTGGTCGTACCCGGGCGGCAGGTCGCAGCCGTCGTCCCGGCGGCGCAGCGCGGCGAGCGCGCCGGCCAGCTCCGGCCGCCAGTGCGCGACATCCAGGCGGGTGATGGCCGCGGTCGCCTCAGCCAGCGCCAGCGCCAGCTCGCTCTCCGCCTCGGCCGGGCTGGGCTCACCGGTACGGGCCGGCGCGGCGCCCGGCAGCGGCAGGCAGCGCCACAGCACCGTGGAGAACGTGTCCCCGGACCCGGAGGTGTGCGTGCGCACCTCCGGCACGAAGCCGTACGGCCCGGCCAGCACGCCCTCGCCGGCCAGCAGGGCGGCGCCGGTGAACGGGGTGCCCGGCCCGGGCAGGCCGCGCGGGTCGCCCGGAGCGGGCAGGACCAGCCGGACCTCGTCCGGGTGGAGCTTTGACAGGGCGGCGAGCGCGTCCCGCAGCGAGACGTCCGTCCAGGCGCCTGGCGCGTCGGCGACCAGGTGCTCCTCGCCTGCCTCGATCTCCTCGGTCACCTCGTCGTACGGCACCAGGCCGGCCCGCCAGGCGCGTACCCATGCCACGAACCGGGTGGACCGGCGGACTCCCAGTGTTGTGGCGCTCACTGCGGGAGACATGGTGGCTAGGGTACGTGCTGAGCAGGCGGGATGTCTTCCCCACGCAAGCCTTACCCTTGCCACTCCTGGCTTACCGTGCCGGACACCTGCGAAGTGTCGGGTCTTAGCGGTATGTCGGGTCCTCGTGGTGTGACAGGGCCCGCTACCGTCGCCAGTCATGGGCAGGTACGGGTCTGACGTGCTCGCCGGTGACTGGCGCCGGCGCCGGGTGGTGCCGGAGGTGGACGCCGAGCCGGGGCTGGTGGTGGAGGACGCCGAGTCGGGCTTCTGCGGCGCGGTCGTCGGGTTCGAGGCCGGTGCGGTGGTGCTGGCCGACCGCCGCGACCGGCGCCGGCACTTCCCGCTGCTGCCCACCGCGTTCCTGCTCGACGGCGCCGTGGTCACGCTGCGCCGGCCGGCCGCCGCGCCAGCCCCACCGGCCCGGCGGGTCACCGCCTCGGGCTCCTTCGCCGTCCCGGACCAGCCGGCGCGGGTGGCCCGGGCCAGCCGGATCTGGGTGGAGGGCCGGCATGACGCCGAGCTCGTGGAGCGCGTCTGGGGCGACGACCTGCGGGTCGAGGGCGTCGTGGTGGAGCCGCTGGACGGCCTGGACCTGCTCGCCGGCGCGGTACGCGACTTCGCCCCGGGTCCCGGCCGCCGCCTCGGCGTGCTCGTCGACCACCTGGTGCCGGGCTCCAAGGAGAGCCGGCTGGTCGCCGCCGTGGCCGGCCCGCACCTGCTGGTCACCGGGCACCCGTACGTGGACGTGTGGCAGGCGGTGAAGCCGGCCCGGGCCGGCCTGGCCGGCTGGCCCGACGTGCCGCCCGGCCGGCCGTGGAAGGAGGGCGTCTGCGCCGCCCTCGGCGTGGCGTCCGTGCCGGAGATGTGGCGGCGGGTGCTCGCCGGGGTGCGCTCCTACCACGACCTGGAGACGCCGTTGGTCAACGCGGTCGAGCGGCTGATCGACTTCGTCACGGCCGACGGGTGAGGACGAACGTGGCGATGTCCAGCGCGGCCACGTCACCCTCCGGGGTACGGCGTACCCGCAGCACCTCGCCGTCGTTCGTGCCGGACCGGCCGCGCCAGCGGTCCGGGCCCTCCTCGGTGAACCGCCACGCCACCGCGCCCGGCACCGCCAGCGGCGTCACGACCAGCTCGCGGGCGTGCGCGTCCCAGCCGGCGGCGTACTCCTGGCCCATCCACCACCAGCGGCCGCAGAGCGCGGCGACCTGGGCAGGTGGCGGGCAGGAGGCCGCGCGCCAGGCCGGTGGCCGCTGCGGTGGCTCCCGGTCCAGCACCTCGGTAAGCAGGTTGAGCAGCTGGGTCACGAAGCCGCCGCGCATCGTGTAGGCGTTGGCGAAGGCGACGATGCCGGTCCGGGACGGCCGGTGCATGGCGAGCAGCGCGAGGTACCCCGGCATCGAGCCGGAGTGTCCGATGTAGACCCGCTCGCCGCGGCGCCACAGCTGCAGGCCGAGGCCGTAGCCGGCGGTCCAGGCGTCGATGTCGGCCAGTGCCACCGGCGCGCACATCCGGGCCAGGGTGGCCGGGGCCAGCACCGCGGGCGGCGGGTCGCACAGGAACCCGGCCCACGCGGCCATGTCGCCGAGGGTCGACCAGAGCTGCCCGGCCGGGGCCATCGCACCGGCGTCGTGCCGCGGCTCCTCGCGCAGCGTGTCGTACCACGGGTGGACGACGTAGCCGCGGGCGTACGGCGGCTGCGGGTGGTAGGTGGTGCGCCGCAGCTCCAGCGGCTCCAGCAGGCGCCGGGTGAGCAGGTCCAGCCACCCCTCGCCGGTGACCCGGGTGAGCACCGCGCCGAGCAGGCCATAGGCGACGTTCGAGTAGTGGTGGCGGTCGTGCGGGGGCAGGGCGAGCTTCTGCGGCGTCAGACCGGCCAGGAACGAGCTCAGGTCAGGGCCTGCGGCCCGCTCCCACCACTCGCCGTCGGGCTCGCGCTGCAAGCCGCTGACATGGGCGAGCAGCTGGCGTACGCAGACCTCACCGACCGGGGTGCCGGGAAGGTGGCGGGAGACCGGGTCGTCCAGCGCGAGCTGCCCCTCGTCGCAGAGCTGCGCCGTGAGGACCGCGGTGAACGTCTTGGTGACCGAGCCGATCCGGAACTGGGTCTCCGGCGAGGGCACCTCCCCGGCGGCGCTGACGTGCGCCAGCACCCCGTCGCGCACCACCCCGACGGAGAACGACGGGACGTGGCCCGCAGCTTGCAGGCGAGCGACGGCATCGTCGACGCGTTGGGCGGTCCCGGCCAGGATCGACACCCGGACACCGTACCGTCGCGGGTTGGCCCGGGGTGGCGCGAACGTGCCACGATTCAGGGGTGGACGAGTGGGTGTGGTGGCTCATCGGCGGCGTGCTGCTCGCGGTCGCGGAACTGTTCACCGGCACGTTCGTGCTCCTGATGTTCGCCACCGGCGCGCTCGCCGCGACCGGGGCCGCGGCGCTGGGCGCTCACATCGCGGTGCAGGTCCTGGTGTTCGCCCTGGTGTCCTCGCTCGGCCTGGTCGCGGTGCGCCCGGCGATCCGCAACCGGCTGCACGCCGGCGCGGAGCCGGCGCAGATGGGCCTTGCGGCCATCGAGGGCTCCGAGGGCCTGGTGCTGGAGCAGGTCGACGTGGACCACGGCCTGGTGAAGGTGGGCGGCGAGATGTGGAGCGCCCGGTCGTACGACGCCAGGCAGGTGATCCCGCCGGGGGAGCGGGTGCGCGTGATAGAGGTCAAGGGCGCCACGGCGCTGGTCTGGAGGGAATGAGTTGGGTCCCGGTGAGGTCTTCGTAACGGTGCTCATCGCGGCGCTCGCGCTGATCGTGGTGATCACCCTGATCCGTTCGGTGCGCATCGTGCCGCAGCAGCGCATGGACGTCGTTGAGCGGCTCGGGCGGTACCATCGCACGCTCAAGCCCGGCCTCAACCTCCTCGTGCCGTTCATCGACGCGGTCCGCACCAAGGTGGACATGCGCGAGCAGGTGGTCAGCTTCCCGCCGCAGCCGGTCATCACGTCGGACAACCTCGTCGTCTCTATCGACACCGTCCTCTACTTCAAGGTGGTCGACCCGGTCCGGGCCACGTACGAGATCGCCAACTTCCTCCAGGCCATCGAGCAGCTGACGGTGACCACGCTGCGCAACGTCATCGGCTCGCTCGACCTGGAGCGGGCGCTGACCAGCCGCGAGGAGATCAACCGGCACCTGTCCGGGGTGCTGGACGAGACGACCGGCCGGTGGGGCATCAAGGTGACCCGGGTCGAGATCAAGGCGATCGAGCCGCCGCCCAGCATCCGCGACTCCATGGAGAAGCAGATGCGTGCCGAGCGGGACCGCCGGGCCGCGATCCTCAACGCCGAGGGGCACAAGCAGGCGCAGATCCTCACCGCTGAGGGGGAGAAGCAGGCGGCCGTGCTGCGCGCCGAGGGCGAGCGGCAGTCGCGGATCCTGCAGGCCGAGGGGCAGGCCAAGGCGATCCGGACCGTCTTCGACGCGGTCCACCAGGCCAACCCGGACGAGAAGGTGATGGCGTACCAGTATCTTCAAGCGCTGCCGCAGATCGCAGCTGGCCCGTCCAACAAGGTGTGGATCGTGCCGGCCGAGATGACCCGGGCGCTGGAGGGCATCGGCGAGGCGTTCGGCGGGTTGGGCTCGCTGCGCGGCTCCTCAGTGGAGGATGCCCGGCCCGGCCGGGCGCCGGCGGCCGGCATCGACCGCGGTGGCGACCGCGCGATCGCGGACCGCGCCTCCGGTGCTGGCGCGCCAGCGGCTGACCACGCCGCGGCCGACCGTGCCGCGGCCGACCGGACGGCGGTGGCCGAGGTGGCGGCCGAGGCCGCCGAGGCGGCCCGGGCCGCCGAGGCTGCGGTCAAGGCGGTCGAGGCCGAGCTGGAGGTGGCGAAGGTGCAGGCCTCGGGCGGCCGGCCGGAGCCCGGCAACGGGCCGGCCGCCCTCACGAGCGGGCTGGCCGGCACGCCGTCGGCGATCGCGCCGCCGGCGTCGGGCCTGCCTGACCCGCAGCGCCGGGCCGAGCCTGCCTAACCCCTGACGCATGGTGGCTTGCTCCTGACGGGCGGGCCCCCCGCGCCGCGCGGGGGGCCCGCCCGTTGGTAAGAATCGGGCCCGTGCCGGCCACGCTTGTCACCGATCCTGACGACCCGCGCCTTGCGGACTACCGGGCGCTGACCGACGTTGAGCTGCGGACGCGGTGGGAGCCGCCGCACGGCCTGTTCATCGCAGAGGGCGAGCTGGTGCTGCGCCGCGCCCTGCGCGCCGGCTACCGCCCCCGGTCCTATCTGGTCGACGTCAAGCGCACCGACCAGCTCGCCGACCTGACCGGCGTGGGCACGCCGGCCTTCGCCGCCACGCAGGACGTGCTGGAACGGGTGACCGGCTTCCACGTCCACCGCGGGGTGCTCGCAAGCTTCCACCGCAAGCCGCTTCCGTCAGTTGACGAGGTGCTCAGGTCGGTGCGGCGGGTAGCACTGCTCGAGGGCCTGAACAACCACACGAACCTGGGCGCGATCTTCCGGGGCGCCGCGGCGCTGGGGGTCGACGCGGTACTGCTCTCGCCGACGTGCGCGGACCCGCTCTACCGGCGCAGCGTGCGGGTGAGCATGGGGGAGGTGTTCGCCGTCCCGTATGCCAAGGTCGACCCGTGGCCCGGCGGCATCGCCGGCGTCCGGGCGGCCGGCTTCACGGTGCTCGCGCTCACGCCGTCGACCGACGCCATCCCGATACAGCGGCTCCCGCCCGCGCAACGCCGGCGTACCGCGCTGATGCTCGGCGCCGAGGGCGCCGGCCTCACCGAGGCGGCCATGCGGCTCAGCGACGCCCGCGTGGTCATCCCCATGCGCCGGGGCGTCGACTCGCTGAACGTTGCGGCCGCCGCCGCCGTGGCGTTCTGGGAGCTCGGCCGCGACGACTGACGCTCCGTTCCATAACGATCTAGAAGAGTTAGGCAGCCATGGGGTGCACAGCTCTTCTAGATCGCGAAGAGAAGCGGGCGGGAGACCACCGCAGCCCATCTCGGGCCGGACAGCGCCGGGGGGCGGGCTCTTGCCGACGGCGGGGGGCGGGTGCGAGCGTGCCAGGGTAGGCCGGCACAGGACCTGGCGGACGCCGTACCCGGGAAGGGGTTTGACCATGACGACCGACGACCTGCTCGCCCGGCACAAGGCGGTGCTGCCGTCCTGGCTGATGCTCTACTACGACGAGCCCATGGAGATCGTCTCCGGTGACGGCTGCCGGGTGACCGACGCGGCCGGCCGCACCTACCTCGACTTCTTCGCCGGCGTGCTGACCAGCATGGTCGGCTACAACAACCCGGAGGTACGCGAGGCGGTGCAGCGCCAGCTGGCCACGGGCGTGGTGCACACCACGACGCTGTACCTGATCCGCCAGCAGGTCGAGCTCGCCGAGAAGATCGCCCGGGTCTCCGGCATCCCGGACGCCCGGGTCTTCTTCACCACCTCCGGGACCGAGGCGACCGAGGCGGCGCTGCTGGTGACCACCAACTACCGCCGCTCCAACCAGATCCTCGCGGTGCGCAACAGCTACCACGGGCGCAGCTACGCCGCGATGGGCGTCACCGGCGTGCGGTCCTGGTCGGCGAGCGCGCTGACCCCGCTCAACGTGAGCTGGCTGCACTCGGGGGACCGGCTGCGCGGGGTCTTCGCCGGGCTGGACGACGCGGCGCACATCCGGGCCGCAGTGGCCGACCTGCGGGAGGTGCTGGCGACCACCACCTCCGGCGACGTGGCGTGCCTCATCGCCGAGCCGATCCAGGGTGTGGGTGGCTTCGTGCACGGGCCGGACGGGCTGCTCGCCGCGCTCAAGGAGGTGCTGGACGAGTACGGCATCCTCTTCGTCTCCGACGAGGTGCAGACCGGCTGGGGGCGTACCGGTGCGCACTTCTGGGGCTACCAGGCCCACGGGGTCACGCCGGACCTGCTCACCTTCGCCAAGGGCATCGGCAACGGCTTCACGCTCGGTGGCGTGGTCGGCCGGGCCGAGGTGATGAACGCGGTGGAGGGGATCTCGTTCTCCACGTTCGGCGGCAACCCGCTGTCCACCGCGGCCGGCAACGCGGTGCTCGACTTCGTGCTCTCCCAGGACCTGCAGGGCAACGCCGCCCGGGTCGGCGCGGTGCTGCACGACGGCCTGCGGGCCGTGGCGCGGCGGTCCCCGATCGTGGCCGAGGTGCGCGGGCGGGGGCTGATGCTCGCGGTCGAGCTGGTGGAGCCGGGCACGCTGACGCCGTCGCCGCGGCTGACCGGCCGCGTCTTCGAGGAGTGTCGCCGGGGCGGCCTGCTGGTCGGCCGGGGCGGCCTCTACGGCAACGTGGTGCGGATGGGCCCGCCGCTCACGCTGAGCGAGGCCGAGGCGAAGGAGGGCCTGGAGATCCTGACGGCCGCCATCGCCAAGGCCGCGGAGTGACCAGTAGGCGCGTACGTACGGCCTGGCGCGGGGGCGGGCCTCGTACAAATACCTCGGCCCCGCTTGGAGGTCCCGGTGTGTCGCGGAGCATTCTGGTAACCGGCGCATCCACCGGCATCGGGCGCGCCAGTGCCTTACGGCTGGCGAAAGCTGGGCACACGGTGTTCGCCGGGGTTCGACGGGAGGCGGATGCCCGGTCCCTGCGGGCGGCGGCGGCGAACATAGCACCGGTCATGCTCGACGTCACCGACGCGCACCAGGTCTCCGCAACGGCGGAGCTGGTCTCCCGCGCCACCGGGAAGCGCCTGGACGGGTTGGTCAACAACGCGGGCATCGGTGTGAGTGGGCCGATCGAGTGCGTTCCCGTCGACATGTTGCGCCAACAGTTCGAGGTCAATGTCTTCGGGCAGGTGGCCGTCACCCAGGCAGTGCTGCCCCTGCTGCGCGCGGCGCAGGGCCGCATAGTCAACATCGGCTCCATCGGCGACCGGATCACCATACCCTTCGGGGGACCGTTATGCGCATCCAAGTACGCGGTCCTCTCCCTCAATGACGCGCTGCGTCAGGAGCTGGCGCCATGGCGGGTCGACGTGATCCTCGTCGAGCCGGCCTCGATCAGGTCCCACGCGGCGGAGAAACTGGAGAAGGATGCCGAGAACGTGCTTGAGATAATCGGCGCACAGGGTCGCCAGCTGTACGGCGCGGCCTACGCGAGTATGGTCGCCGCCAGCCTGAGACGGGAGCGCGACGGCTCCGACCCGGACGTCGTGGCACGCGTGGTACAGCACGCGTTGACCGTCCGCAAGCCCCGCACCCGGTACCTGGTCGGCAAGGACTGTCGGGTGCTGGCCACCGCGGCCCGCATGCTTCCGGACCGCACGCTCGATGCCCTGCGCCTGCGGATACTGGGGATCTCCTGACCGGTCGGTCGCTCGTTGTGTCTTTAGCCGTCACCAGCCGTGTTTGGTTTGCGACAAGGGTCGCGAACCCAAACTGGGCCCCCGCTGCCGCCGACGGCATGGCAGAATCGCCGCTCCACCCGTACCGATGTCGGTGGTTCACCAGCCACTAAATGAAGGCGGCTACATGGCAGCGGGTAACGCTAGCAGCTACCACGAGTTGATATCAGCTCACCGGCGCCGTATTGGCCGGCCGGTAGGTAGGGCTGAGCATATCCCGGACGTCGCGGGAAGGCTCGCCTACAACCCGTGTCTCGTCCGGCAACGGGACCGCACCTACCTGGCCCTGCGCGTGGAGTCCCCGCAGAGCTACTGGCGCGACGAGACCTCGTGGGACCCGCAGGTCCGTTTCTTCGAGAGAGCCGGCGCCGGCTGGGTGCCCGCGCGGGAAGCCCCCGTGTTTCCGGCGGCGGAAGACCCCTTCGCCGCCTGGATGCTTGACAAGAACGGAGAACCTTTGCTGGTCTTCGGGGTGGTCTCGCTCGTCTTCCAGCTCGGCACGCCGGCTCTTGTCACCCGTTTCTACGCGGCCCCTGACCTTCTCCAGCTGGACCCGGCCAGCCCGTTCCTGGAGGTGCCCGGAATGAAGGACGTCCGGTTGCTGCAGTGTGCGGAAGGGGTAGCGGTGTGTGGCCGCCCGCAGGGCGGGAGCGCCGGGCGTGGCCGGATAAGCTTCACCTTTGTCGACAGCTGCACTGACCTGACGCCGGGAGCGGTAAAGGACAGCCATGTCTTCCATGACCAGGTCGCGGAGGACACGAAGATCGGCGCCAACGAGCTCTACGACCTCGGGGACCGGATCGGTGTGCTCGGGCATGTCGCCATCGGTGACGAGGGCGGCCCGCAGAGCTATGCCGCCGCGTGGTGGACGATCGACCCGGTCCGGCTGACCGCCAGCCGGCCCGAGGTGGTCGCGGTCCGCGACGACTTCCCGGCCGCACCGGCTAAATGGCCCAACCTCGCGGATGTCGTGTTCCCGGGGTCGCTTGAGCCCTTGGACGGGGGGATGGCGCGGCTCTACTGCGGTCTGGGCGACGCCTCGGTCGGCTCCGTCGTCCTCCGGTCACCCCTTCCCTGACCTCGGTCTTTGCGCGCCTGGCAGGCTCCCGTGACCGGCCAGGTTGGTAACGGTTCGATAACCCTCGCTGCGGTCTTGAGTCGGCCCCCGGTCTCCGTAAGAATCTTTCATGTCACGTGGATCACCTGAAGGGTTGTAACGCACCCCCCCACCCCGAGGAGACCCCATGCCTGAGATCACCCGCCGTGAGGTGCTGCGCCGCGCGGCCGCCGTCGGGGTCCTCGCCGCGCCAGCCGCAGGAGTGCTGTCCGCCTGCGCCCTCGGCGACCAGGACTCCGGCGGATCCAGCCAGTACGAGGGCAAGAAGAGCGACACCAACCCGCTGGGGGTCAAGGAGGACGCCCCGCTCGAGGTGGTCATCTTCAACGGCGGCTTCGGCGAGGAGTACGCCAAGGCGCACGAGGCGATGTACAAGGAGAAGTACCCGAAGGCCGAGATCAAGCATTCGGCCACCCAGGAGATCGGCAAGACGCTGCAGCCCCGGTTCGTCGACGGCACCCCGCCGGACGTGGTGAACAACTCCGGCGCCGGCCAGATCGACTTCAACGGGCTGGTCTCCCAGGGCTCGCTGGCCGACCTCGCCGAGCTGCTGGACGCGCCGAGCCTGGACGTGCCCGGCAAGAAGGTGCGCGACACGCTGCTGCCGGGTGCGGTCGAGGTCGGGTCGTACGACGGGAAGTTCCTGGTCCTCAACTACGCCTACACGGTCTACGGCATCTGGCACTCGACCAAGCTCTTCACCGAGAAGGGCTGGCAGTACGCCAAGACCTGGGACGAGCACATCGCCCTGTGCCGCACGATCAAGGCGGCCGGCATCGCTCCCTGGACCTACCAGGGCCAGCATCCGCGCTACATGAGCTGGCCGGTGATCGCCACGGCCATCAAGCACGGCGGTGTGGAGGTCGCGCTCAACATCGACAACCTTGAGCCCAACGCGTGGAAGTCGGACGCGATGAAGGCCTCCGCCGACGCGTGGCACCAGATCGTCAAGGACGGGTTCATCCTGGCCGGCTCCTCCGGGCTGGACCACAAGCAGGCGCAGACCGAGTGGAGCAAGGGCAAGGCCGCGTTCGTCTCCTGCGGCTCCTGGCTGGAGAACGAGCAGAAGGCGGTCACCCCGCCCGGCTTCGACATGGCCGTGGCGCCCACTCCCAGCCTGGGCAGCAGCGACAAGCTGCCGTTCGAGGCGATCCGGGGCACCGCGGGCGAGCCGTTCATCGTGCCGGCCAGGGCGCGCAACGTGCGCGGCGGGCGAGAATACCTGCGCACCATGCTGTCTGTCAAGGGTGCGAAGGACTTCACCCAGAAGGTCTCCAGCCTGACCGTGGTGTCCGGCGCCGCCGACGGGGTCCAGCTGCCGTTCGGCCTGTCCAGCGCGGTCAAGGCGCTGGCCGCGTCGGGCAGCAACGGCTTCAACTGGGTCTACCAGCTCTACTACCGCAAGCTCGAGCGCAACCTGGTGGACGCGGCCTGCGGCCAGTTCTTCAGCGGCGCGATCGGGCCGGCGGAGTTCCTGGACCAGTGCCAGAAGGGGGCCGACCAGATCGCCTCCGACGCCTCGATCAAGAAGTACAAGCGCAGCAAGTGACCGGCCGCGCGCTGCGGCACGGCAGGGTCCGGCTGCTGGTCACGTTCCTCGTACCGCCCCTGCTGCTGTACGGCTACTTCGTGCTGTCGCCGTACGTGCAGATGTTCATGATCGCCGCCACGGACTGGCGGGGGTTGTCGCCCACCTACGAGATCATCGGGGTGGACAACTTCCGCCAGCTCCTGCGCGACCAGTACGTGCTCGGCGCGCTCAAGCACAACCTGGTCCTGCTCCTGCTGCTGCCGGTCATCACGATCACGCTGGGCCTGTTCTTCGCGAGCATGCTCAACGTGGGCGGGCGGGGCAAGGTCGCCGGGGTACGCGGCTCCGCCGCGTACAAGGTGGTCTACTTCTTCCCGCAGGTGCTCTCGGTCGCCATCATCGGCGTGCTCTGGAAGCAGCTCTACAACCCGCGCAGCGGGCTGCTCAACGGCTTCCTCGACGCGGTCGGGCTGGACGGGCTGGCCCGGCCCTGGCTGGGCGACCCGGCGTACGCGTTCTGGGCCGTGATGGCGGTGATGGTCTGGGCCAACGTCGGCTTCTACGTGGTGCTCTTCGGCGCCGCGATGCAGTCGGTCCCGCGCGACGTCTACGAGGCGGCGCTGCTGGACGGCGCCGGCCGCTTCGCCACGCTGTGGCGGGTCACCATCCCGCTGCTCTGGGACAGCGTCCAGGTCGCCTGGGTCTACCTGGCCATCCTCGCCCTGGACGGGTTCGCGCTGGTGCAGATCATGAC
>DASSUC010000300.1:0-25316 GCA_035707405.1 Micromonosporaceae bacterium | reverse complement strand
GCGCCGTGGTGAACCTGGTCGGCGGGTACGCGGCCGGCGGGCTCGTGCACGAGACCCCGGTCGAGGAGTTCGAGGCGCAGCTGCGGCTGAACCTGCGACCGACGTACCTGGTCTGCCACCACGCCCTGCCGCGCCTGGTGGCCGCCGGCGGCGGATCGGTGGTGTGCGTGAGCAGCCGGGCGGCGGTGCGCCCGTTCGCCGGCGCGGCCGGCTACGTGACCGCCAAGGCCGCGGTGCTCGCCCTGGTCGACGCGCTCGCGGTCGAGTACCGAAACTTCGGGGTACGGGCAAACGCGGTGCTGCCCAGCGTCATCGACACGCCGGCGAACCGGGCGGCGCAGCCGCAGGCCGACTTCGACACCTGGGTGAGGCCGGAGCAGATCGCCGGCGTGGTCGCGTTCCTCTGCTCGGACGCGTCAGCGGTCACCAGCGGCGCCCACATCCCGGTCTACGGCCGGGCCTGACCGGGGTCCGATGGCGACCGGGTAGCCTGCGCGCATGGCCCAACGGTCCACGCAGTCGATCCTGGTAGCCGCGCCCGCGGACCGAGTCGCCGCGGTGGTGAGCGACTTCGCCCGCTACCCGGAGTGGGCCGGCGGGATCAAGGCGGCCGAGGTGGTCGAGGAGTACGAGGACGGGTACGCCAGCCAGGTCCGGTTCGTCCTTGACGCGGGTGTGCTCCAGGACGAGTACACCCTGGCGTACGAGTACAGCGAGGACCTGTCGCGCATCGAGTGGCACCTTGTCGCGCCGTCGAAGCTGCAGCGCGTCCAGCGCGGCTCGTACGACATCGAGGACAACGGGGACGGCACGTCGACCGTCACGTACACCCTCGAGGTGGAGCTCGCGATGGCGATGCTCGGCATGTTCCAGCGCAAGGCAGAGAAGGTGATCATGGACACCGCGCTCAAGGAGCTCAAGCGGCGGGTCGAGTCCGGTGCGCACTGACCCGGACGCGGCCAGCTCCGGCGCGACCCGGCCTGACCCGGCGGAGCTGGGCTCGGCGCGGGATGAGGCGGAGCACCTTGTCGCGTCGGTGCTGGCCTTCGCCACGGCGGCGGCCCGGGGGCTCGGCTCGCACCGCAGCGGGCCTGGCGCGGGGCAGCCCGGCACGGTCCAGCCCGCCGCCGGCCAGCCCGGCGCTGCCGAGCCGTCCGCCGGCTTCGCCACCGGCACGCCCGAGTGCTGCGTGTGCCCGGTGTGCCGCATGATCGCCGCGCTGCGCGACCCGGACCCGGAGCTGGCCGGGCGGGTCGCCACCGGCGTGGGTGACCTTGCGGTCGGCTTGGCGAGCCTGCTGCGCTCGTTCGCCGGGCCGGCACCGCGGGCGGGTCACGGGCCGCAGCCGGAGGCCGGCACGGGCGCGAGCGAGGCCGGCATGGGCGCGGGCGAGGCCGGCATGGGCGCGGGCGAGGCCGGCACGGGCGCGGGCGCAGACCGGGGCGCGGCCGGCCGGAAGGCCGACGCCGCCGCCGACCCGGCCGCGGGCGCCGGCGGCGGCACCGCCCCGGACACCGCGACGGCCAGCGAGGAAGCGGCGGCCAGCGGCCAGGACCCGGGTGCCGCTGGAGCCGGGCGGGCCCGGGGCGGGCCGTGGCCGTGGAGCGAGTTCACCTGGCCGCGTGCTGACGCCTGGGACGACCCGTACGACCCGTGGCGCGCCGCCACCCGCGGCACCGGGCCGCCGCCGGCCACCTCGCCCCCGGCCACCCGGCCGCCGGGCGCCACCAGGCCACCGGGCGGCGCCACCAAGCCGATAGCGCGGAAGGCCGTCAAGCCCAGGGTCGCCGCCCCGCCCCCGGCACCGTCCGCGGAGTAGGAGATGGCGCGGGGTAGGCGATGACGGCGCCGGCCGGCGCCGGCGAGGGGACGGGTGCGCTCGACGACCTGTTCCTGACCGGCGCCGGCGCGGCGCTGCGGCCAGCCTCCGAGCTGTTCGTCAACCGGGTCGGCGAGCTCGATGCGTTCCGGGCCGCGTACCGGCGGGTGCACGCGCCCGCCCAGCCTGTCGACCCGACCGACCTCGGCGAGCCGCGTACCAACGTGATCATGTTCTACGGCATGGGCGGCATCGGCAAGACCCGTCTGGCCCAGCAGTGCGAGGCGCTGGTGCGCGCGGGCGAGGCCGGCCAGGAGCCCCGCCCCGCCACGTTCCGGGTCGACCTGCGCGACCCCGCCTTCCTCGACCCCGAAGCGCTGGTCGTCGGGGTGCGTGCGGCGGTCGGCGTCCAGCCCGGCGTCCGGCTGCCAGCGTTCGACCTGGGGCTGAGCGTCTACTGGGACACCAAGCACCCGGGCGAGAGCCTGCGCTCGTTCCTCGGCCGCTCCGAGTGGCTCGCCAGGGCCACCCGCAACCCGCGGCTGTACGAGGAGATCGCCGGCACGGTCGGGGACCTGCTCGGGGCGTCCGCCATCGCCAACGCCGGCCTGCGCATCGGCCGGCGGCTGGTCACGGGCCTGGCGGAGCGGGCGCAGACCCGGTCGCTGCTGGCCCGCTGCCCGCGGCTGGAGCAGATGCTCGCCACGGACAACGCCGACAGCCTGCGCGCCTACCTGCCCTACCTGCTGGCCTGGGACCTCGCCCAGCTACCGCCCCAGCGCCAGGTGGCGTTCACGGTGTTCGTGGACACCTTCGAGGAGGCGCAGGAGCGCTCGCGCGGACCCGGGGACATCGAGGACATCGTCGCGCGCTGCGCGTACCTCATGCCGAATGTTCTCTTCGTCATCGCCGGGCGCAACCGGCTGCGGTGGGCCAGCCCCGGCGGGGCTGGTCTCATCCTCTTCCACGGGCCGGACCGGTGGCCGGGCCTGGCCGACCCGGGCCGGGACATGTGGCTGCTGGGCGGGCTGAGCGAGCGCGACGCGCGGGCGTACCTGCACGGCCGGCTGGCCGGCGGCGGCGCCACCGCGGCGGTGGTCGACCGCGTCGTGGCGGCCTCCGGCGGCTGGCCGCTCTACCTGGACCTCCAGGCCACCCGGCTGGCCCGGCTGCACGCCCGGGGAGCGGCCGTCGACCCCGCAGAGCTCGGCGGCGGGCTGGTGGAGGTCCTGGTACGGGTGCTGCGCGACCTCGACGAGTGGGAGCGTGACCTGCTGCGCGCCGCCGCGCTGGTGACCATTGTGGACAAGGGCACGCTGCGGGCCGCGCTGCCGGAGATGCGCGAGTCGCGCATCGACCGGTTTCTGGAGCTCAGCCTGCTCACCACCGGCGCCGGGGCCGCAAACACCGGCCGGGGCCTCAACAGCGCGCTGCGGGAGAGCATCCGCGAGGCCGACGGCATGCTGGACGACCACTGGAGCGGCGAGCAGTGGGCCGCGGTGGCCCGGCGCGTCGCCGAGCACCTCGGTGGGCGCCTGCGCTCGGCTGACCCGGCGGTGCTCACCGCGGCCCTGCTTGACGGGTTCCAGCTCGGCGCCCGGTTCGACATCCGGCCGGGCTGGCTGGCGCTGGCCGCGGAACGGGTCTTCGGCCACGGCTCCTGGGAGGTGCTGCGCACGGCCGGGTCCTCGGCGCAGGTGCAGGGCTCGGTGCTGCGGCCGGTCGCCCTCGCTGCGGAGGCGGCGGCCCGGCGCGCGGCCGGGGACACCGGCGGCGCGCAGCGGCTCGCCGCCCAGGCCGCGCAGGGCCTCGACGACCTCGACGGCGAGCTGGCCGACTACGTCGCCTGGCAGGCGGCGGCCTCGGCGGAGCGGTCCGGCCGGCGGGGCGAGGCGGCCGCGTACTGCTCGCGGATCAGGACCGCCGCCTTCTACGGGCGCTCGGTGGTCCGGCTCGGCCGGCTGGCCTGGGTCGGCGGCGACCTGGACCGGGCCGCGGCGTACGCCGCTCGGGCGCTGGCCCCCGCCGGCGCCGCGGCCGCGCCGTCCGCCGCACCGGACGGCGCGCTCGGGCAGCCGGTGGTCACCGCCCGGAGCCTGGCCGGCTGGGTACGGCTCACGCAGGGCCGGTTCGACGAGGCGACCGGTGCCTTCCAGGCCGCGCTCGACGCCGCGCGCAGCACCGGCGACCGTTTCTTCGTCTCCAGCGAGCTGTCCCACCTGGCCCTGGCCGGCGTGCTGGCGGCACCGGGGGAGGCGGGCGAGGTGGTGCGCCAGGCGCTCCGCGAGGCGGACACGGTGGGCGCGGTCCGCCAGCTGGCCCAGGCGCGGACGGCCGACGCGGTCCTGCGGGCCGCCGGCGGCGAGGTCGACGGCGCGCTCGGCCGGCTGGGCACCGTGATGCAGCTGCTGGAGGGCGCCGGCGACCAGGTCGAGCTGAGGCTGCCGCTGCTGGCCCTCGTCGTGGTGCTGGCCAGGGCAGGGCGGACCGGCGACGCGGTACGGCGCGCCGGCGAGCTGCGCGAGTTCGCCCGCCGCCACGACGCGCACGCCTGCCTGGCGGTGGTCGGTGGCTGGCTGGCCGGCGAGCCTGACGCCGAGCGGCACTTCCCCGGGCTGCGGTGGGGCGACGACCCGGCCACGGTCCGGGACCGCTGGCTGCGGGTGGTGGGGTGACCCGCCGGCGGCCCACGGTCGTGGTGCTGGCCGGCGTGCCCGGTGCCGGCAAGACCACGCTCGCCACCGGCCTGGTCCGGGCCACCGGCTGGAACCTGGTCTCCCGCGACGTCATCCGGTTCGCCATGTTCGACCCGTGCCGCTTCACCGACGTCGAGAAGCATGCCTCCTTTGCCGCGCTCGTCCTCGCGGTCGAGGCGAACCTGCGGCTCGGCCGCTGCTGCGTCGTGGAGGGGATGCCCTTCTCCCGGGTCGGCGAGCTGGAGCGCGTCGAGCAGGCTGCGGTGGCGGGCGGGGCGCATCTCCTGGCGTTCCTCATCGAGCTGCCGCTGGCGGAGGCGGCACGCCGGGTCGGCCTGGAGAACTCGGCCGAGGGGGTCGGGCGGGAGACGTCGCTGGACCGGACACCACTGCTCGTCTACGAGGTGGCCGGGAGGATGCGCGACTTCGGCCCGCAGGTCGTCCGGCTGGATGGGGACCAGCCGCCGGAGCGGCTGGTGCAGCAGGTGCTGGCGCGCCTGGCGAGGCTGGAGTAGGCCGGCCCCCTTACCGCCACAGCGTGACGGTCATCTTCAAGGTTGGTTTTGGGGGTGTCTCGGGGTCGCCCGCGCCGTACGGGCCGCCGACGTCGGTGACCTTTATCCAGGCGACAGCCCTGTTGCTGGTGATGGCGCAGAGCACGGTCCCAGCCTGGACGGATGAGATGGGCTCGGGCCGGGCCAGCGGACGGCTCCGGGCGAGCTCGGCGCACTGGGCCCGGGTGAGCATGCCCGGCGCCCCGAAGCCCAGGCCCATGCCGTCGACAGTGCGGTACGTCAGGCCCTGGTCGCAGCCGGAGTAGGTGAAGTCGACGCTGGCACCGAGCACGTCGTCGGTGGGTTCTACGTCGGGCACGACCGACCGGCCATCGAGGTCGACCTGCGTACGTTCGCACCAGCCAGGGCCGGGTACATGGATGGAGAAGACCGAGTATGCGGGGGCGCCAGCCAGTGGCGGTCGGGATGGCCCATCCTGGGACAGCAGATCCTTGAGGCTGTATCCAGAGACCTGTGCGAGCAAGGCGCCAATGGTGAGCACGGCCAGCAGAACGCCATAGCGCGAGCTCACAATCTTCCACACTGTCCTGAGCGCCGTGGTTCTTTCCTGGCGGTCTCCTCCGTCGCCGTCCTGAGGCTGGGTGATATCCGCGTCGCTAACGGAGCCGGCGGGCTCAGCATCGACGGCCGGGCGAATGGCCTGCAGCGCGGTGCGTGGCGGGTCGGGCGGTGCGGGAGCTCCGGACGGGGGCGGCGCAGCGGGCATGTTGAGTGTTTATCACACGAGGTCAACCAACTATTACTCTAGGCAATGCCTTACGCCTGCCCGGCCAGGCCTGCGATCTCCGTACGCGAGGCGATTCCTTGTGGGCCGATACCGCGCAGGCTGAGTGCCGCCGCGGCGGAGGCGAACCGGACCGCCCCGGCCACCGGCGCGCCGCGGTGCAGCTCGACGAAGAGGGCGGCGGCGAACACGTCTCCGGCGCCCGTGTCGTCCACCGGCTCGGCCACCCGGACCGCCGGGTACTGCTCGACGCCCGCGGCGGAGCGCACCTCGCATCCGGCGGCACCCTTCGTGACCACGGCGACCGCCCCGGCGCGGACCGCCTCTTCCAGCAGCGGCGCCAGGTACGGGCATTCGCACTCGGCGGCGACGACCGCGTGCACCCGGCGGGCGAGCTCGCCACCGCCGTCGATGGGGCGCAGCAGGACGCGGCCGGTGGCGTCCCAGGACCGGATGAGGCCCTGCGGGGTCAGGCCGACGAACTCAGCCGGCACCCGCTCGACCACCTCCCCGGCGGCCAGCTCGGCGGCGACCGGTGCGATGTGCAGGATCCGGCACGCCGGCAATACCGGCGGAAGCTGGATCGCGCCGGCCCATTCCAGCAGCGTCTGTTCTCTTTTGCCGGCGGTGGTCACATTGTGAAAGCGGGTAGTGACAGGCGATTCCTGGAGCCGTACGTCGACGCTTTTGCAAATGGGGTCCGTCGGCGAGAAATCGGCGGGAGAACCGCGGCCGACCAGGCATCCGTTAAGCCCCAGCCCGGCCGCCTGAAGCGTGGAGTATACTACTGTGCCACCGAGCAACAATTCGCCGGGGTATACGTCGACGGTCGGGTTTCCCACCGCCAGATAGTCAATTACGGGGCCGCGAGGAGCTGATGTTGCCACAGCCGGACAGTACACCGGGTTTCGACCACACAGCCCGGCCCACCTTGCTGCCGCTCCCGGACGACCTGCTGCCGCAGCCGGCCCGCGGCCGCGCGGACCGGGCACCGGCAGCGGGCCGGCCGCTGCTGCTCGGCCTGGACGGCGGCGCGACCAAGACGCTCGCGGCACTGCTCGACGTGGACAGCTACACCGTCTGGTATGGCAAGGCCGGCTCCAGCAACCCGTTCGCGGACGGGTTCGACGAGGCCATCGGCTCCGTGCGGGAGGCGGTCAGCGAGGCGCTGGCCGCGGCCGGCGCCTCGGCCGGCGACGTCGCCGCGGGCGTGCTCGCCGTGGCCAGCGCCGACGCCGACGCCGACCGGGCCCGCCTGCGCGACGGGCTGCTGGCGGCGTACCCGATGCCCCGGCTGGTCGTGGTCAACGACGTCGCCGCGGCCTGGTGCGCCGGCACGCTGGGCGCCCCCGGTGTGGCCGTGATCGCGGGCACCGGCAGCAACTCCTTCGGCGTCAACGGCCACGGCCATACCTGGCGCTGCGGGGGCTGGGGCCACCTGCTCGGCGACGAGGGGTCGGGGTACTGGATGGGTCTTGAGGCGATGCGGGCGGCCGTGCGCTACCGCGACGGCCGCGGCCCGTGGACCGAGCTGGTCCCGCGGCTGCTGTCCGCCTTCTCGCTCGCCGCCGTCGAGGACCTGCAGAGCGTGGTGTACGAGCACTTCAGCAAGGCGGAGATCGGGTCCTTCGCCCGGCAGGTGTCCGAGGCCGCGCGCGAAGGTGACGCCGAGGCGCGCCGCATCCTGCGCCAGGCCGGCACGGACCTGGCCCAGATGGCGTGCACCGTCATCAAGGTGCTGGACTTTCCGGAGACCTTCCCGGTGGTGCTGGTCGGCGGCGCCTTCCGTAGCGGCGGCGCGCTCCTGGACCCCTTCGCCGGCGCCGTGCACCAGGTCCGGCCGGGGGCGGTCCTCACCTACCCGGCGGTGCCGCCGGTCGGCGGGTCGCTGTGGCTGGCCGCGCGGGCGGCCGGGCTGGAGCCGAGGCTGGACCCGGAGCGGTTCACCAAGGCGCTGAGCGGGGCGGGTGGTTGAGACGGAGCTCTATCTCGTCCGGCACGGTGAGACGGACTGGTCGAGGGCGCACCGCTACACCGGGCGGACCGACCTCGCGCTGACCGCCGCCGGACGGGAGGAGTGCCGGCGCACCCGGGCCACGCTGTTCGAGCTGGCCGGGGCCGGTGCGGTGTTCGACCGGGTCTACGCGAGCCCGATGACGCGGGCGGTGCAGACCGCCGAGTGCATCTTCGGTCCGCAGCGCCCGGTCGAGGTCAGCGACCTGCTGCGGGAGATCGACTTCGGCGACCTGGAGGGGCTCACGCTGGCCGAGCAGGAGGCGACCTGCCCGGACGCCGGCGTGTGGCAGCACGGCGGCCGCAACGGGGAGACGCTGGAGGAGGTGGGCCTGCGCGCCGACGCGTTCCTGAGCACCTGCGTCGGCGAGCGGGACCGGGTGGTCGTGGTGTCGCACGGCTACATCCTGCGGATCATCACTGCCCGGGCGCTGGGGCTCCAACCCCACCACGGCGCGCTGTTCGCCATGGCGACCGGGTCGGTCGGGCTGGTGGCCGACGTACGGGGTCGGCGGGTGGTCGCCGCCTGGAACCTGCCCGCCCGGGCCGGGTAGCCGGCGGGCCTACGCATCCTCGTACCAGCGCAGGGCCGCGACCTGCCAGCGCAGGACGGCCTCGGCGTGGCTCACCGAGGCCGCCAGCGGGCCGGACGGTGGGGCGGCCGGTGGCAGCGTGGCCGGAGGCGGAGCCGCCGGCGGCGGGGTGGCCGGCGGCGGGGTGGTGTCGCGCACCGCGGCGACGAACGCGGCGAGCTCGCGGCGGTAGGCCGGGAACGCGTCGGCCTCGAAGGTCGAGGTCCGGTAGGCCGCCCCGGGCCCCACCGTCGCCCGGACCGTGGCGACCGTACGCCCGTCCGGGCGGAACGGGCTCGGCCACCGGATCTCCAGCGTCTGCCGGGGATAGGTCACCGAGACCGCCGAGTCGAACCACCTGCGCCCGGTCTGGCCCATCTCCAGCACCCACCGGCCCCCGCCCGGCAGCTCGTACACGACCAGGGCGCTGGGGAACCGGTCGTTCCAGAAGTCGGCGAACAGCACCCGGCTCGGCTCGCCGAAGTAGTGGATCACGTGCGAGACGTCGTGGCACGCCAGGTTCAGGAAGGTACGGTACACAGTGGACAGCCGGTCGCCGTGGCGGGCGAGCTCGGTGTCGAGCAGCCGCTGCCAGCGCCGGTCCCCGGTGCCGGTGCCGGCGTCGCGGCGGAAGGCCCTGTCGAGCAGGTACGCCGGCGCTGTCTCGGCGATTACCAGCATGTTGTCGTGGCACTGGTTGCGTGCCCAGATTGTCATCGGTGGCTCGGCGGGGATGCGCTGGCGCAGCCACTGCGAGGAGGCGTCGTGCACCCGCTGGTAGCCGACGGCGACCACGCGGCCCGCCGCCTCCTCGGCGCTGCGGACCAGCTTCGCCTCAGCGAGCGACAGGCACAGCGGCTTCTCCACGAACACGTGCTTGCCGGCCTCCAGCGCCGCGACGACCACCTCGGCATGCGCCACGTCGTCAGTGGCGACCACCACCGCGTCCACGGTCTCCAGCGCCAGCAGCTCGCGCGCCTCGGTCGTGCCGGTCGGCACCCCGAACACGTCACGGGCCAGCCGCATCCGGTGCGGGTCCGCGTCGCAGACCGCGCTGACCTCCACCCCAGGGATGAGCCGCAGCGACGGCAGATGAGCCAGGTGCGCGATGAGACCGCATCCGACCACGCCGAACCGAATAGTGTCCGCCATTCCGACAGCCTGGGTGATGACCGGTGAGGACCGCTGTCCGGGATCCGGCAGCCGGGGTGCGGGCGTCGGAGCCGCGGACCGGCTCGACTATGGTCAGCCTCGATTCCGTCGTTTCGGGTCCGGTTCCGTTTCGGGCTCGGTCCCCGTTCCGGAGTCGCTGCCCCGCCGGCAGACCCGAACCGACCGAAAGAGGCGCCGATGGAGCCAGGCCCGCAGATCCGGGTGGTGTCGTACAACATCCACAGCTCCCGCGACGACCTGCACGCCCTCGCGTCGGTGGTGCGGGACCTGGCCCCGGACGTCCTCGTCGTGCAGGAGGGCCCGCGCCGGTTCCGCTGGCGCGGCAGGTGCGCCCGGCTGGCCCAGGCCTGCCAGCTGGTCTACGCCGTCGGCGGCCTGCCGGCGCTGGGCAACCTGGTCCTCACCAGCTTCCGGGTACGCGTGCACGACACCTGGTCGCTCCAGTTCCCGCTGACCCCGGGGCGGCACATGCGCGGGGCGGCGTTCGCCACCTGCTCGGTGGGGCGGGTGCCGTTCGCCGTGGCCGGCTCGCACCTGTCCACCGACCCGGCCGAGCGACCGCGCCAGGCGGCCCTGCTGAAGAAGGCGATGGCAGAGGTCGACCTGCCGCTCGTCCTCGGCGCCGACCTCAACGAGGGCTCCGGTGGTGACGCGTGGCGTACCGTCGCCGAGGGCCTCGTCGACGCTGCCGCACATGACACCGCCGCACACGCCGCCGCTGCACATGACACCGCCGCCGCACACGACGTCGCCGGGCGCCCCGGGGCGGCGGAGCGGGCAACGTTCTCCTGCGCCCACCCGCGCGAGCGCATCGACGTGCTCCTCACCGATCCGCGCATCCAGGTGGTGCGCTACGACGTGGTCGACACCGACCAGGCCCGGCGCGCCAGTGACCACTTCCCGGTCATGGCCGACCTCATACTGCCCGCCGCCCCGAACTGAGCCGCGCCGGACCGGCGCGGACCCGGCAGCGCGATGGCTGGCAACGACGGACGGCGAGGGGTCCGTCACCGGCCCCGGTCTCCCTATGCTCTGCTGTGGTCCGGTGGTGCGGATCCGCGATGCAACGACCTGGTGGTGCGGAGCATGCGGCAGGATGGCACCGCGAGGCGCGAGCGGAAGGCGGACGGTGGACTTCGACAGCGGGTACGGCTCCGGGCCGGCCGCGACGATCTGGCGTGACGGGCGGCCCGTGCACGACCGGGGCGACACGGTCTGCGTGATCGGCGCGGGCGCCAGCGGCCTCGTCGCCATCAAGAACCTCAGGGAGCACGGCTTCGGGGTCGACTGCTTCGAGCGGGAGACCGGCGTCGGCGGCGCGTGGAACTGGCGGCACGACCGCAGCCCGGTCTACGCCAGCACCCACCTGATCTCCTCCAAGCCGTTCACCCAGTTCCCGGACTTCCCGCTGCCGGACTCGTGGCCGGACTACCCGCACCACTCGCTGCTGCTGTCCTACCTGGAGCACTACGCCGACCACTTCGACCTGCGCAGCAACATCTGGCTGGGCACCGAGGTGGTGCGCGCCGAGCCGGCCGAGGACGGCCGCTGGGACGTGACCACCCGGGTCGGGCGCAACGGCGCCGAGCGGACCCAGCGCTACGCCGCCGTGGTCGCCGCCAACGGCCACAACTGGTACCCCAAGATGCCCGAGTACGAAGGCCTGGACAGCTTCCGCGGCGAGGTGGTCCACGCCAGCGCGTACAAGGAGCCGTCCCAGCTGCGCGGCCGGCGGGTGCTGGTGGTGGGCGCCGGCAACACCGGGTGCGACATCGCGGTCGAGGCGGCGCAGCAGGCCGCCCGCTGCTGGCACTCCAGCCGGCGCGGCTACTGGTACGTGCCCAAGTACGTGCTCGGCCGCCCGGCCGACCAGTTCAACGACCTGGCCCTGTCGCTGCGGCTGCCGCTGCGCGTCCGGCAGTGGCTCTACCACTGGGTCATGCGGCTGACCGTCGGCAACCTGAGCAACTTCGGCCTGCCAAGACCCGACCACAAGGTCTACGAGACGCATCCCATCGCCAACAGCCAGCTGGTCTACTACCTCGGCCACGGCGAGGTCACGCCGGTGCCCGACGTGGCCCGGTTCCACCGCGGCTCGGTGGAGCTGACCGACGGCTCGAGCATCGAGCCGGACCTGGTCATCTTCGCCACCGGCTACCTGCCCCGGTTCGAGTTCCTGTCGCCGGACGTGACCGCCGCCGACTCCGCCGGCCGCCCCCGGCTCTACCTGCAGATGTTCTCCCGCCGCTACCCGACCTTCGCGGTCGCCGGGCTGGTGCAGTCCGACGCCGCGCTGTTCCCGCTGTTCCACTGGCAGACGGTGGTGTTCGCGCGGTGGCTGCGGCTGCGCGAGGCGGCGCCGGCGCGGGCCCAGGCGTTCTGGGCCAAGGTCAGCTCCCGACCGGAGCGGCGGTGGAGCGAGGCGAAGGTCAAGGACTCCACCCGGCACTGGTTCGAGGTCAGCCACTCGGTCTACCTGCGGGCGCTGGAGCGGGTGCTGGACGAGCTGGAGGTCGAGGCGCGATGACCAGGGTGGTCCGGTTGCGGGAGTGGGCCCGTCCGGTGCGGCCGGTCCACCGCGAGGTGCTCACCGCCACCCCGGAGGTGGACGAGGGCCGCCCGCCGGTGCTGTTCGTGCCCGGCTTCGGCCACGGCGCGTGGGCCTTTGCCGAGCACTGGCTGGAGCACACGGCCGAGCGGGGCTTCCCGGCCTACACCATGAGCCTGCGGGGCCACGGCGCCAGCGGAGCCGCGCCCGGCACCACGCTGCGGGCGTACGCCCATGACGTGGTCCAGGTGGCGGCGGGCCTGCCGCGCCGCGCGGTGCTGGTCGGGCACGGCGCCGGGGCCCTGGTGGTGACGCAGGCCCTGGCACGCTACCCGGCGCGCGCCGGGGTGCTGCTCGCGCCGGTGCTCGGCGGCGTCGCCACCCTGCTCACCTCGCTGGTACGCAACCCGCTGGGCACGCTGCCGGCCGTCTTCGGGGGGCCGCTGCGCCCCAGCCGGGCCCAGCTGTTCAGCCGGGAGCTGCCGGTCACGCAGGCGCGGGCCTATGCGGCGCGGGTACGCGGCGCGGCGCCGCGCGCCCAGTGGCAGCTGCTCGCGCACGGCCCGACCGAGCCCGCGGTCGGCGACCCGCCGGTCCTCGTGGTAGGCAGCCCCGACGACCGGATCGTGTCCTCGGCGGCGCTGACCGCGGCGGCCCGCCGCTACGGCGGCGCCCCGCTGCTCTTCCCCGGCATGGGGCACGACCTCATGCTCGACGTGCGGTGGCAGGAGCCGATCGACGCGATCCTGGACTGGCTGGACAAGGCCAGCTAACCCGCCCGGTTCAGCCGGCCATGGAACGCGATCTAGAAGAGCTGTGCACGCTATGGCTGCACAGCTCTTCTAGATCGCGAACGTGCATCTGGTTCAGACCACGGCGCCGTCGTCGGGGTCGCGTCCGGCGTCCTCGTCGTCGCCCGGGCGCAGCCGCCACACCAGCGCGGCGAACCCGACCAGTACGGCGGTGAAGCCGAGGAACATCGCCAGGTCAGCGTTGACCGGCAAGGTGGACGGGCGGAGGAACACGACCAGCCCGGCGACGATGCCGACGACGGCGAGCACCACGGCTCCGGAGGGGCGCGGCAGCGGCGGGGGTGGGGGCGGTGTATAGCCCTCGTCGTCGGAGTCGGGCAGGTCCGCGCCGAACGTGTCCAGAGCGTCCAGCAGCGAGCGCTCCGCGTACTCGCTCCTGGGAAGCCGGGCGCCGGGAGGCGCCTCCTCCGGCTCCGGCCACGGCTGGTCGGCACCGCCGTCCGCGTGGTAGCTCGCGACGATGCGGGCCCAGGCAGCGTCCACGTCCTCGGCAGGGTCAAGATCCTTGGCCGGGTCGGCATCGCTGCCCCGACCACCGTCGTGGACCAGGTCCTGGCCGTCGGCCGGGGTATGGCCATCGGCTGGACTGCGGTCGCCGGCTGGACTGCGGTCGCCGGCCGGGTCGAGGCGGTCGGCCGGAGCCGGTGCCCGGGCCGGGCCAGGCCCGCCGGCCGGGCGCTCGCCGGGCCGGTCCGTCCTCGGCTCGGGCTCGAGCTGGCGCAGGTAGCCGCGGGCGGTCTCGAGCTGGTCGCGGTCCACGTAGAGCCGGTCGGTCGGCCGTGCCGGCACGGTGTTGGAGAAGGTCACCGGGTGCAGGTCGGACGCTGGCTGGAGGTAGGCCGCGATCCCGCTGCTGGCGAGCACGTCGAGCAGGTGCTCGCCCACCCGCGGGTCGACGTCGCCGGCTGCCGCGTACGCCGCAGCCACCAGGCCGTTGTCCCGCCGCCCCCGCCGCCCGCCCGTGCTCACCGCGCAATCGTGACACGTTCCCCGTGCTTTAGGCAGGCTCCCCTGGGCTTCGGGCAGGCCTCCGGGCTTCGGGCAGGCTCCCTCGCTTCAGGGAGAGTGTGTGCTAGGCCGCGCCCAACGTTGGGCAGTGCGCGTTGTGGGGCGGCCGGCCACGTCCGTAGGCTCAGGTCCGTGCTCTATTGGTTGCTCAAGTACGTCTTGCTGGGCCCGTGGCTGAAGATGATTTTCCTGCCGCGGGTCGAAGGTGGCGAGCATGTGCCCGAGGCGGGCTGCGCGATCCTGGCGAGCAACCACCTGTCCTTCTCTGACTCGATCTTCATGCCGCTGATGGTGAAACGGCGGGTCACCTTTGTCGCGAAGGCGGAGTACTTCACCGGTCGCGGGCTCAAGGGCTGGCTCATCCGGATGTTCTTCGTGGGCACCGGGACCATCCCGGTCGACCGGTCCGGGGGGCGGGCGGCGCAGGCGGCGCTCGACACCGGCCTGCGGATCCTGCACGAGGGTGGCCTCTTCGGCATCTATCCGGAGGGGACCCGCTCGCCGGACGGGCGCCTCTACCGCGGCAAGACGGGCGTCGCCCGGCTCGCCCTGGAGAGCGGGGCGCCGGTGATCCCGGTGGCGATGCTCAACGCCGACGAGATCCAGCCTCCCGGCAAGATCATTCCGAAGATCCGACGGGTACGCATCCGCTTCGGCCGGCCGCTTGACTTCTCCCGGTACGCCGGGATGGCCGGTGACCGGTTCGTGGAGCGGGCCGTCACCGACGAGATCATGTACGAGCTGATGGAGCTCTCCGGCCGGGAGTACATCGACATCTACGCCCAGAAGGTGAAGAACCAGCTCGCCAAGGTTGACGGCGGCAGGGCCGTGACGGCCCAGGCCGAGCCCCGGGCACCGGTCGCCGCCTGACCTCCGCCGGAGCCTGCGGCCGGGCCCGGCGGCGTCAGGTGGCCAGGGCGTCGGGCTCGGCGATGCGCAGCAGCCCGGGCGCCCGGTTGCGCCGGGCGAACTCGCGCACCTCGGCGAGCACCTCCGACTCGGTGTCCCCGGCCCGGCACAGGGCGGCGCCGGCCAGTGCCAGCGAGATGACCCGGTCGGTCAGGTTGCCGATCCGCTCGTAGTGCCCGGCGGCCACCGTGTGCAGCTCGGCCGCCTGGCGGTGGTCGCCGTCGGCAGTGGCCAGCGCCGCGCCGGTGGTCGCGAGGGCAGCCTCCGACCAAGGGGTACGCCGCGGCGCGGCGGCCACCAGGCGGTGCACGATCCGGGCCGCCTCCCGGCCGGACACGGCCGCTGCGTGAGCCGCCGCGTCGACCCACTCACCGCTGGCCAGGGCCGGCACGGTGTGCCAGTCCTTGGCCAGCTCGGCGAGCAGGTCGGTGGCCTCCTGGGTGCGCCCGCGCAGCGCCCGGCACAGCGCGCCCATCGACAGCGCGGTCCACAGGGGACGGTGGAAGCCGCTGCCCCGGGCGGTGCCCAGCGCCTGGGCCACGTCGTCGTCCGGGCCGGGTGCGCCCGCCCCGGGTCCGTCGCGCAGCACGAGCACCAGCGAGCGCAGGCCGCGGACCTGGATGTCCCACCGCCCGGCCGGGGTGTCACCGAACGCGTCGGCGGCGGTGAGCAGCGCGTCGAAGTCGCCGCGGAAGTAGGCCCGCATGGCCTCGTACGAGTACCCCGTGGCCAGCGCCTGCCCCGGCGCCGGTGCGCCGTCCCGGCTCCCGGTGAACAGCTCGTTGGACCCGTGGTAGTCACCCTCCTCGCGCAGCGCGTACGCCAGGTTCTGGATGGCCCGGTCCAGCGCCAGCAGCTTCTGGCTGCGGCACATCTGCACCGCCGCGTAGAGGTCGTCCAGCCCGGTGGGCTCCCCGGCGTGGTAGCGGACGGTGGCCATGGTGATGCAGGCGTGCGCCTGGGCCTCGACGAGCCTGAGCCGCTCGGCGATCGCGGCGGCCGTCCCGGCAGCGGCCACGGCCGGGTCCCGCTCGTAGTTGAGCATGTGCAGCCGGGCCAGCTCGGCGTAGGCGTCGGCCTTTGCCGCGCTGTCCGGCAGCGGGTCGAGCAGCTTGACCGCCCGACCCAGGTGCGACAGCGCGGCCGGCCGGTCCGCACGCAGCCAGGCCACCTGGCCCAGCAGGGTCCACGCCCGTGCCGCCTGCGCCTGGTCGCCGGCGGTGTAGAGCTGCTCAGCCAGCTTGACGAGCTGCCTGGTGTCTCCGGTGGTGAGGAACTTCTGCCCGTCCCGGTGGAACGCGATCTCCGTGCCGAGCAGCGTCAGCCGCAGCCGGTCCAGCAGGTCGCCGCCGCCGTCGAGGGCCAGGGCGCGGTCGAGGTGGCCCGCCGCGGTGTCAAAGGCCCGCAGGGCGAACGCCCGCCGGGCCGCACGGTGCAGCGCGTCGCGGGCGGCCGGGGCGTACTGGCGGGTGGGCATGCCGAGGGTGCGGGCGATCTCGTGCGCGGTGAAGCGGTGGTGGGCCAGCACCTCGGCCAGGTCGGTGTCGCGGGTGTGCGAGAGTGCGTCCAGCCACTCGGCCGTGCGCTCGTGGCGGGCCACCCGCTCGGTGCGCGGCAGCCGCTGGTAGCACACGTCGCGCACGAGCACGTGCCGGAAGCCGTACTCGCTCTGCCCGGCCATGGTCGAGCGGTGCCGTTCCTGGACGAAGTCGCGCTGCTCCAGCCGGCGCAGCGACCGCTCGACCGACTCCATCGACCGGCCCAGCGCGGCGGCCACCGCGCCCGGCCAGAACTGCATGCCCACCACGGCTGCCGCTTGCAGCACCGTACGGTCGACCGGGTCGAGCAGGTCGACCCGGTTGGCGATGACCGCGTGCACGCTGTCGGGCATCGGCAGGTCCTGCTCGGGCTCCAGGGTCCAGCTGCGCCCGGCGCGGCGCAGCGAGCCGCGCTCGATGAGCATGCGCACGTACTCCTGGGCGTAGAGCGGGTTGCCGTCGGCCAGCTCCACCAGCGGGGTGAGCAGGTCGGCGGAGAACGCGGGCTGGCCGAACAGGTGCGCGTAGAGCCAGGCGATGGAGCTGCCCTGCAAAGGTGACAGGGTGATCGTCAGCGAGCCGCCGATCGTGCCGGCCCAGGTCGGGTCGCGCTCGACGAGCTCCGGGCGGGCGGTGCAGAGCAGCAGCAACGGCACGTCGCGCACTGACGCGCCGAGCAGCTCGATGCAGCGGCGCATGGGCTCGTCGGCCCAGTGCAGGTCCTCGAAGAACAGCACGGTCGGGGACCGGTCGGCCAGCGCGGTCACAAACCGCCGCCAGGCCGACTCGGGCTCCTCGACCACCTTCTCCGAGCCGGGCGGCGCGATACGGGGCAGGCCCACCAGCGGCCCGAGCGCGCTGGCCAGCCGGGCCGCCTCGGCGTCGTCGACCAGGGTGCGCAGGGTCGCGTCGAGCCGTGCCGCGGCCACGTCGGCCGGGTCGGTGTCGAGGATGCCGGCCTCGGCCTTGACAATGCTGGCCAGCGCGGCGTAGGTGACGTTCTCCCCGAACGGCGGGCAGCGCCCGGTGCGCCACACCACCGGCTGTCCCTGCACCTGCTGCGCCTGCCGGTAGAGCTCACGCACCAGCCGGGTCTTGCCGATGCCGGCCTGCCCGAAGATGGTGACCAGCTGCGGCGTGCGGTCCTGCAGCGCGCGGTGCAGGGCGTTGACCAGCAGGGCCAGCTCATGCTCGCGGCCGATGAGCGGCGTCGGCTCCGGCTCGCGCTCGGCCGGCTGCGCCTGCACCGGCTCCACCGCCAGCCACACCTCGGTCGGGGCGGACCGGCCCCGCAGCTGGGCTGCGGGCTGCGCAACATACCGGATCGTGCTGCGGGTCGCGGCATGGGTGGCGCCGCAGGTGATCACGCTGCCGGCGGGGGCCAGGGCCTGTAGCCGCGACGCGGTGTTCACCACGTCCCCGGCGAGGATCGCCTGGCCGCCGTCGCGCGCCGCGGCCACGTCCACCAGCGCCTCACCGGTGGAGATGCCCACCCGGAACCGCATCGCGCCGGCGCTTTCCGGGGTGAGGCGGCCCAGCACCCGTTGCAGCTCCAGGCCGGCCCGGACGCAGCGCAGCGCGTCGTTCTCGGTGGCCACCGGTGCGCCGAACAGGGCCATCACCGCATCGCCGACGTACTTCTCGACCACCCCGCCGTACTGCCCGATCACCCGCCGGACGGTGTTGAAGAAGCCGGTCTGCATCCGGCGTACCAGCTCTGGGTCGGCGTGCTCGGCGTAGGACGTGGAGTCGACCAGGTCGATGAAGAGCACGCTGACCCGGCGCCGGTCCTCCAGGCCGGCCGGGGTGGCCGGCCGCGCCTCACGCCTGGTGCCGCAGCCCGTGCAGAACACGACGTCAGGGGCGAGCATCCGGCCGCACTTCGGGCACGGCGGGGCGAGCTCGGTGCCGCAGCCGCCACAGAAACGGTCGTCGTCGCCCGCGACCCGGGCGCAGCGCGGACATGCAGGTGTGATGCCGTCCTCCCTGAGGGTGACGGGGGGCCGCCGTGACGTATTGCTGACAGTAGTGCCTCACCTCGGAGTATCTGGCAGCTCAGCTTGGTCAGGAAACCGGTCTGTTGGGTAGCGGACAGTACCGTTCCGGCCCTGGCGCTACAGTCGCTGCGCCACTGATCCGAACGGGGACCAAGTCCGAAGGGATCTAAGGAGAGGCTCATGGTTTACGTAAAGCTTGCCAAGGACTGGACAGACTCAGACGGCTCGGCCCACTCGGCCGGCGATATGGTCGACGTCGACGCCGGCACGTTGGCTGAGCTGGAGGCGAACGGCGTCGTGGCGGCCTGGCCCGGCCCGACCGGCGGTGACACCGACGCATGGCCCGGTCCGACGGGTGGGGGCGCGGCCTGACGCCGTATCTTGCTTGACCGTCTTGCAGCCGCCCGGCCCGCCTCGGCGGACCTGGCGGCTGCAAGACCTTTCTGCGGCTACCTGTCCGCCATCCCGGCCCGGCGGCGCAGCGCGGCCAGGTCTGTGACGACGATCCGGCGCCCCTCCGTACGCAGCCAGCCCCGGCCGGCGAACGAGCCGATCGCCTGGTTCACGCTCTGCCTCGAGCCGCCGGCCATCTCCGCCAGCTGGCTCTGGTTGAGCTCGATGGTGACCATCGGGGCCTGGTTGTCCCCGGCGAGCCGGACCAGGGTCTTGGCGACCCGGCCCGGCAGGTCGAGGAAGACGTGGTCCGCGGTCTGCTCGGTGAGCCGGCGGATCAGCACGCCGAGCGAGCGCATCACCGCGTCGAGGATCTTCGGGTTGGAGTGGACCAGCTCCAGGAACGCGCCCCGGGACAGCGCGAGTGCGGAGCAGTCCTCGATCGCCTCCGCGGACAGCGAGCGTGGCGAGCCGTCCAGCAGGGAGACCTCGCCGAGCACGTCCGGCGGCCGGATCACCGACAGCACGGCGCGCTCGCCCGTTGGCGCGGTACGGAAAACCGCCACCGCACCCCGTTTGACGATTATCAGCGACTCGCCCGGATCGTTCTCGACGAAGAGCAGCTGGCCCTTGCGGTAGGTGCGCGGCACTGCCGCGGCGATGACCCGTTGGCGCACCTCCGGCTCGAGACTGGCGAACATGTCCACGCCGGTAAGCGCGTCGCCGGGTTCCGGCAGGCGAACATCCACGGCCCTACCCCTCCCCGGTTTCGGGACCCACTCCAGCAACGCCCATAAGTAACACGTGCCGCCACTAATGAACAAGCTCGCTTCCGGCCTTTTCGCAGCGGTAAATGGTCACTATGGCAGGAGCTGACAGTAGATCATGTCGTACGCCTGTCGTGCTATGTACAGTCCCACAATCGGATCGCGGACAGCCGGCGGCACCAGCCGGGAGGAGGCTGGGCCTAACCGCCGAGGCGGGGGGCCCCGTGACACCGGCGGTCACGGGAGATCGGAGCCGGCTGGCCGGCCTACGGGCTGGCCGGCCGGCTTCCGCATGTACGGGGTCCGCCGGGCGGCCCGATGTCAGCCCTGCGCCCGCAGGTGGGCGAGGACCAGTGGGTCGATCCGGCCCGGCACGACCCGTTCCTCAAGGTTCTCGATGCCGGCCCAGGCGTCGAGCGCGGCGTCGAGCGCCTCCGGTGAGCCGTCGGCCGGCGGCTGGCCCAGGGCAGCCAGCCGCTGGGCGACCTCCTCGGCGACCGGGCCGGTCAGGTCCAGCAACGCCGCCTCGTCGGGCTTGTCGAAGTAGAGCGAGTGCAGGTCCAGCAGCCGGGTGAGCTCGGTGACCGGGTCGGGATGGTCGTCGACGCGCAGGTCCACCACCACGTCGCTGGTGCCGCCGTACCCCATGCCGGGCGCGACGACGAGCAGCGCGGCGCTCTGCCGGCCGCGCCGGTCGCCGCCGGCGCGGTCGCCCGAGCGCAGCGCGGCGAGCAGCCGCCGGCCGAGCGGGTCCTGCGCGCCGGCGCCCAGCCACGTCTCCTCCATCGCGCTGACCACCTGCGGGCCGGCGAGGATGTTGCCCTGGATGGCGTACCCGTCCCCGGTCGCCCCGCCGGCCCAGGCGTGGCACTGCTCCCCGGTGAAGCTGGCCCCGTCCCCGGCCGCCGCCACCACGCCGAGCTGGCGCCGCGCGCGGCCCGGGTCCGCCGCGGTCAGGCCGGCCACCACGTCCGCCGCGGCCACCCCGGTACGCAGCAGGGCCAGCCCCTGGGGCCGGAAGGCCAGGTTCGCGTACGACTGCGTGGCCAGCGCGCCGGCCTGCGCGTCGGCGGCGGGCACCGCGGCGCCCACGGCGAGGAACTTGCTCGCCACCGCCACGCCGAACGCCGGCCCGTGCGGGGACCGGGCGACGATCGAGAAGGTCATGCCGTGCAGGATAGAGGGCGATGGTCTACCGCTACTTCTACGACTGCGAGTTCATTGAGGACGGACGCGTCATCGACCTCGTCTCCATCGGCGTGGTGGACGAGCACGGGCGCGAGTTCTACGCCGTGTCCACCGAGTTCGACGGCTCCCGCGCGGTGCCCTGGGTGCGCCGGCACGTGCTGGGCAAGCTGCCGTCCCCGGGTGACCCGGCCTGGCGGTCGCGCCAGCAGATCCGCGACGAGCTCTACGAGTTCCTCATCGCGCCGCTGCGGGCCGGCCCGGCAGGGATGGCCGGGCCGGCCGGGATGGAGCTGTGGGCCTGGTACGCCGCGTACGACCACGTGGCGCTGGCCCAGCTGTGGGGGGCCATGCCGGCCCTGCCTCGGGAGATCCCGCGGTTCACCAAGGACCTGCGCCAGCGCTGGGACGACCTGGGCCGGCCACCGCTGCCCGCCGCGGCCGCCGGCCGGCACGACGCGCTCGTCGACGCCCGGCACAACCTCGCCCGCTGGCAGGCGATGGCGGGGTTTGACGGGCCTGCTGCCGGGGCAAAGTGACCCCCAGGCGGCCGGCGTGGACCTGGATGGACTCGGTCCGCGTCGACCGCAGCCATGTCCGCCGACGCAGCCATGGCCGCCCGACCGGCCTGTGGGACGGCCCGGGCCGGCGGCTCCCGGCACCCGCGACAGGGGCTACAGTGCGCACTGCCAGTAGCGAGCGGGTGTGGGAAAGGGTGTGACCGGCATGCGGATCGGCGTACTCACCGGGGGTGGCGACTGCCCCGGTCTCAACGCGGTAATCCGGGCCGTGGTGCGCAAGGGCGTGGCGACCTACGGACACGAGTTCGTCGGGTTCCGCGACGGCTGGCGTGGCCCGCTGGAGGGGTACACGCGGCCCTTGGGCATCGCCGAGGTGCGCGGCATCCTGCCGCGGGGCGGGACCATCCTCGGCTCGTCGCGGACCAACCCGTTCTCCATCGACGGCGGGGTAGAGAAGGTCCAGGCGAACCTCGCCGCGTGCGGGGTCGACGCGCTCGTCGCCATCGGCGGCGAGGACACGCTCGGGGTCGCGGCGAAGCTGCACGACATGGGCGTACGGGTCGTCGGCGTGCCCAAGACGATCGACAACGACCTCGGCGCGACCGACTACACGTTTGGCTTCGACACCGCGGTCAACATCGCCATGGAGGCGATCGACCGGCTGCACACCACTGCCGAGTCGCACCACCGTACGGTCGTCGTCGAGGTGATGGGCCGGCACGCGGGCTGGATCGCGCTGCACTCCGGCCTGGCTGGCGGGGCGAACGTGATCCTGCTGCCCGAGCGCCCGTTCGAGCTGGACGCGGTGGTCGAGTACGTGGAGAACCGGTTCCAGACCAACTACTCGCCGATCCTGGTCGTCTCCGAGGGTGCGGTCCCGGCCGACCACGGCATGGTGACGCAGAACGAGCAGCTGGACGCGTTCGGGCACGTACGCCTCGGCGGGATCGGCAACTGGCTCGCCGGGCAGATCGAGAAGCGCACCGGCAAGGAGGCGCGGGCGGTCGTGCTCGGGCACACCCAGCGCGGTGGCACGCCGACCGCGTTCGACCGGGTGCTGGCGACACGGTTCGGGCTGCACGCCATCGACGCCGTCCACGAGGCGGACTGGGGCAGGATGGTCGCCCTGCGCGGCACGGACATCATCCGGGTGTCGTTGGCCGAGGCGACCCGGGAGCTGAAGACCGTGCCACTGGAGCGGTACACCGAGGCCGAGGTCTTCTTCGGTTAGCCGACCTGGTCCGACGGGCGCGTTCGGGCGCGTGGTCGCGTCGGCATGGGCAGGCGCCCTGCTGTGCCTGGGGCACAGCTGTGCCCCAGGCCTGCCGGATGCCCTGGGTGGTCAAGACCTCAAGGTCAACGCAACTTCGCGGAAACTGTGCCTATGCAAGCCTGACTTAGCCACATTTTCCGCGATCTTGTGTTGATCATGGACACGAGTTGCCCATCCTCCGTCAGTGGGTGGCTGCGCCAGACGGCGACAGCGTTGCTGGGCGCCCCGCTTGTTAGCGTGTGCCCGTGCACAACATTGCGGTGATCGGCGCTGGGAAGATCGGCGAGGTGCTGCTCGCTGGGCTGTTGCGGTCGGGCTGGCCGGTGGACCGGCTGCTGGCCACGGTCCGCCGCCCGGAGCGGGCGGCGGAGCTGACCGAGCGCTACGGCGTCCGGGTCGTCGACAACGAGGTCGTGCTGGCCCAGGCCGATGTGCTCGCGGTCGCGGTCAAGCCGCAGGACGCCGCTGCGCTAATGGCCGACCTGGGGCCGAAGGTGCCGGCCGGAAAGCTGGTGATCTCGCTCTGCGCCGGCCTGCCCACGTCCTTCTTCGCCAAGTTCCTGCCCGAGGGCACGCCGGTGGTGCGGGTGATGACCAACACGCCCGCCCTGGTGGACCAGGCGATGACCGCGATCTCTGCCGGCCCGCACGCCACGGCCGAGCACCTGGCCCTGGCCGAGGAGATGTTCACGCCGCTCGGGCGTACGATCCGGGTCCCCGAGTCGCAGCAGGACGCGGTGACCGCGCTGTCCGGCTCCGGGCCGGCGTACTTCTACTTCCTGGTCGAGGCGATGACCGACGCCGGTATCCTGCTGGGCCTGCCGCGGCAGGTCGCGCACGACCTGATCGTGCAGACCGCGATCGGCTCGGCGATCATGCTGCGCGAGTCCGGTGAGCATCCGGTGAAGCTGCGGGAGGCGGTCACCTCGCCGGCCGGCACCACCATCAACGCGATCCGGGAGCTGGAGAACCACCGGGTACGGGCAGCGCTGCTCGCCGCGCTCGAGGCCGCCCGGGACCGGGCCCGCGAGCTGGCCGCCTCCTCCGGCTGACCGGGCCCGGGGCTGCGGCGGCCTTGCCGGCCCGGGGCGTGGCGGCCTTGCGGGCCCGGTCACGGCCGCCCGACCGGGCAGGTCAGGCGAGTCGCGACGGCCACGGTGCCCGGGCGAACCGGAAGACCGCCCGCAGCCGGTCCGCGCCCGCCTCCGGCAGGTGCCCGTCCACCAGGTCGTACGCATCCTCGACCAGACTCGCCAGCAGGTGCGCCGCGTCGGCCGGGGCCAGCGCATCGGCCTCGGACAGCCGCTCGCGCAGCCGGGGCGGGCAGACCGCCAGGTCGGCCAGCGTCCAGCCGGGCCACTTCGGCCCGGGCCACCACCGGCCGTTCAGCGCGCACACGAGGTGGGTCAGCGCGGTGCTGACCGCTGCAAAGTGCGTACGCAGCCCGTGCGGGTCGCCCCGGTCGGCGTACATCTGCCAGCGCCAGAAGTGGTCGAGCTGGCCGTGGCGGCGTACCACGGCAACGGCCAGCGGCCGCGGGTAGCTTGCGACCCGGCCGGCCCACGGGGTGACCGAGCCGTGCAGCGGGTGCCCATAGGCCAGCGCCGCAGCAAAGGACAGCAGGTACGGCCGCGGGTCCGGGCCGCCCAGCAAGGCGTCGAGCAGCGCGTGCGCGTCGGCCGTGGTCAGGTGCGCCACCTCGACGAGCAGGCCGGATCCGGCCGGGCCGGCGTACCACCACTCGTCGAACCGGCTGCGCTCGCCCGGGTCGTACCCGAACTGGCGCAGGTCCTGTCCGGCCAGGCGGGCGACGACCTGCTCGCGTTGCTCCGGTGCCGGCGGGGCGGCCCAGAACACCCCCAGCTCAAGGTCTGACCAGCGGTCGGCGTGGCCACGCCCGGTCGAACCGCCGCAGAGCACCGCGGCGACGGCTGGGTCGGCGGCGTAGCCGGCGGCGATGCGCCGGGCCGCGGCGAGCCGGGCGTCGGTGCTGGTGGGGGAGGGGCCGGTGCTGGGCGGAGAGGGCGGCATCCGGTCAGCACACCGTGTGGGCCCGCCATCCGCCAGGAGTTTTCGCCGCGGAGGATACTGGCGCTGTGCCTACAGATCTCGTCTCGCTCGTCGATGCCCGCCGTGCGCTGGAAGGGCTGCGCGCCCGGCTGGGGGCCTTCGTCGCGCTCCGCGCCGACCTCGCCGAGCTCCGCGCCGACCTGGAGGTCTACGGTGTCAGCCCGCACGGCGGGGTGGCTGAGGCGAAGGCGCTGGAGGCGCGTCTCTACGCCGAGCTGGAGCACTTCACGGCCACTGGCGCGCAGGTCAAGGGGTTCGCGCCGCTGCTGCTGGACTGGGCCGGCGAGCGGGACGGCGTACCCGTGCTGTGGTGCTGGCTGGAGGGGGAGCCGGGGATCGGGTGGTACCACCGGCTGGACTGCGGATTCCCCGGCCGGCGCCCGGTCTAGCGAGCGACCATACCCGGCGACCGTAAAGATGGCTGGCGTCACCAGTTGAATGGGCTCATTGGCGTTGCCAGTAGTGGTTGCGGCGGGGCCGTTGGGTGGGGTCGACCCAGGCGGGTGGGGTGAGCTCGGGTCTTCCGTCGGGTGCGATGTGGACGGTCCAGTCGCCGTGGTGGAGCAGGCGGTGGTGGAAGGCGCACGCGAGGACGATGTTGCTGAGGCAGGTCTGGCCACCATCGGCCCACGACTTGAGGTGATGACCTTGGCACCATTTCGCTGGCCGGTCGCATGCGGGGAACGCGCAGCCGCCGTCGCGCAGCACCAGGGCACGGCGTAG
>DASSUC010000299.1:0-28953 GCA_035707405.1 Micromonosporaceae bacterium | reverse complement strand
CTCGTCGTCGCGCGCGGTGAGGAAGATGACCGGAGTCCAGTCGCCGGACTCCCGCAGCCGCCGGCACACGGTCATGCCGTCCAGCCCGGGCAGCGCGATGTCCAGCACGCAGGCGACCGGGCGCAGCTTGCGGGCGGCGGCCAGGCCCGCGGTGCCGTCGTACTCGACGTGCACCCCGAAGCCGTCCCGAGCCAGGTAGAGCCGCACCAGGTCGGCGATCGGCCGCTCGTCCTCGACCACCAGCACCAGGCCCTTGTCCGTCACCGGCCCATCATCGCGGCCGGCCGCGACCAGCCAGGTACGGGCCGGGTAAGGGCGGTGTCAGAGCAGCACAAGAATAGTCGCGTTGGCCATGCCGCCGCCCTCGCACATGGTCTGCAGGCCGTAGCGGATCCCGTGGTCGCGCTGGTAGTGCAGCATGGTCGTCATGATCCGGGCGCCCGAGGCGCCGAGCGGGTGGCCCAGGGCGATCGCTCCGCCGCGCGGGTTCAGCCGGGCGGGGTCGGCTCCGGTCTCCGCGAGCCACGCCAGGGGCACCGGCGCGAACGCCTCGTTCACCTCGTACACCCCGATGTCGGCCAGGCCGAGCCCGGCGCGGCGCAGGGCCTTCGCGGTGGCCGGGACCGGCGCGGTGAGCATGACCACCGGGTCATCGGCGGTGACCACCGCGGTGTGGATCCGGGCCAGCGGGCGCAGCCCGTGTGCCGCCGCCCACCCGGACGTGGTCACCGCGAGCGCCGCGGCGCCGTCGGAGATCTGCGAGGCGGAGCCGGCGGTGACCACGCCGTCGGGCCGGAACGGGGTGGGCAGCTCGGCGAGGCGCGCCAGCGAGGTGTCCCGCCGCACGCCCTCGTCCGCGACCACCCCGGCCACCGGCGCGAGCTCGGCGTCGAGCTCCCCGGCGTCCTGCGCCGCGGCCGCCCGCTCGTGGCTGGCCAGGCTGTACTCGTCGAGCCGGTGCCGGGACAGGCCCCACCGCCGGGCCATCATCTCCGCGCCGACCCCCTGGTTGAAGGGGACCGCCGCGCCCTCGGCGAAGCCCTCGGCGCCGGCGTAGCGGGCGTGCACCACCGGCCCGAACGGCTGGCCGACCCCCTCGGAGACCGAGGAGCTCAACGGCACCCGGGTCATCGACTCCACGCCGCCGGCCACCACCAGGTCGGCCTGTCCGGCGATGACCGCGGCGGCGGCGAAGTGCACGGCCTGCTGGATCGAGCCGCACTGCCGGTCGAGCGTGGTGCCGGGCACCGACTCGGGCCAGCCCGCGGCCAGCACCGCGTTGCGCGCCACGTTCCACGACTGCTCGCCGACCTGCATCACGCAGCCCCAGACCACGTCGTCGACATCGGTCGGGTCGAGCGCGAGGCGCGCGGCGAGGGCGCGCAGCACGTGCGCGGACAGGTCGACCGGGTGCACCTCGGCCAGGCCGCCCTTGCGCCGGCCCACCGGCGTCCGGACGGCGCCGACGATGACGGCGTCCCGCATGGCCTTCGTTGCTCCCTGGATAGCACGAGTTACTGCCGGGTAGCTTTGGCTCGCTGCCGATGCTACGCCATTCTTGGGCCATGGAGCTGCGTAGCGGGACCCCGACCGGTGGTGGGCGGCACGACGACGCACAGGGCTCGCCGCCTGCGCCGGGCGGCCGGCCGGGGGCGGTGCCGACCGGCCCGCACGGGACGGTCCAGTGGCGGGTCGACTCCGGCCGCACCATGCTCAAGCTGGTGGCGGCGGTGCTGTTCGCGCTGGCCGGCGTGTTCTTCGGGGCGGACCCGCCGCGCCTCGCGCTCGCGCTCGGGGTCGCCGCCGGGTTCGCCGCCTTCGCCCTGCGCGACCTGCTGGTGCCGGTGCGCCTCGCCGCGGACTACGACGGGGTCACCGTGGTCACCGGCCTCGCCCACCGCCGCCGGCTGGCCTGGTCGCAGATCGAGCGGGTACGCGTCGACGTCCGCCCCCGCCTGGGCACCCGTTCGGAGCTGCTGGAGATCGACACCGGAGAGTCGCTGCACCTGTTCAGCACGCACGAGCTGGGTGCTCCGGTGAGCGAGGTGGCGGACACGCTGACCCGCCTGCGCACCGGGTGACCGGGCGGTCGGCTTACCCGGTAACAGGTCCCACCGCCAGCGGCTTTTGGTGGCTCAGAGCGGCGGGGGTTGCTTGCGGCGTCGTTATGCTCTGCACCATCCGCGCGAGCAGAGCCGTGTCCGGGTCGCAGCTCGTCAAGATCACGATCGAAGGGCGAGATGTTTAGCGCGACTGCACGTCTGGCGTACGAGATCGTGATCTTCGTGGGAGAGCGAACCGGCTAGGTGAGTGCTGCGGTGCGGGCCAGGGTCAGGGCGACGAGCAGCACCAGCACGACCACGCACACCACCACCTGGACGGCGGTCCGGCGCTCCCGCGGCGCGTACGCCAGGCCCAGCGCGACCACGGCGCCCCACACCAGCCCGCCCAGGTGGCCGGCGATCGAGATGCCCGGGATCGCGAACGTGATGACCAGGTTGAGCACGAGCACCGGCACCACCGCCGAGGTGTCCCGCCCGAGCCGCTTGAGCACCACGAAGATCGCGCCGAACAGGCCGAAGATGGCGCCGGAGGCGCCGGCGGTGAGCCCGCTCTGCTGGCCGAAGTAGTAGACCGTCACGCTGCCGCCGAACCCGGCGAGCAGGTAGAGGGCGAGGAAGCGGAAGGGGCCGAGCACGTACTCCAGGTCCCGGCCGAGCACCCACAGCGCCCACATGTTCAGCAGCAGGTGCACCAGGCCGTAGTGCAGGAACATCGAGGTGACCAGGCGGTAGTGGTCACCGCCGGCCACCCCCTGGACCACCGCGATGACCGAGCCGGCGGTGTCGGTGTAGATGGTGGGCCGCGGCACCAGCGCGCCCAGCAGGTGCAGCTGGGTGGTGGTGCCCCTGATGAGGCCGAACCCGCCGCCGGCCAGGCCGCCGCCCCGCTCCGAGGCCACGGCCAGCAGCATCACCAGGACGTTGAGCCCGATCAGGGTGAGGGTGACGTAACCCTGCCGGCCCGCGGCGCTGCCGCCGAACGCCGTACGCGGCGGGCGGACGGAGCGGCGCCCCTGCGCCACGCACTCCGGGCACTGGTGACCGACCGCTGCGTCCCGCATGCAGTCGGGGCAGATCGGCCGGTCACACCGTGTGCATCGGACGTACGTCTCCCGTGACGGATGGCGGTAGCAGACCGGGACCGACACGGGTTGAGCCATGACGGCTAGCGTACGTGGCGTTTCGACCTACCCGCCGGCCTATGCGATCTCCACGCGCTCCAGCACCACCTCCCGCTGCGGCCGGTCGCCGGGGCCGGTCTCGGCGTTGGCGATCGCGTCGACCACCCGCTGCGAGTCCTCGTCCGCGACCTGCCCGAAGATGGTGTGCTTGCCGTTGAGCCAGGTGGTGGGCGCCACCGAGATGAAGAACTGCGAGCCGTTGGTGCCCCGGCCGTCGCGCGTCTTGCCTGAGTTCGCCATGGCCAGCAGGTAGGGCCGGTTGAAGGACAGGTCCGGGTGGATCTCGTCGTCGAACTGGTAGCCCGGGCCGCCGCGCCCGGTGCCGGTGGGGTCGCCTCCCTGGATCATGAACCCGGCGATGACCCGGTGGAACACGGTGCCGTCGTAGAACGGTCCGCTGCCCGGCTGACCGGTGCGGGGGTCGGTGTACTCGCGCTTGCCCTCGGCCAGCTCCACGAAGTTGCGTACGGTCCGCGGCGCATGGTCGGGGAGCAGCTGGACCCGGATGGGACCTGCGGAGGTCTGCAGTGTCGCGTACAGGGCGTCGGCCACGTCGGCTCCTATCAGTCGGCTGTCAAGTGTGTGCAGGTTGGGGATCCGTGACACATCACGCCGGCCGGTGAGGTTTGTAGCCCGAGCCGACGAGGTAGTTCTGCCGATAAGGATCCTGCCATGTGGCCGTTCCGGTGGTACGGACGCACCCGGCGGGGGAGGATGACGCTGAGGAGCACAAGGGAGGTGTTGGCGTGATGAGATTCCGGCGCCGTCGGGCGCTCACCCACGCCCAGCTCATGCGCCGTGAGCTCGGGGAGGGCTTGGACCACATGAGGCTGGCCGCGGTGCACGCCGCGGGCGGCATGGGCGCGGCGGTCTCCCCAGCCATGGGCCGGGTGCGCGGCGCCGCGGCGGACGCGGCGGTGGCCGCGGTCACGCCGCTCGCAACCGTGGCCAGGGACGGTGCCCGGCAAGCCAGGAAGGCCCAGATGAAGATGATGAGGAAGCAGACCCCGACCGCGTCACGAAGCCGGTGGCCGAGGCTCGCCGGCCTGCTCGCGATGGGCGCCGCGGTGGGCGCGGGGGTGGCCTACGCTCGCCGTCGCCGCCAGCAGCACCAGTGGGAAGACTACGACTCCGGCACCGGTCTCACCTCGGCTCCCTCGGCTACGGGGTCCATGGTGGACAGTGCCACCGATACCACTGCCGAGGCGCTGCGCACCGGCGGTGACAAGGCTTCGGCGATGGCCGAGCGCACAGCCGACAAGGTGGAGCGGGCCGGCGACAAGGCCGCTGACAAGGCCGACGACCTGGTCAGCCGGAGCACCACCTCCGCGCGTAACAGCCGCACCTGACCTCGCTTTACCGTTGAACGCCCCGGCGTCCGGGCGCCCACGACAGGCCGCCCGGGCCGCCGGTGGCGGGTGGTGTGCCTACAGCCACCCGGAGCGGCGGAAGAGCCGGTAGAGGGCGAGCGCCGAGACCACCATGATCCCGAGGATGACCGGGTAGCCGTACCGCATCTTCAGCTCCGGCATGTACTCGAAGTTCATGCCGTAGATCCCGGCGATCGCGGTCTGCACCGCGGCGATCGCCGCCCACGCGGCGATCTTGCGCATGTCGTTGTTCTGGTCGACCGTGACCTGGGCCAGGCGGGCCGCGAGGATCGAGTGCAGCAGGTCGTCGGCGGCCTGCACCTGCTCGGCGGTCCGGGTGAGGTGGTCCAGCACGTCATGGAAGTACCGGCGCAGCCGCGTCGGCACGCCGGAGTCCTCGGCGACGAGCGTGGCGAACGGGCGCTGCAGCGGCACCACCGCCCGGCGGAACTCCACCAGCTCCCGCTTGAGCTGGTAGATCCGCTGGATCCGGCCACTGGCCGTCCGGGAGAACACCTCCTCCTCCAGCTCGTCCAGGTCTTCCTCGATCCGGTCGGCCACGTCGAGGTAGAGGTCGACGACGTGGTCGGTGACCGCGTACGCGACCGCCCACGGCCCCTGCCGCAGCAGCTCCGCCTTGCGCTCCAGCTCCGCGCGGACCGGTGCCAGCCGGCAGGCGCCGCCGTGGCGCACGGTGATCACAAAGTGGTCGCCGATGAAGAGCATCAGGTGCCCGGTCTCGACCACCTCGGAGGTCTCGGTCAGCTCGGCGTGCTCGACATAGCGGGCGGTGCGCATGGCCAGGAACGTGACCTCGGCGCCGAACTGTTCGAGCTTCGGGCGCTGGCCCGCGTGGACAGCGTCCTCCGCGGCCAGCTCGTGCAGGCCGAACGCGTGCGCAACGGCGGCCATCTCGGCCTCGTCCGGTTCATGCAGGCCGAGCCAGACGAAGCCGTCCCCGGCGGCTCGGGCCAGCTCCAGCGCCCGGGCGTAGGGCGGGGTGTCGGGCAGCCGGGCGCCGTCGACGTAGATCCCATAGTCCACGACCGGGCTGCGCCCCGATGCGGCAGTCGCCTTGCCGGCCGGGGTGGGCGCGGTCGAGGCCCACATCCGGCTTACCGCCCGGACCGGGGATGCCCATGCCCGGGCAGGGGCACGCTCCGCCCGGTCCGTCATCGGCGCCACCTCTCCCGCCGTCGCAGCCTACGCGAGGGTGCGGTCCGTGGTCCGGGTAGTCCCGGCAGGGAGGATGGCGCTGGGTGGGCCGGCCGCTCCGGGGGGATGGGGCGAGCGGCCCACCCGGCGCTATCGGGGGGCGGGTAGTGCCTTGGATCCTCGCCCACGGGCGAGTACGTCGGCTGCATTGTGATCTATCCACCGCCGGGCCGGCGTCCCCCGCCAGGGTGGTTCACCGATCTGCCAGAAACCTGACAGACAACGGGCCGGCTGGACCGGTTCAGCCGGCCCGGACGGCCTCAACCGCCTCGGCCAGGCGCCGGACGCCGGGCTCGATATGGTCGGGCCGCACCGCGGAGTACGCCAGCCGCAGCGCATGCTGCCCGCCCTCCAGCAGGAAGTCCGTGCCCTTGACAACGGCCACCCCGCGCCGCTCCGCCTCGGGCGCGAGCGCGCCCACGTCAACGTCGGAGGGCAGCTCGACCCAGAGGAAGTAGCCGCCGTCGGGCTCGGTGAAGCGGACACCGGGGATGTGCGCCCGCAACGCCGCGCTGAGCAGTCTCGCCCGTTCGTGCAGCGCCGCCCGGACCCGGGTGACCGAGCGCTCGATGTCGCCCGAGGCGCAGAACTGGTAGACGATGGCCTGCGCCACCATCGACGGGCTGATGTACGTCATGGTCGCCTGGCGGGCGATGTCCGCGACCAGGTCACGGTGGCCGACCAGGTAGCCGACCCGGACCCCGGGGCAGACCGTCTTGGTGAACGAGGAGGCGTGGACCACCGTCCCTCCCCCGTCGCCGGAGAGGTCGAGGGAGAGCAGGGACGGGTGCGACTCGCCCCGGAAGCGGATCTCGGCGTACGGGTCGTCCTCGAAGACGGTGAAGCCGTACTCGCGGGCCAGCCCGAGCAGCGCGTGCCGCTTGTCGGTGCCGAGCGTCACGCCGGCCGGGTTCTGGTAGTTGGGGATGACGTGGGCCAGCCGGGGGCGTAGCCCGGCCTCCAGCAGCTTGCGCAGCTCGTCCACGTCGAGCCCGTCCTGCTGGAGGGTCACCTGGTGCACCCGCGCTCCCATGGTGCGCAGGTTGAGCAGCGTCCGGTCGTACGTCGGCCGCTCCACCACCACCGGGTCGCCGGAGCGGACCAGGTGACCGAAGAGGAACGCGTCGGCCTGCAACGAGCCGTTGGTGACGAGGACCTGCTCGACCGCCACCCGGTGCCGGTCGGCGATCCACGCCCGCAGCGGCGGGTATCCGTACCCGGTGCCGTAGGTCGTGATGCCGGCCGGGTCGGCGTCGAAGGCGCGCGCGGCGGCCGCTTTGAGCCCCTCCACATCGACGATGTCCAGCGATGGGGCGCCGCGGGCGAACGAGATCATCTCCTGCGCGGTCATGGCGCCGAGCTTACGGGTGGTTTGCCCTGCTCGTCGCGGGCACCCGCGGCGGGTCGTGAGCTGAATGGAGTCGTTCCTTCACGTGTCGTCGATCCGACACAGCCGTGGTGCAACCGTAACTGCATGCACAGGATGGCCTGAGCCGGCCACCCGTGGCCGGGGCGGCCCCACCGTGGCCGCTCGCGCCGCGACCCCACCGCACTCAGGTCGCCCCGCGGGCCCGCGCGGGGCGGCCGCCCCGCGCCGGCGGACGGGAACCCGCCTGGGTGGAGGGCCGACGCTGACGTCGCAAGGGGGGAAGGTCGTGACAACGACCGGGATAAGGGCGCCCGGGTACGCCTTTGACGAGACGACCGTCCCGATCCGTAACCGCCTGGCCGCCGTCGGCACACCCCGTTCGATCTGGCAGGCGCGGTACGTCGCCCTGCTGGTGCCGGTCGACGCCGGGGTGGGGTTGGTCGCGGCCTTCGCCGCGGTGCTGCTGCGGTTCGGGCCGGCGACCGGCGAGAGCGAGCGCGTCTACGCCTGGCTGACCGTGCTGCTGCCGGCCGGGTGGCTGCTGGCGCTGCTGCTCAACGGGGCCTACGAGACCCGGTGCCTGTTCGCGGGCAACGAGGAGTACCAGCGGGTGCTGCGGGCCGGACTGTCCCTGACCGCCACCGTCGCCCTGGTCCTGTACGCGTTCGAGATCCGCCTCAGCCGCAGCTACCTGCTCGTCGCCGTGCCGGCCCTGCTCGTGTTGGGCGTCGGAGCCCGCTACGCGCAGCGCAGGAGCCTGCACCGGCGCTGGGCGCGGGGCGAGTGCCTGCGCCGGGTGCTGGTGGTCGGCCATGCCAGCGCGGTGGCCGACCTCACCCGCCGGCTGCGCCGGGAGCGATACCACGGCATGGGCGTGGTGGGCGCGTGCCTGCCCGCGGGCGCCGGCGCGCCGGCGGGCGCCGTGCCGGTGCTGGGGACCTTCGTCGATGTCGCCACGGCAGCCTGGCAGGTCGACGCGGACACCGTCGTGGTGCTCTCCTGCCCGGAGCTTGACGGTACGGCGGTGCGCCGGATCGCCTGGCGGCTGGAGCGCGACGACGTGGACCTGGTGCTGGCGAACGCGCTGATCGACGTCGACGGCGGGCGGGCCACGGTGCGTCCGGTCGACGGCCTGCCCATGCTGCACGTCGACCACCCGCGGCTGGGCGGGGTGCGCCGGGTGGTGAAGTCCGTGGTCGACCGGCTGACCGCGCTGGCCCTGCTGGCCGCGCTCGCCCCGCTGCTGCTCGCGGTCGCGGCGCTGGTCAGGTGGCAGCCCGGGGCGCGCGGGCCGGCGCTGTCCCGCCAGGTGCGGGTCGGCCGCGGCGGCCGGGAGTTCCAGCTCCTGGCGTTCCGGACGCGGCACGCGCAGGCGCCGCCAGCAGCCTCCGCCGGGTCCGGCGACCCGCCGGTGACCCCGCTCGGTCGCCGGCTGCGCCGGTTCTCCCTGGCCACGCTGCCTCAGCTGGCCAATGTGGTACGCGGTGAGATGTCACTGGTCGGCCCGCGACCGCCCCGACCGGACGAAGTCGCCCGCCACCCGGACGAGATGCGCCGCCGGCTGGTGGTCAAGCCGGGAATGACTGGTCTGTGCCGAGTGTCCCGTGGGGTGGACCTCTCCAGCGAGGAGGCCCTGCGTCTCGACCTGCGGTACGTGGAAAACTGGTCCCTCACGCTTGACCTGGTGATCGTGCTCCGCACGGTCACCGCGGTGGCCCGGGCCGCCGGGAAGAACTGGTCTTGATGGAGTGAGGGAGGTCCGGTGACCCAGGACGACTCGGCGTTCGCCGCCGAGCTGGCCGGCCGGGCGGGCGAGCTGCTGCTGGCACTGCGCGAGGAGCTCGGGTTCGCCGACCCGGCCGCGCTGAAGGCGACCGGCGACAAGCGCTCGCACGACCTGCTGCTCGGCGAGCTGGGGCGAGGGCGGCCGGCGGATGCGGTGCTCTCGGAGGAGGGGGCGCGCACCGACCCGGCCCGGCTGGCCGCCGAGCGGGTGTGGATCGTCGACCCGCTGGACGGCACGCGCGAGTTCTCCGAGGAGGGGCGCACGGACTGGGCCGTGCACGTGGCGCTGTGGTCAGCCGGCGAGCTGGCCGCGGGCGCGGTCGCACTGCCGGCCCGGGGGACGGTGCTCGCCACGGGCCGGCCGCTGCCGGCGCCCGCCCCGGCGGCGGGTACGGACGGGCGGGTCCGCATCGCGTGCAGCCGCACCCGGCCGCCGGCCTTCCTGGCCGCGCTCGCCGAGGAGCTGGAGGCGCAGCTGGTGCCGATGGGCTCCGCCGGGGTGAAGGTGTGCGCGGTGGTCACCGGTGAGGTCGACGCGTACGTGCACGCCGGTGGGCAGTACGAGTGGGACTCGGCCGCGCCGGTGGCGGTGGCCCGGGCGGCCGGGGCGCACGCGTCGCGCATCGACGGCAGCCCGCTGGTCTACAACCGGCCCGACCCGCTCCTGCCGGACCTGCTGGTCTGCCGGGCGGACCTGGCGCCGCGACTGCTGCGCGTGCTGGCCGGCCTGATCCCCGCGGCCACGTGACCGCACCGAAGAGTCCTGCGATCTTTGTGGAGTGAGGCATGGCCACGTTCGACTACCGGGTCTCCCATCTGGATGTGCTGGAGGCGGAGTCGGTGTTCGTGTTCCGGGAGGTGGCGGCGGAGTTCGAGCGGCCGGTGCTGCTGTTCTCGGGCGGCAAGGACTCGGTGGTGATGCTGTGGCTGGCCAGGAAGGCGTTCTGGCCCGGCCGGGTGCCGTTCGGGGTGATGCACGTGGACACCGGCCACAACTTCGCGGAGGTGCTGGAGTTCCGCGACCGGGTGGTGGGCGAGCTGGGGTTGGGGCTGGTGGTGGCGAGCGTGCCGGAGGCGATCGCCTCGGGGTCGGTCGTGGTGCCCGATGGGGCCTCGCGGAACCGGGCGCAGACGCCGGTGCTGCTGGCGGCGGTGGAGAAGCACCGGTTCGACGCGTTGTTCGGCGGTGCGCGGCGGGATGAGGAGAAGGCCCGGGCGAAGGAGCGGGTGTTCTCGTTCCGGGACGAGTTCGGGCAGTGGGACCCGAAGAACCAGCGGCCGGAGCTGTGGGGGCTGTACAACGCCCGGGTAGCCGCGGGTGAGTCGATCCGGGTGTTTCCCTTGTCGAACTGGACCGAGCTGGACGTGTGGCGCTACATCGCCCGGGAGGGCATCGAGCTGCCCAGCATCTACTTCGCGCACGACCGGGCCGTCGTCGAGCGGGACGGGATGCTCTACGGGGTCAACGAGTTCCTGCCCGCCCGCGCCGGCGAGGTGGTGTCCACCGAGCGGGTGCGCTACCGCACGGTGGGCGACGCGTCGTGCACCGCGGCGGTGCGTTCGGACGCGGACACGGTGGAGAAGGTGATCGCCGAGGTGGCCGCGACCCGGGTGACCGAGCGGGGCGCCACCCGCGGGGACGACCGGGTCAGCGAGGCGGCGATGGAGGACCGTAAGCGGGAGGGGTACTTCTAGTGGAGCTGTTGCGGTTCGCCACGGCGGGCAGTGTGGACGACGGCAAGTCCACGTTGATCGGCCGGTTGCTGCACGACACCAAGGCGATCTTCGAGGACCAGTGGGAGGCGGTGCAGGCGGCCTCGGCGGCGCGGGGGGATGAGTACACCGACCTGGCGCTGCTCACCGATGGGCTGCGGGCCGAGCGGGAGCAGGGGATCACGATCGATGTGGCGTACCGGTACTTCGCCACCCCGCGGCGCAGCTTCATCATCGCCGACACGCCGGGGCATATTCAGTACACGCGCAACATGGTGACCGGCGCGTCAACGGCGGACCTGGCGTTGATTTTGGTTGATGCGCGGAAGGGGATGCTGGAGCAGTCGCGGCGGCATGCGTTCCTGTGCTCGTTGTTGCGGGTGCCGCATCTGGTGCTGTGTGTGAACAAGATGGACCTGGTCGGCTATGACGAAGGTGTGTTCGAGCGGATCGCGGCCGAGTTCACCGGGTTCGCGGCGAAGCTGGACGCGCCGGACCTGACCGTCATCCCGGTCAGCGCCCTGCACGGGGACAACATTGTCACCCCGTCGGCCAACATGCCCTGGTACCACGGGCCGACGCTGCTGCACCACCTGGAGCACGTGCACATCGGCTCCGACCGCAACCTCGTCGACGTGCGGTTCCCGGTGCAGTACGTGATCCGCCCCCAGTCGTCGGTGCACCGCGACTACCGCGGGTATGCGGGGCAGGTGGCGTCGGGGGTGCTCCGGCCGGGGGATGAGGTGGTGGTGCTGCCGTCGGGGTTCACCTCCACGATCACCGCTATCGAGACTGCCGACGGGTCGCTGGAGGAGGCGTTCCCGCCGTTGTCGGTGACCGTCCGCCTCGCCGACGACATCGACATCTCACGGGGGGACATGATCGCCCGCCGGCACAACGCGCCAACGCCGACGCAGGATGTGGACGCCCTGGTGTGCTGGATGGACGAGACCCGACCGTTGACCGAAGGCGGCCGTTACACGGTCAAGCACACCACCCGCACGGCACGCACAGTGGTGCGGGGAGTGCAGTACCGTCTGGACATCAATACGTTGCACCGCGACCACAGCGTGACCGGGCTGGGGCTCAACGAGATCGGTAGGGTCACGTTGCGGACCACCCAACCTCTGCTCGCCGACCCCTACCATCGCAACCGCACCACCGGGTCGTTTATCTTCATCGATGAGACCACCAACCGTACGGCCGGAGCCGCCATCATCACCGCCACCTGAGCCAGCGACGTCTCTGTCGATGGCGGGCTCTTCAATATATTTCTATCTAAGACCAGACGTGGCTGCGGCCAGGCACCGGTGCCTGGCGGCCCTGGAAGCATGCACCCGAAGATCCCGATCGCCGGGCGGACCCGTCCGTCCGGCGTGCACACCGACGGGCGCGGCACGGGCGGGGGGCGTGAGCCGGTACCGCATGCCTCAGCACTCGCCATCGGGCGCGGGCACCGCACCGGGGCGCCGCCGCTGGGTCACCACGGCCCCGGCGCGGCTGCCGCAAGGTCGTCTGGCACGGACATAACTGCTGGTCGAAGGGGTGAATCGGGTTGTGTGCGGGAGTGGGGTAGCGTCCATCAGCGGCGGCGTTGCAGAATGCCTCTCGGCTGGGGAGAACACGAAGCGTGCACAGACAGCTGCGGGCCAGTGACGTCGCCACTGGCCCGTGGAACCCGCTGACGCGAGGAGAGTCGTGGCCTCCGACTGGAACCCAACGGACTGGACCTCCACAACCACCCCGAGACCGCGCCGTCGGGGTGCGGACGAGTACGGGCTACCTCGGCAGTACGGACCTGGCAGCAGGTGGTATGAGCCGGATCCGGAGGACCAGGACGACTACTACTCGTCGACGGAGCTTCCGGTCTACGTCCCGGATCGGGACCCGGACCCGGACATCGACGACTACTCCTTCGAGCCGCTCGACCCGATCGAGCCGCTCGGCCCGCTCGGGTCCGAGGATCAGCCGGCCGCAGCGGGCACCCGGACGCTGACGCGTACCCGGGCCCGGACCCCTCAGGGGCACCGGCCGCAGCGCAGTGCCCTGTCCCTGATCGGGATCAAGGTCGTGGTGGCGGCCATGGCGGTGGCGCTGCTGGGCGCCAGCGGCGGGCTGGTCGTCGCCTGGGTGCGCGCGGAGCCGGCGTCCGCGGTGCAGGACATCACCGTCCCCGTCGCCGAGGACACCTTCTACGTGGACCAGGAGCCCGCCGCCGACCACAGCGGCGCGACGGAGCTGCTCGCGGTCAACCGGCTGGAGCGGAAGGCGGTCACGTTCCTCAAGTTCGACGTGCCGGAGCTGCCCCGCAACAGCCGTGTCGTGGCGGCCACCCTGAAGACCAGGTCGCCCACGCCGCAGCCGGCCGGGGCGGAGCTCTACCGGGTCACGGACACCACGTGGATGGCCTCTGAGCTCAAGGACTCAGGGCCGCCGTCGCACACCGACCGCGTGGCTACCGGCCCGGCCACCGCGGGGGCCACGTCGTTCTCGTTCGACCTGACGCGGGTGGTCACCACGTCCGGCACGTACGCGTTCGCCCTTGACATCGCGGCGGGCACGACGCATGAGATCCGCATCTTCGCGTCAGAACACGGCAACGACGGCCCGCGCCTGGTGGTGAGCTGGACGCCGGTCCAGGCCAAGGGCAACAGTCCGCCCGAGGCGATGCTCCAGCCGGGCCAGTCGGCCGGCTCGCCCCTGCCGACCGCGCTGCCGTCGGCCAGCGCGTCGTTCGGCTCCCCGACCAGGCCGGTGCCGGGTGGCCGGATGCTCGCCGGGGCCTCCGTCCAGCTGCGCACCGGGGAGACCTACTCGCAGGGGCTGGCCCGGGCCGACCGCACGTACGGCCCGCTGGAGATGGTCCGCGTGTTCTATCCCGGCCTGCCCCCGTCGTGGGCCGGCAGCCGGGCCGACGTGGCGAACCGCACGGTGGTGGTGTCGTTCAAGGCGCTCCCGCTCGACATCATCGCGGGCAAGCACGACGCGCAGCTGTCCACCTGGTTCGCGAGCGCTCCGCGCACCCGCGACACGTACTGGGTCTACTACCACGAGCCCGAGGACAACATCGCGGCCGGGAACTTCACCGCCACCGACTACCGCGCGGCCTGGCGGCACCTGGCCGGGCTGGCCAACCGCACCGGCAACAGCCGCCTGCACGCGACCCTGGTACTGATGTGCTACTCGTTGAACCCGGACTCCGGCCGCAACTGGCGCGACTACTACCCCGGCGGCGACATCATCGACGTGCTCGGCTGGGACTGCTACAACTACGGCCGGAAGAAGGGCGAGTACGCCTCCCCCGCCAGCATCTACGGCAAGTCGATCGAGGTGTCGCGCGCCACCGGCAAGCCCTTCGGGTATGCCGAGACCGGCAGCACGCTGCTCCCGGAGGACACCGGGGCCGGGCGGGCGGCCTGGCTCCGCTCGGTCGGCACGTACCTGAACAGCCATAACCCGCTCTGGGTGGCCTACTTCGACACGATGCTCTCGGTGGACTTCCGGCTCCTGGACTCCCCGAGCCAGCAGGCCTGGCAGAGCGTCTGCCGCTCGTAGCGCGCCGCCACGGGCGCCGGCCTACGGGCGCGGCAGCTTGCGGGCGGCCCTGTCGAAGATGGCCTCGGCGCCTAGCGGTGTCGTGCGGCCTGCGCCGAGGACCTGCAACGCCATGAAGAGGTTTCCGGTGCGGACGTACACCGTGGCGTAGGCGGTGGGTGGTTCACCGCCTTCCTGGATGGTCAACAGGAAGCCGAGTGACTCATCCCCGTACGGGCCGTAGTCGGTTGCGGTCAGCGTGTAGGTACGGTTTTCCCGTTGCCAGGTGGCACAGCCGGCGAGGGCCTCCCGGATCGGGTCGAGGCTGTTGCTGCGGCGGGCGGGCAGGAGCGTCAGGGCCTGGATGATGAGCAGGCCCGTGGTGGGCGAGAACCATTCCGCCCCGGCGATGGCCGTCGCGCCTTCGCGGTACCGGACCATGCCTATCGCCTCCGGCTCGCAATGCGAGTTGGTCGATCCCGCGATCTCCTCGACGGTCAGCTGGGTGTCGGTCCGGTAGCCGGCCAGGTCCCGAAGCGTCAGCATGGCCGCGTTCATCTCGGCTCTTGTGTGCTGCCGGCCGGGCCGCGCCGACCGGGCCGGCCAGCTCGGTGACGGGAGCGGGGTGACCGACGGGGCCGCCGGGACGGTGGGCGACGCAGCGGTGGGTGACGGAGCGGTGGTGCTTGACTTTTCGGTGCCGACGCCGACGCGGATGCTACAGGCGCCCAACGCAGCGACCGTGAGAACGCATACGGTGACGACCGCGGGCGCGGTTCTTGACATTGCTGCCCACCCCCCTGCCTGGTTGGCCGGACCGCTGCCGCTTCGGCTGCGGTGCGGCTAGCTCCAGTCAGGCACAGGACCCGGCACCCGTAAACGAGGTGTCGCTGGTCAGACAGCGCCGCGGCCGGCCGGTCAGATCCCTCGACCGCGCTGGTGCAGCCGGCGCAGCACGGTGTCCGGGCGCACGGCCCGGCTCGCCACGGCCAGCGCGAGGTAGGCCCGTGGCTCCCGCGGGTTGCGGGTGAGGGTATGCCGGGCCCAGCGCACCGCGCCCCGCCGGTCGCCCATTGCCGCGTGCGCGAAGGCGATCTGCCCGGCCACCCGCGCCTCGCCGAGCGGCTCCCCGGCGAACTCGGGGTAGCGGCCCAGCAGCCACTGGAGAGCGGTGGCGATGGTCTCCCACCGCTGCGAGAAGTAGGACCGCCTGTGCCAGCGGACCAGCACCTGCGCCTCGGCCACGTTGACCAGTGGCCGGCGCCGGGCCGCCCGGAGCAGGAGCTCGTAGTCCTCGGCGTAGCTGCCGGGGATCTCCTCGTCGACGAGGCCGATGCCGTTGACCAGCGCGTCGCGCCGGATCAGGAACGTGGACGGGTGCAGCTCGGTGAGGCGCTTGCGCAGCAACGCGCCGAGCGGCACCCGGTCGAGGGGAAGGACGCGGTCCACCGTGGACCCGTCGTAGGCGACCCGGATGCCGCAGCAGGCGAGCTCGGCGTCGCCGGCCGCCTCGAGCGCGGCCACCTGGGCGGCGAGCTTGCCGGGCAGCCACTCGTCGTCGTCGTCGCAGAACGCGACGAGGTCGCCGGTTGCCGCGAGGATCCCGGTGTTACGGCCGCCGGCCAGGCCAGGGGTACGGGTGTTGGCGATGACCCGGACCGGGCGTTGCGGGTCATCGCTGGCCAGCGAGGTGTCCGGGGTGGACTGGTCGTAGACCACGACCACCTCGACCCGGCCCGGGTAGGCCTGGCCGACGATGGCGGCCACGGCGGCGCGCAGCAGCTCGGGGCGGTCCCGGGTGGGCACCACGGCGGTCACGGACGGGGTCATGCACGCTCCTTCGGATCGTCCGGCACGCCGGCCCGGTGGCGGCCCGGCCTGCCGGCTGCCGCGTCCGGCCCGGCGGTTGCCGGGTCAAGGCGGGTGCGGGCGGGCGCGGCAGCCGGCCCGCCGTGGTAGCCGTACCGCAGGCGCAGCGGGAGGGTGAGCGCGCCGACCAGGGCCCGGGCACCGGTGGGGAAGCCGGTGCGCCACTCCTCGTCGGCGCGCACGCGCAGCGGCCCGCGGGCGAAGCGCAGCGGGTTGCCGGCGACCGTGTGCGCCGGGCGCGGGGACACCGGGGGCTGGTCGAGCACGCGCAGCGCCGCCGGGTCGTCCGGCAGCCCGGCCAGCCGGCGGACCGCGGTGACGGTGGCCCGCGGGTCGGCGGTGAAGTCCTCATAGCGGATCCGGGCCACCGGCAGGCGGGCCGGCGCGCGGCGCGCGGCGAGCACGTCGAAGGCGAGGTTCTGCACCGTCCACAAGGCACTGACCTGCACCGGGGAGAACGTCGGCATGTACGCCTCGGCGTCGGCCACCTCCGGCCGGCGCACCCGCCGGGCCCAGGAGTGGGCGACCGCCCGGCTGTCCCGGACCAGGTGCACCACGCGTAGGTCCAGGCCCTCGGCCCAGCGCAGGGCGAACGCGAGCGACGCGTGCTTGCTGGAGTCGACCACCGCGGCGGCCCCGGACACCTCGGCCGCGGCGGCGTAGACCTGCGTGTAGAGGTGCGCGTACCGGCGTACCGCGGCCAGCCGCCGCTCGGGCAGGCGGGCGCGGGCCAGCCAGGGCAGGTGCCGGGTGCGGTCGACCTGGTCCTTGAGCGCCGCCACCTCGCCGGTGTCCACCGTGGACCATCCGCCGAACGCGCGCGCACCGACCTGGGTCCAGAACGGGCAGCCGGAGAAGCGCTCGCCGCAGCCGCACCGCTCGTCCAGGCGCAGCCCGCGCTCCCACAGGTGGACGACCTCGCCCACCGCGCACACGTCGTCGCCCTGGGCGAGGATCAGCTCCAGCAGGGTGGAGCCGCTGCGGCCGAGGCCGCCGAGGAAGAGCACGGGCACCGCCGGCCTCACCGCCATAGCCGCCCCGTCCGGCGGCGGGTCCGGGCGTCGACGAGGTCCTCCACGATGCGCCCCACCCGGGCCACCGCCTCCGCGCGGCCGGCGCCGCCGGGCGCGTCGCCGTCGAGGCTGAACCGGGCCGGGTCGGCCACCCCCAGGTCGAGCGCTGTGGCCAGCTCCGGCTCCCGCTCGCACAGGTGCACCAGGCCGGCCGCCGCCATCCGGCGCGCGAAGAGCAGCTGGTGGTCGTCGACGTGCTCACCGCGGGCCGGGTCCCGGGGCACCACGATCGGCAGGTGGCCGCTGCGCCGGGCCTCGGTGATCGTGGCCGGCCCGCCGTGGCTGACCACCAGGGCCGCCTCGGTCATGGCCCGCCGCAGCTCGTCGTGGTCGAGGAAGGCGGTGGCGCCGTCCAGCGCCGGCCGGCGGCCGTGGCCGTACTGGACCAGGAGCCGGGCCGGGCCGGGCGACCACCGCTCGAGCCAGGAGGTGAGCCGGTCGAAGGGGTGCACGTCGGTGCCGACGACGACGAGGACCAGGGGCGCGGTCACAGGAGGTTGCCGACCACGGTCGCGTACGGGTACATCCGGCGCTGCTCCTCCCACTGCACCAGCATCGCCGACAGGAACGGCCGGCAGAGCCGGGCGGTCAGCGTGGCGGTGTCGATCCGGTCGTACACCTCTATGTAGATCGTCGGGATGCCGCGCAGCCGGGCCAGCGCGACGAACGGCAGCGCGACGCCGGCCCCGGTGGTGACCACGGCCTCGACCCGCCGGCGCCGCAGCACCCGCACGGCGAGCAGGGTGTTGCGCACCAGGTTGCGGATGTTGCGGGTGGTGGGGTGGTGGGCCCACACCACGTCCTCGCCGGCCAGCAGCGACCGGGCGTCGGGGGTGCCGAAGGTGACCCAGCACCGGTCCCACTCCCGGTACCACGGCTCCAGCGCCAGCAGCTGGGCCAGGTGACCGCCGCTCGATCCGACCAGCAGCACCGGGCCGCGCTCGGACTGATCCATGACGGTCATTATGTCCTCCCCAGGCCCCACCATCATGGCGATGACGGCAAACTACCCCGGATCAGCGGCACGGTCCGACCCGGTCGGACCTGCGGCAGCGCGGACCGACCGATCGGCCAGGCCGGCTGTCGTGCGTAGACTGCTTCGACGTGCGTAACTCCGGGCGTGACCCCGGGCGTGACCAGAGGGAGGGCGGAGGTCGGTGGGGACGTCGGCACCGGTGCGGCTGCTCTACGTGGGCGGTGTCCCGCGCAGCGGCTCCACGCTCGCCGACCTGATGATCGGCCAGCTGCCGGGTCATGTCGGGGTGGGCGAGCTCTACTACCTGTGGACCGACGGTCCGCAGCATAATGTCCGATGCGCGTGCGGTGTCCCCTTCGCTGGGTGTCCGTTCTGGACGGAGGTGGGCGAACGGGCCTACGGCGGGTGGTCGCCCGCCCTGGTGGACGAGGTGCTCGCGCTCCAGCGCCGGGTGGACCGCACGCCCCGGATCCCGGCCCTGGTGGCACCGCCGGCCGGGTCCGGGTTCGCCCGCGCCGTCGCCCGGTACACCGACCTGCTCACCGCCCTCTACCGGGCGATCGCCGACACCTCGGGCGCACGGGTCGTGGTGGACTCGTCCAAGCGGCCCTCACTGGCGTTCGCGCTGCGCGGCGCGCCCGGCGTGGACCTGGCCGTCGCGCACGTGGTGCGCGACCCGCGCGGCGTCGCGTTCTCCTGGGGCAAGCGGGTGCGAGACGGCGCGACCCACCGCGGCGACATGCCGCGCTGGTCGCCGGCGACGGTGTCCCGCCGCTGGGTCACGGTGAACGCGAGCGTCGCCGCCCTGCGCCGCTTCGGCGTGCGCGGGGTGCGGGTGCGCTACGAGGACCTGGTCGCCGACCCACCCCGCCAGCTGGACCGGATCGCGGCGCTGCACGGGGTCGAGGTCCGCCCGTCCGACCTGGGCTTCCTGGCCGATGGCGGGGTACGCCCGGCGGCCACGCACACCATCGCCGGCAGCCGCATCCGGCACTCGGACGGCGTGCTCCCGCTGCGGGTGGACGAGGAGTGGCGCACCGCCCTGCCAGCGGCGCAGCGGCGTTTCGTGACGGCGGCGACAGCGGTATCGAGGTGGCGTTATGGGTACCACTGAGCGGGCAGTCCCGGTCCTCTACGTCGGCGGCATGCCGCGCAGCGGCTCCACCCTGCTCGACCTGATGCTGGGCGAGCTCGCCGGTCACTGCGAGGTGGGCGAGCTGTTCTACCTGTGGCAGTCGGGGGTGGAGCGCAACTTCCGCTGCGCCTGCGGGGAGCCGTTCGCCGGGTGCCCGTTCTGGAGCAAGGTGGGCGAGCTGGCGTACGGCGGGTGGTCAAGGGTCGACCTGGCCGAGGTCTACCGCCTCCAGCGGCGGGTGGATGCGACCAGCCGGGTCCCGCTGGTCCTCGCCGCCGGCCTGCTGCCCGGGTTCCGCCGCAGCCTGGACCGGTACATCGCGCTGATCACCCCGCTCTACCGGGCCATCGCCGAGGTGTCCGGGGCCGCCGTGGTGGTCGACTCGACCAAGCGCCCGTCGCTGGCGTACATCCTGCGCCGGGCGCCCGGCATCGACCTGCGCCTGGTGCACGTGGTGCGGGACCCGCGCGGGGTGGCCTACTCCTGGAGCCAGGCGGTGGAGCTGCCGGAGGGCACCGCCCCGCGCAAGCACATGAAGACCCGCTCGCCGCTGCTCATCGCCCGGCGCTGGGTCACCGTCAACGCGATGCTGGCGTGGCTCGCCTGGCTGGGCGTGCCCCGGGTCCGGCTGCGCTACGAGGACCTGGTGCGCGAGCCCCGGGCGGTCCTTTCCCGGGTGGCGGCGCTGACCGGGGACGTGACCGGGCAGCGCGACCCGCTGGGCTTCCTGGACGGGACGACGTTCACCCACCGCGGCTCACACACGGTCGCCGGGGGCCGCATCCGGATGCGGCACGGGGCGATCACGCTGGTGCTCGACGAGAAGTGGCGGCGGGAGTACGCCCCCTCGCGCCGGCGCCTGGTCGCCGCGCTCACCTGGCCGCTCCGCTGGGTCTACGGCTACCGCGGCTGATGGTGCCGGTCTTGTTGATCGTTGGACGGCTACCGACAGCTGCTCCGGCGTTTCCTGCCGGCACCCGTCCAACGATCATGGCTGGGCCGGGGCGAGGTGGGCGTCCAGGGCGTCGAGGACGCCGGGGTGGGCGTCCTCGTCGAACTTGCGGCCGAAGTGCGCCCCGCTCGCCAGAGCCCGGGGCAGGTCGGCCGCGGTGAGCACCTTGGAGCGGTTGAACCGGGTGGCGGAGAAGTCGAAGTAGCGCTTGCAGTCCGGCACCAGCCGGAACCGGCCGGAGCTGGCCAGGACGGTCTGCGGCAGCGCCTCCTCCGGCGAGAGCGTGTGCCGGAAGTGGGCGACCACGTCCGGGCGGTCGCGCAGGAACTGGCGCAGGTAGGCGACGGCCGGCCAGGACAGCGACGCGTACGCCGAGCCGCCGTGCAGCACCAGGTCCGGGCCGAACGGCGTACGGACCCGGCGGCCGACCGCCAGGCCGTACGAGGTGTGCAGCCGTACCAGTGGCTGGAGCCGGTTGACCAGCTGGAGCGGGCGCAGCGCCCGGGCGGCGCGGGGGGAGAGCCGGGCGAGGCGGCGGTGCCGGAAGTAGTACCGCGAGCGCGCTCTGGCCGCCCCCCAGTGGCTGTCCGGGCCGAGCGCCGGCCAGTACTCCAGGAAGCCGTCCGCGCCGGAGGACGCCAGCTCCTCCTCGCACCCGGCCAGGGGGCGCAGCGGGTAGTCCTGCCCGGTCAGGTTGACCAGCCAGTCCACGGCCACGCCGTCGGCGACCAGCCAGTCCACCGCGGCGAGGTACCGGTCGACGTGGCTGAAGTCGCCGTACCCGCCCTGGTGGAGCTGCACGGTCACATCCGTCAGCGCGGCCAGCTCGGCCCGCGCCGCCCGGTGCAGCGGCGCTCCGGCCACGTCATGGCTGATGTGCACGACGCTGTCCGGGCTCATACGCTTGACCTGCTGGACCAACCTCACCAGCTGGCGGGGGGCACGGTGGGACTGGATGTGGTAGCAGCAGCGCACCGGGCTATCATCGCCCTACCCACCGAGACTGAGAAAACGGCATGCGGGCGCGTCAGATTTGCGACGGAGAGTGTCGAGCCAATCACCTGCGCGTCATACCATGACAAAACAGCACTAGGCTAGGCGTGGCCAAGACCGGCTCGCATTTCGACAGGGAGCGAGACAACGCATGCCCCATTCTCGTCACGTCGAGCTGACCGAGTCCGAAGGTCCTACGCTTCAGGACTACTTCGGGTGGCTTCGCCGCCGCTGGTGGATCCTTGCCGCCGGCGCCCTCGTGGGCCTGGCCGCGGCGGCCGGCTTCACCGCCATCCAGCCGCGCACCTACACCGCCACCACATCGGTGCAGGTCCGCCAGATCGGCCCGGACGCCAACCCGAACGCAAAGGTCAACCTGGACACCGAGGCCCAGATCATCCGGTCCACGGTGGTCGCCACGCGCGCCCGGGCCCTGCTGCGGGCCGCGGAGCCGCCGGAGTCGCTGGCCCGCCGGGTGCAGGTCACCGTGCCACCGAACAGCCAGGTCCTGCACGTGTCGTTCGATTCACCGACCCGGGCGGGTGCCCGTGACGGCTCCCGTGCCTTCACCCAGGCCTACCTCGACCTGCGGGTGGACATCGCGCGCCGGGACCTGGACACCGCGATCGCGGAGCTGCGCAAGCAGATCGACGACACCAACCGGCAGCTGACCCAGGTGGCCGGCAAGATCGCCTCGCTGCCACCGAGCAATGTGGAGCGCCAGCGCGCCGAGGCCGACCGCAGCGTGCTCACCAACCAGCTGGGCACGCTCAACGGCCGGCTCAGCCCGCTGCTGGCCACCGCGCTCGACCCGGGCCTGATCATCTCCGAGCCGTCCCTGCCGGCCCGGCCCAGCTCGCCGAACCGCGTGCTCAACCTGGCCAGCGGCTTCGGCGCCGGCCTGCTCCTCGGCATCGCGCTGGCGATGCTGCTGGACCGGTTGGACACGCGGGTCCGGCGCGGCCGGGACATCGCCGACCGGCTGGGCGTGCCGGTGCTGCTGGAGCTGCCCGGCCGGCTGCCCGCGCCGGTCCTGCTCCCCGCCACCGACAGGATGTCGCGCGAGCTGGGCCGGCTGCGCAACGTGCTGCTCACGACCGTGCCCGAGCCGGCCTCCGGCGGCCGGCGGATGCTGCTCGCCGCCGCGAGCCCCGGCGGGGCCACCGGCTTCCTCGTCGGCAACCTCGCCGCCGCCTACGCCCGCACCGGCGCGCAGGTCGCCGTGGTGACCACGAACCCGGAGTCGCCGCTGGCCGCGATGGCCGGCAACGACCCCGGCTCCGGCCTCGCCGAGGTGCTCCGGCGGGACCTGCCCGCGCTTGCGGCGCTCACCGCGGTGCCGGCCGTGCCGCAGCTGCGGGTGCTGCTCCCCGGCCAGCTGGACCCGGAGGCCGAGCTGCCGGTGGCCGGGCTGCTGGACGTGCTCGCCGAGCTGGCCGACCGGTTCGACCACGTGCTCATCGAGACTGCCCCACCTGGCCTCGCGGTCGAGGCGCAGGCGCTGGCCAGCCACGTCGACGCGGTGCTCCTGGTCGCGGAGGCACGGCGTACCCGCACCCGTGAGGTGACCGCGGCGATCCAGCAGTTCGAGCAGGTGCAGGCGCCCGTGACCGGCGCGGTGCTGGTCCCGCACATGCCGCCGGCCAAGGCTCCGGCGGCGGTGACCCGGACCCCGGCGCGGGGGACCCACGCCACGACCGAGCGCGCCGCCGCGTCGCGGCCGTCGACCGGCCGACCCACCCCGCCCGGCCGGACCGTCCTGGCGCCCACCGCGGGTGACAGCGAGGAGACGGTCGCCGTACGGCTGCCGGTGGTCCATGCCGACGAGGCGGGCGACGCCGGCGGCCCGGTGCCCACGTCCGAGTCGACCATGGTGCTGCCCCGGATGACGGACCGGGACGCCTGGGGCGGGGAGGGCCGGCCGCAGGCAGGCACCGGGCGCAAGGGCTCCACGTACCGCACCGGCGCGACGGACGGCACCAAGGTCTCCCTGCCGCAGCGGGAGGAGCAGGGGTGAGGCCCGGCCTCGCCGCCGGGCTGCTGGCCGCCGCCCTACTGGCGGCCGGCGGCTGCGCCGACGACGGCGGGGCGCTGCGCACCGGTCCGGTCGACCCCGGGCCGCGCCCCACGCTCAGCCCGAGCGCGAGTCCGACCCTGCCGCCGGCGCCGCTGTCCGGCCTCGGCAGCCCCGACCGGATCGTCGCCCGCCGGGCCGTGGCCGTGCCGGTGCGGGTCGGCACGGGCAGCCCCGGGCCGGCGGGGCTGGACACCGCGGACCTGATCTACCAGGAGTACGCCGAGAGCGGCTCGCTGCACCTGCTCGCCGTCTACCAGTCCCGGGAGGCGGCGCGGATCGGACCGGTGACGGAGATCCGGCCGGTGGACGTGAAGTCACTCGCCGTCCTCAACGCGTTCGTGGGGTACGGCGGCGGGCCGGAGAGCTTCCTGACCCAGCTGGAGAACTCCAAGCTGCCCGCGGTCTCCACCGCCCAGCGGGCCGACCTGTTCCCGGGCGGGTACACCTCGACGGGGGCGCTCTACCGGGTCGTCCCGGCCGGCGGCACGCCCCCGCCCGCCTTCGTCTACGCGGCGCAGGGCGAGCCGGTGGCCGACGCCGGCGCAAAGGCGGCCCAGCGCCTGACGGTCACCGCGCCCGGGCGCCCGGCCCAGGTGTGGACCTATGACGAGCCGACCCGGACCTGGCGCAGCCAGCTCGGCGGGGTGACCGTGGCGGTCGCCTCGGTGGTCGTGCTGACCACGCCGTACAAGACCGTGTCCGTGCGCCGGCCGGTGGCGCGGGACCTGCCCAGCGCCCAGGTGATCGGGGAGGGTCCGGCGCTCGCCGTGTCCGGGGCGAGCGCGGCCACCGGCAGCTGGCGCAAGGGCGGGCTGCGCCACATGTGCAACGTGGTGGACGGCTCCGGCTTCCCGGTCCGGCTCCAGCCCGGCACGACCTGGGTGGTGTACGCACCGACCGGCTCGACGGTGGTGGTGGCGTGACCGCGGTGCTCGGCCCACCCCCGCCGCCGGTCGCCACGCCCCGCAGCCCGGCGCAGCCGGCGTACCCGCCCGGGCGCGGGCGGCGCGGCTGGTCGCTGCGGCTCCAGCCGGGCTGGCCCCTGGTGGCGCTGCTGCTGCTCTACCCGCTGTGGTGGGCGCTCGGGCTGCCCACCTTCATCTACGCGGTCGCCGCCATCCCCATGGCGTTCCACCTCTACCAGCGCGGCAACGTACGGGTGCCGCCGGGCTTCGGCCTGTGGCTGGTGCTGCTGGTGTGGGTGGCGCTCTCCGGCCTGATGCTGGGCCAGGTGGCGCCGGACACGCTGGCGCCGGAGGGTTTCGGGCGGTTCATCGGCCACGGCACCCGCCTCATCAACTACACCGCCCTGACCGTGATCATGCTGTACGTGCTCAACCTGGAGGAGCACGAGCTGCCGAGGCTGCGGGTGGTGCGGCTGCTCGGCGTGATGAGCCTGTTCACCGTCGTCGGCGGGTACGTCGGGGTGTTCTTCCCCGACCTGGCGTTCGACTCGCCGCTGAAGCAGCTGCTGCCGTCCTCCATCGCCACCGACCCGTTCGTGCAGCGCCTGTTCACCGTCGAGGTGGCCCAGGTGCAGGACGTGCTCGCCGGCGGCTCCGGCGAGCCGCGCCCGTCCGCCCCGTTCGAGTACACGAACACCTGGGGCGAGAACATGTGCATCCTGCTGGTCTGGCTGACCGTGGGGTGGACCGTGCTGGGCCGGGGCGCGCGGCGGGTGACCGGGGTCGTGGTCGCGCTCGCCGCGGTCGTGCCGATCGTCCAGTCGCTCAACCGGGGCCTGTGGATCGGGCTCGGCATCTGCGCCGTCTACGTGGCCGTACGCCTGGCCTGGCGGGGCCGGTTCGCGCCGCTCGGCGGGCTGGCCGCGGCGGTGGGCGTGTTCGCGGTGCTGACCTTCGCCACCCCGCTGGGCACCGTGGTCTCCCAGCGCCTGGACAACGGGCACAGCGACGACATCCGGGCGACCCTGAACGCGGCCGCGGTGAAGGCCGCGGCCAGCTCCCCGATCCTCGGGTACGGCGCCAACCGGCCGATGGTCGGCAGCAGCCGGTCCATCGCGATCGGCAAGCGGGTGGACTGCCCGCAGTGCGGCAACCGGGAGATCGGCAGCGACGGCCAGCTGTGGCACCTGCTGATCGCGCAGGGGTTCGTCGGCGCGTTCGCGTACAGCGGGTTCTTCCTGTGGAACCTGTGGCGGTTCCGCCACGACCATACGCCGATCGGCATCGGCGGCAGCCTGGTGCTGATCCTCGTCCTGTTCTTCCAGTTCCTCTACGGCGCGTTGAACTCGACCCTGTGCTGGGCGCTCATCTCGGTGGCGCTGCTCGCCCGCAACGACCGCGAGCTGCGCCGGCAGCGGATGAGCCTGCGGAGCGTCGATGGCTGATGACCGTGCGGCGTACCTGCCCGAGCTGGCGGACCTGCTCTGGCCCGGGGACCGGGAAGCCGCCTACACCGTCGTGCCGTCGGCCGCCCGCCCCCGGCTGCTCGTGCCGTCCGGCGCGCCGCGCGCGGCGGCGGCGGCGGTGCGCTTCTCGGTCGAGGCGGCCACGCCGCGGGCGCGGCTGCGCCGGCGGCTCCTGGCGACCGTGTTCCGGCTGGGCGCCGGGGGGCTGGTGTGCCGCGACCGGCTGGCGGTACGGCGGGGCACCGCCGGCCCGGCCGGGCTCGACACCCACCTGGCCCAGCTGCTGGGGCGGCCGGTCCGGCTCAGCGTCCAGATCGGTCCACCGCGGGCCAACCGCAAGCCGGTGCTGGCCGTGCTCGCGCCGGACGGGGCGGTGCTCGGCTTCGCCAAGCTGGGCGTGAACCCGCTGACCCGTACCCTGGTCGACGCCGAGGCCGCGGCGCTGCACCGGCTCGCCGGCGCGGACCTGGGGCCGGTGGTCGTCCCGGCGGTGCGCCACCACGGCGCCTGGGGGCCGCACACCCTCCTGGTCCAGGAGGCCCTGCCGGTCTGGCTGCCGCGGGCGGCTGGGGGTGCGGCGGGTGCCGAGGCGGCGGCGATGGTGGAGCTCGCCGGCTGCCTGGGCGTGCGCCGGGTCGCCTACCCCGCCAGCGGGTACGCCAAGCGGCTGGCGACCGCAGTGGACGAGCTGCCCGCCGGACCCGTTGCCGCCCGGCTCGCCGCGGCGTTGGACACGGTGGCCGGGCGGGGTGACGAGCTGCCGTTCGGCTGCTGGCACGGCGACTGGAACGGCGGCAACAGCGCGGTGCTCGCCGACGGGCGGGTGCTGGTGTGGGACTGGGAGCGGTTCGACCCGGACGTTCCGGCCGGGTTCGACGCGCTCCACCTGGCGTTGCAGGCGGCGGTGACCCGGCGCGGCGTGCCACCGGCGCAGGCCGCGCGGGCGCTCTTCGCGCAGGGGGCCGAGCTGCTGGGCCCGTTCGGCGTGCCGGAGCGGGCGGTGGACCTGGTCGTCCACCTCTACCTGGTCGAGCTGGGCGCCCGCTACCTGCGGGACCGGCAGGCGCAGGCCGGGGCTCGGTTGGGACGCATCGATGAGTGGCTGCTACCGGTGGTGGAGGGGCGAGGACGTTGATGAGCGGCATGGCCAGGACCAGGGCGCGCCGGGCGGTGCGGACGGTGACCCGTACGGTCGGCCGGTGGACCGCCGGCGGGCGGCTGCGACCGGGTTTCCTCATCGTGGGCGCGCAGCGCTGCGGCACCACCTCGCTGTTCAAGACCCTGTCCCAGCACCCCGCGGTGCTGCCGGCCGTGCTGCACAAGGGGGTCCACTACTTCGACACCGGGTACGACCGCGACCTGGCCTGGTACCTCGGCCACTTCCCGACCGTGCGCGCGGCGCAGGCGGTGCACCGGCGGTACGGCGTACCGGCGGTCACCGGCGAGTCGAGCCCGTACTACATGTTCCACCCGCTGGCCCCGCAGCGGATCGCCGGGGACCTGCCGCAGGTGCGGCTGCTGGTGCTGCTGCGTGACCCGGTCGACCGGGCCTACTCCGCGCACGCCCACGAGCTGGCGCGCGGCTACGAGACGGAGGACTTCGAGACCGCGCTCGCGCTGGAGCCCGGGCGCATCGCCGGGGAGCGGGAGCGGCTGGTCGCCGACCCGGGCTATGCGAGCCACCACTTCCAGCACAACGCCTACCTCACCCGCGGGCAGTACGTCGAGCAGCTGGAGCACCTGACCGCCGTAGTCGGCCGGGAGCGGCTGCACGTGATCGACAGTGATGACTTTTTTGCCAACCCCCGGCCCGCCTTTGACGCGGTGTGTGACTTCCTCGGGCTGCCGCACTGGCCCGACATCACCTTCGGCAAGCACAACGCGCGCGCCCGGTCCCCGATGACCCCCCAGCTGAGAGCCCGGTTGGCGGCGCACTTCGCGCCGTACGACGAGCGGCTGGCGGCGTGGTGGGGCCGGGTGCCGTCGTGGCGGAGGTGACCCGGTCCGTCCGTACCGCGGCGCAGGAGCCGACCGGCGCGGCGGCGCTGCGCGGCGCGGCCCGGCACGGCGTGGCGAACCTCGCCGGGGTCGCGGTCGCCGCGGCGGCCGGGTTCGCGCTCAACATCGTGGTGACCCGGGGCTGGTCGGTCCGGGACGCCGGGCTGTTCTTCGCCGGCACCAGCGCCTTCATGATCGCGTACGCGGTGAGCCGGCTCGGCACCGGCGTGGGCTCGGTCTACTTCGTCAGCCGGGCCCGGGCCCTGGGCCAGCCGGAGCGGATCCGCCCGGCGGTGCTCGCCGGTGCGGTGCCGGTCGCGCTCACCGGCACCGCGCTCGGCGTCGCCGGCTGGGTGTCCGCCCCGGCGCTGGCCGGGGTGCTGTTCCGGGACCCGACCCCGGACGCGGTGCCGATGCTGCGCTCGCTCGCGCTGTTCCTGCCGGTGGCCGCGCTCGGCGAGATGGCGCTGTCCGCCTGCCGCGGCTTCGGCCGGATGGGCCCGCTGCTGCTGGTCGACCGGCTGGGCCGGCACGGCCTCCAGCTGGTGGCCGTGGCCCTGGCCGCGGTGCTGGGCGCCTCGGTGGCGACCGGGCTGCCGCTGGCCTGGGCACTGCCCTACCTGCCGGCGACGGTCGTCGCCCTCGGCTGGCTGGCGGTGCTGGTACGCCGGGCCGAGCGCGCCGCCGCCGGCACCGCTGGCGCTGCTGGCGGCACCCGGCCGCGCCGGGTCCGGCTGGCGCGGGAGTACTGGCGCTACACCGGCCCGCGGGCGCTGGGCAGCCTGGCCCAGATGACCGTGCAGCGGCTGGACATCGTGCTGCTCGCCGCGCTGCGCGGGGCTGCCGAGGCGGCGGTCTACACCGCCGCGACCCGCTTTCTCGTCCTCGGCCAGCTCTCCGCCCAGGCGCTGGCGACCGCGGTGCAGCACCGCATCGCCGAGCAGATGGCCCGCGGCGACCGGGCCGCGGTGAGCCGGCTCTACCAGGCCGCCACCGGCTGGCTGGTGCTACTGGCCTGGCCGGCGTACCTGCTGTTCGCGGTCTTCGCCGAGGCGGTGCTCGCGCTGTTCGGGTCCGGCTACGGCTCCGGCCGTACGGTGACCGTGGTGCTCGCGCTCACCATGCTCCTGGCGACCGGGTGCGGCATGGTCGACTCGGTGCTGAACATGGCCGGCAAAACCTCCTGGACGTTCTACAACGCCCTCGCCGCGGTCGCCGTCAACGTCACCGGCGACCTGCTGCTGATCCCGCCGTACGGCATGCTGGGCGCGGCGGCGGC
>DASSUC010000298.1:0-2049 GCA_035707405.1 Micromonosporaceae bacterium | reverse complement strand
AGCCGATCACGTCGCCGGCCAGGTCGCGGATGGGCCACAGCAGGCGGTTGCGGAACCGGTCGATCAGCGAGCCGCTGCGCGCCTCCTTGGCCAGCCCCGCGGTGACCAGCTCGGCCGAGCTGAAGCCGCGCGGGCGCAGGTGTCTGGTGAGGGTGTCCCAGGCGTCGGGGGCGTAGCCGCAGCCGTACTCGATCGCCACCGCCTTGTCGAAGCCGCGGCGGGCGAGGAACTCGCGGGCCCCGCGCGCCGCGGGCGTGCCAAGCTGCTCGGCGTAGAACGCGGCGGCCTCGGCGTTGGCGGCGACCAGCCGCTGCTTCTGGCCCTGCTGGGCGCGCACCGGCGCCGGGCCGGCCTCGACGTAGCGCAGCTGGACGCCGGCCCGGGCGGCGAGCCGCTCCACCGCCTCGACAAAGGTGAGGTGCTCGACGTCCATCACGAACTTGATCGCGTCGCCGCCGGCGCCGCAGCCGTGGCAGAAGAAGACGTTCCGAGCGGCGGAGACGTTGAACGAGGGCGTCTTCTCGTCGTGGAACGGGCACAGCCCCTTGACATTGCCGCTGCCGGCCGGCTTGAGCGTGACCCGGTCGGAGATCACGTCAACGATCGAGGTCCGCTCCCGTACCAGGGCGATGTCCTCGTCGCGGATCTTGCCAGCCAAGCCCCACCCCTCCTCGTCGCCGTCCTATCCTGCCGTGCCCGGCCAAGCTACGGCCGCGGGCCCGCCGGCGACCGCCTCCCACAGCGACGGGGCGTTGACCCGGTCGGCGGGGAAGAGCAGCGCGAAGCCGACCCGGTCGAGGTATCTGGCCGCCTCCTCGACCGTGGCCAGGGGCGGGTCCGCGAGCCACCGGGCGCCCCGCGACCGGCCAAGCGCCACGTTTTCCACCCCGGCCAGCACACTGCGCCCCATACCGTCACACCGTAGGCCGCCGCGGCCCCGGGGGGATGCAGCGCAAAATGATGCACCGGGATAGAACGGGCGACTGCCGACCTAAGTTCGTCGAACCACCTCCCCTGACCTGCACGTCAGGCGACGAGCCCATTGCTACCGGTGTACCGGCGACTAGGATGACAAACACCTATCTCGATATAGGACGATCCATCCAATCCGGGACAATTGGGAGTGATCGCATGGTACGGCGACCTCGTTTGAGAATGCTTGCGCTCTCCGCCGTCCTCGTCGCCGCCGGCCTGGTCGCAGGACCGGCCGGCGCCCAGGAGGAGATCTTCGACGACGGCGCGACCGTCATGGACGACAGCCACCAGCACGGCGACGAGCCCGGCCGGCTCGACGCCAGCAGCAACAACCTCGCCCTGGTCGGCAAGGGCCGGGTGCACAACCCGGGCGTCCACCGCGTGTCCGACGTCGGGGTGCTCGGCAACTACGCCTACCTGGGCGCGTTCAACTCCACGCCGTGCCAGGGCGGCGTCTACATCATGGACATCGCCGACCTGGCCAACCCGCACGAGGTCGGCTTCATCGCCTCCTCCCCGGGCTCGTTCGTCGGCGAGGGCGTGCACCCCATCCGCTTCAGCACACCCGCGTTCACCGGCGACGTGCTCGCCTACAGCAACGAGGTGTGCAGCGGCTCCAGCGCCCCGCCTGCGGTGGGCGGCGCCACCCTGGTCGACGTCACCAACCCGCTCCGCCCGGTGGTGCTGGCCAACGGCTTCGGCGCGGTGGAGCCCGGGGTCACCAGCCGGGCGCGCACCGCGCACAGCACGTTCATGTGGCAGACCGGAGCCGGGCCGACCCGCAAGGCGTACATCGTGCTGCCCGACAGCAACACGCCGATGCTGCCGATCTTCGACATCACCGACCCGCGGCGCCCGGTGCAGGTGCTCGACATCAACGTGGCCACCACGTTCCCGCAGATCCTGCAGCCCGGGGTCGGCCTGAACACGGTCTTCTTCCACGACGTGGTGGTCCGCAAGCACGGCGACCGCTACATCATGCTGCTGTCGATGTGGGACGCCGGCTACCTCAAGCTCGACGTGACCGACCCGGCGCACCCGACCTACGCCGGTGACAGCGACTACCGCCTGCCG
>DASSUC010000297.1:0-4609 GCA_035707405.1 Micromonosporaceae bacterium | reverse complement strand
CGAAGGCGTGCCTGGCGTGGCGAAGACACTCGCCGTCGAGACGCTCGCTCGGGTCACCGGCGGCACGTTCGCTCGTCTGCAGTTCACCCCCGACCTGTTGCCGGCCGACATCGTCGGCACCCGCATCTACCGGCAGTCGAGCGAGAAGTTCGACGTCGAGCTGGGCCCGGTGTTCGTCAACTTCCTCCTGGCCGACGAGATCAACCGGGCTCCGGCCAAGGTGCAGTCGGCGCTGCTCGAGGTCATGTCCGAGCAGCAGGTCTCGATCGGCGGCGAGACCCACCGCGTCCCGAACCCGTTCCTGGTGATGGCCACCCAGAACCCGATCGAGACCGAGGGCACCTACCCGCTGCCCGAGGCCCAGGTGGACCGTTTCATGATGAAGGTCCTGGTCGGCTACCCCAGCGCCACCGAAGAGTTCGTGGTCGTCGAGCGGGCGATCATGCCCCCGCCGGCCAGCCAGGCCATCGTCAGCCCGGACCAGCTCATCGAGATGCAGGCAGAGGTCGACCAGGTGTACGTCGACCCGGCGCTGATCGAGTACTCGGTGCGGCTGGCGAACGCGACCCGCTGGCCGGCCGCCGTCGGGCTGGGCGAGCTGACCCGGTACGTCAGCTTCGGCGCCAGTCCGCGGGCGTCGATCAACCTGATCCTGGCCGCCCGCGCTCTCGCGTACCTGCGGGGCCGTGACTACGTCGTCCCGCCCGACGTCACGGAGCTGGTCCTCGACATCCTGCGGCACCGGCTGGTGCTCTCCTACGAGGCCCTGGCCGACGACGTCACCGCGGACACCGTGCTGACCCGGGTGATGGCGGCGCTGCCCGTCCCGGACGCACTCCTGCAACGGGCCGGTTGACCGTGTCGAGCCCGCCCGACCGTCTGCTGCGGCGCCTGGAGTGGCAGGTGGTCCGCCGACTGGACGGGCGGCTCCAGGGCGCCTACCGCACCGTGTTCCGGGGCACCGGGATCGACTTCGACAGCGTGCGGGAGTACATCCCGGAGGACGACGTCCGGCACATCGACTGGAATGTCACGGCCCGGCTGGACGAGCCGCACGTGCGCCAGTACACGCAGGACCGCGACCTCACCGCCTGGCTCGTCCTGGACCGGTCGGCGTCGATGAGGTTCGGCGCGGCCCAGCGCGGCAAGGACTCCGTCGTCACCGAGCTGGCCGTCGTCCTCGCCCGCCTGTTCACCCACGGCGGCAACCGGGTCGGGGCCATCCTCTACGACCACCGCGTCCAGCAGGTGGTCCCGGCCGGCACCGGGCGCAACCACGTGCTGCACCTGGCCTATGAGCTGACCAGGCCCGCGGCCGTACGCCCGGACGGGAGGACCACCGACCTCGACGCGATGCTGCGGCTGGCCGCCTCGACCGCCCGGCGGCGCAGCCTCGTGTTCGTCATCTCCGACTTCATCGGCGATGGCGACTGGGAGCCGGCGCTGACCCGGCTGAACCAGCGGCACGAGGTGGTCGCGATCCGCATCGTGGACCCGATGGAGCTGGAGCTGCCCGACTTCGGGGTGGTGCTGGTCGAGGATGCGGAGACCGGGGAGCAGCTGCTCGCCGACACCAGCGACCCGCTGTTCCAGCGGCGGCTGCGGGCCCAGGTGGAGGCCCGGGAGGGCGCCGTCACCACCGCGATGCGCCGCGCCGGCGTCGCCGCGCACCGGATCGGCACCGACGAGGACCTGGCCCGGGCGCTCATCGACATGGTGCGCCGGTCACGGCACCGGCGGGGGGCGGCGACATGACCTTCCGGTACCCCGCGATGCTGGTGGTCGCCCTCGTGGTCGGCCTGGCCCTCGCGGCCGCGTACCGCTGGCTCCAGCGCCAGCGGGCCGGCGCGCTCGCGGCCGCCGGGCTGAGCCCGGCCCGGGCCTCCCTCCGTCGCCACCTCCCGCCGCTGCTCTTCCTGGCCGCGCTGATCCTCCTCCTGCTGGCCGTCGCGCGTCCACAAGCGACACTCGCGGTGCCCCGGACGGGCGGCACCGTGATCCTCGCGTTCGACGTGTCCAACAGCATGGCCGCCGAGGACGTCGCGCCGAGCCGGCTCGCCGCCGCCAAGGCGGCCGCGATCGAGTTCGTCCGGGCGCAGCCGGCCACTGTGGACATCGGGGTCGTCGCCTTCAACCAGGGCGCGATAGCCACCCACCTGCCCACCAACAAGCACGAGGAGACCGTCAACGCCATCAACCGCCTGCGCGTCGTGGGCGGGACGTCGCTGGGTGGAGCCATTCTCGCGTCGCTGACCGCCATCACCGGGAGGACGGTCACCCTCCCCGACCCGTCCGCCGAAGAGCCGCCGACCGACCTGGGGTACTGGGGGTCGGCGACGATCGTGCTGCTCAGCGACGGGGAGGACACCGGCGGGCCGGAGGCGGTGGCCGCCGCTGAGCTGGCCGCCGTCGCGGGCGTGCACATCGAGACCGTCGGGGTCGGCACCGTGGACGGCACCACCATTGAGGTCGACGGATACCAACTCGCGACGTCGTTGAACGAGGAGCTGCTGAACGAGATCGCGGAGAGCACCACCGGCACGTACCACCGGGCGCCGGACACCGAAGCCCTCGGCGCCGTCTACGAGTCGCTCGACCTGCGGACCACGACAGAGGACGAGCTGGTCGAGCTCACCGGGGCCGCCGCGGGGATCGCGGTGCTGCTTCTCACCATCGGCGGCCTGCTGATGACCACCTGGTACGGACGGATCCTGTAGATGTCGCTCGCCTGGCCCTGGGCCCTCACCGCTCTCCTGGCCTTCCCGTTGCTGCTGGGCTACCGGTGGTGGATGCGCCGCCGCCGGCGCCGGGAGGCGGTACGCGTGTCCAGCGTGGCGCTGATCCGCGCCGCGCTGCCCGGGCGGTCGCTGTGGCGGCGGCGCATCCCGGTCTGGCTGTTCGCGGCCGGCCTCGTCGTCCTGGCCGTCGGCGCCGCCCGGCCGCAGGCGTCCGTGCCGGTGCCCGCCAACTCCACCACGATCATGCTGGCGATGGACGTGTCCGGCTCGATGTGCACCACCGACGTGCCGCCGAACCGGCTGACCGCCGCGCAGCAGGCCGCCCGCGAGTTCATCGAGGCTCAGGAGGACGGGGCGCGGATCGGCCTGGTCACCTTCTCCGGCGTCGCCGGCCTGCTGGTGGAGCCCACGACCGACAAGAAGGCCCTGCTGGCGGCGATCGACACCCTGCGTACCGGCCGCGGCACGGCGATCGGCCTGGCCATCCTGACCGCCATCGACGCCATCGCGGAGGTCAACCCCGAGGTGCCGCCCACCGGAGTGGAGGTGCCGGCCGCGGGGTCCGCGACCGGCGGGCAGTACCACGCCGACACGATCGTGGTGCTCACGGACGGCCGTAACACGCACGGGGTGGACCCGACCACGGCCGCGGCCGAGGCGGCGGCGCGCCGGCTGCGGGTCTACACGATCGGCTTCGGTACGACCGAGCCCGCCCCGATGGTCTGCACCCGCGACCAGATCAGCGGGGACGCCGCGTTCCGGGGGGACCGGTTCGGCAGCGGCACGGGGCGGGGCCGGTACCAGCGGTTCGACGAGGCGACGCTGACCGAGGTCGCCGAGCTGACCGGCGGCGACTACTTCCAGGCCAAGGATGCTGAGGCGCTCAGCCGGGTGCTGCGGGAGCTGCCGAGCTCGATTGTGCTGCAACGGCAGGACGTGGAGGTCACCATCTGGTTCGTGCTCGCCGGCGCGGTCCTGGTGCTCACGGCCGTCGGGCTGGCCCAGTGGTGGAACCGCCTTCGCCCGCTTCCCGCCGCCTCACGTGGTACGCCATTTTCGGGCATATCGGGAGGCGAAGGAAGGCATGCCTGATCCGCACGACCGGAACCCGGCTTCAGGCCGCCTCGCTGGTGTGCCGCTCCAGGAACTCGTCGACTGCGCGTCGGATCAGCCCCGAGCGGCCACCTTTGTCATTGCCGGCTAGCTCGTCGAGCCGCTGCACGGTGGCTACCGGAAGCCGGACACCGGTCACGATCATCGGTATCGTCTCAGGGCGCGGGGCGGGGCCCAGGTCGGGGCCGACGGTGGCGTCGCGAAGCAGCTCTGAGATGTCTCCGCCGCTGTCGAAGTAGGCCACCAGCTCGTCGCGGCTCATCATCCTGGGGTCACGGTGGACGGTCATCGAGTGCCCTCCATCCATTGCTTGGTCTCCTCGGGCGTCGCCGGGCGGGCAGCCAGGATCGCAAAGCTGTTAACCTTGCCGACTCGCTCACACAGCACCACGATCACCCGGGCGGTGTCGGCCAGGCCGGCGACGGCGAGCAGCAGCGTCCCGACCTGGTTCTCGATCCGTTGAGGGGAGTACAGGGCCTCAACCGTCTCCCGCTCGGTCACGCCGTGCCGAGCCGCGCTGGCCTTGCCCGTGTCTGTCCAGCCGTACTCCCGCCCCACCACCACGCGAGCGTACAACGCGCGTAAAACGCCACCGCTAGAACTGTGGGGGGCACACTGAGTCCATTCACGGGTGGGGTGTGACCTGTAGGTCTGGACGTGGTGGGGCGACACGCCGGGGCGGGTGCTTGATTCCCGGGCGTGGGTAACGACGATCATCTCTCGTGTCCGAGGCGTCGGGTGTGGGGCTGGTTGAGCAG
>DASSUC010000296.1:0-2407 GCA_035707405.1 Micromonosporaceae bacterium | reverse complement strand
GGTGTGCCAGGAGGCGGGCTGCCCCAACATCTACGAGTGCTGGGAGGACCGGGAGGCCACCTTCCTCATCGGCGGCGACCAGTGCACCCGGCGGTGCGACTTCTGCCAGATCGACACCGGCCGGCCGGCCGAGTTCGACGCTGACGAGCCGCGGCGGGTGGCCGAGTCGGTGGTGACCATGGGGCTGCGCTACGCCACAGTGACCGGGGTGGCCCGCGACGACCTGCCGGACGGCGGCGCCTGGCTCTACGCGCAGACCGTACGCCAGATCCACGCCCTGCTGCCCGGCTGCGGCGTGGAGCTGCTGATCCCCGACTTCAACGGCGAGCCGGCGCTGCTCGGCGAGGTCTTCGGGGCCCGACCCGAGGTGCTGGCGCACAACGTCGAGACGGTCCCGCGCATCTTCAAGCGGATCCGCCCCGCCTTCCGGTACGACCGTTCGCTGGATGTGCTGACCCGGGCGCGCGCCGCCGGCCTGGTCACCAAGTCCAACCTCATCCTGGGCCTCGGCGAGGAGCGCCACGAGGTGTCCCGGGCCCTGCGCGACCTGCACGAGGCAGGGTGTGAGCTGGTCACCATCACGCAGTACCTGCGACCCACCCCGCGCCACCACCCGGTGGAGCGCTGGGTGCGGCCGGAGGAGTTCGTCGAGCTGCGGCAGGAGGCCGAGGAGGTCGGCTTCGCCGGGGTGCTGAGCGGGCCGCTGGTGCGCTCGTCGTACCGCGCGGGACGGCTCTACCACCAGGCCATGGCGGCCCGTACGGCGGCCTGAGCCCCGGCGCAACTACACTTCAGCCATGGCACGGGCCCCGCAGCAGGAGAAGGTGTCGTTCGGCACCCGGTTGAAGCAGATCGGGACGGTCTTTGCGTTCACCGCAAAGCACGACCGGTGGTTCGTCCCACTCGTCGCCGCGGCGGTCCTCCTGCCGCTCGCCCTCACGGTGGTGGCGGTCATCGCCTGGGGCTGGCTGTGGCTGCCCATCGGCCTCATGCTCGCGCTGCTCGGCGCGCTCATCGTGCTCAACCTGAGGTCGAACGCGGCGATGATGAAGGAGGCCGAGGGCAAGCCCGGCGCCGCCGCCAGCATCCTCCAGTCGATGCGCGGCGACTGGCGGGTCACTCCGGCGGTCAGCTCCACCACCCAGTTCGACATGGTGCACCTGGTGATCGGGCGCCCGGGCGTCATCCTGCTCGGCGAGGGCCACCCGCAGCGGGTGCGCGGCCTGCTCGGGCAGGAGAAGAAGCGGCTGGTCAAGGTCATCGGCACCGCACCCCTCTACGACTACCTGATCGGCACCGGCGAGGGTGAGCTGTCCATCCGCAAGCTGCGGATGACCCTGATGAAGCTGCCGCGCAACCTCACCGGCAAGGACGTCAACGCGCTGGACAAGCGGCTCACCGCGCTGTCCGCCCGGCCACAGGTGCCGAAGGGCTCGATCCCGAAGAACATGCGGCCCCCGCGCAGCACGATGCGCGGCATGCGGCCAAGATAGCTGCGCGTCAGCCGGCGCTCACCACGACCGTGCCGGCCGCCCGGTCGTGCAGGCCGCGCCGTTGACAGTCCATGACCAGAGCCGGCACCACCAGCGCGAGCAGGAGCCCGCGCAGGGTCGCCCGGAGCACGCCGACCGGCGTGCCGTCGCGCGCCGAGACGCACCTGACCTTCGCCAGCCACATGCCGGGAGTCTGGCCGAACAGGCCGATGAAGAAGCCGTACTCGGCGACCAGGACCGCCACCGGTGGCCACGGCACCTGCCGGGGGTTGGCGACAAGGCCGGCGGCGAGCAGGCAGAGCAGCCAGTCCGCCAGCAGGGCGACGAACCGGCGCAGCAGGCTCGGCAGGGCGGGCGCAGCAGTGGTCGGTGCCTGCTTCGGGGCGGTCACGAGCCGCAGCGTAGCGGCTGGCGGCCGGCGGGCTGGCGGCGTACCCGTCGATCTGACGCCGCGCGTAACACGGCCGAAACAATGGGGATACGCTCGGGCAATGCCGCCGGCCTAGCGTCGCGACCAGCCCATCCGACCGCATCAACCCGCCGTCGGGCCGACCGCCAGGAGGACGTGTTGTTCGCCAATCCCGAGGACCTGCTGCGCTACCTCTCCGATGAGGGCGTGAAGTTCGTCGACGTGCGCTTCTGTGACCTGCCCGGTGTCATGCAGCACTTCAACGTGCCGGTGGAGTCGTTCGACGAGGCGGTGTTCACCGGCGGCCTGCCCTTCGACGGGTCGTCGATCCGCGGCTTCCAGCAGATCCACGAGTCGGACATGTTGCTGCTGCCGGACCCGGCCACCGCGTTCGTCGACCCGTTCCGGGCGGAGAAGACGCTGGCGCTGAACTTCTTCATCCACGACCCGTTCACCCGCGAGGCCTACTCCCGCGACCCGCGCAACGTGGCCAAGAAGGCCGAGG
>DASSUC010000295.1:0-14803 GCA_035707405.1 Micromonosporaceae bacterium | reverse complement strand
CCCCGCCGCCGCGGCGGCCAGGCCCAACCCGGGCGGGGGGCAGACCGGGCGCCGGGCGGGCGGTGTCGACGGACGGTCGGGATGCGGGAGGTCCGGTGCCCGCGGGCACCGGACCGCCCGCGCCGGCTGCGGTTCCGGGTGTGGCTATGCGGCCCCTCGCGTCTGGCAGCGCGGCTGGCGGTTGGCCCGCCGTCTGGCCGCGTCGTCGGCCAGCGTCCTGCGCACCGGCGTGGCGACCGGCCCGCCGCCCAGGTAGCCGGCGGCCAGGCCGCCGGCCAGCCGCCGCCCGGCCCGTTCCCGCCGCCGGCGCACGGTGTCCACCGGCTCACCGGCCCGCTCGGCGAGGTCCTCGATGGGGTGGTGCTCCAGCCCGGTGTCGGCGATGAGGTCGGCCTCGTCCTGGTCGACGATGTGCAGGGCGACCGCGCGGGCCAGCAGCAGGTCCACGTGCCCGTAGCCGCGGTGCGGGGCGGCGGGCTCGGTGTCCAGGTCGTCGCGGAACACCACGTCGGTGTCGGCGTAGCGCACCTGGTGGCCGGCGCGGTAGCCGGCCCAGCACAGCTTGGCGTGCAGGCCCCGCCCACCGGGCGGTACCCGGCGGGTCAGCGCCTGCAGGAACCCCTCCACCATCGCCGCGTCGATGTCCAGCGGGTCACCGGCGTAGCCGCGGGCCAGGGCGCCGGCCTGGCGGACCAGCCTAGGCAGGGCCATCCCGAGCGCGGCGATCTGCCAGTCCTTGTCCGGGCGGCGGGCCCGGCGGATGATCTCCCGCCACACCGCGTCGACGGCGCTGTGGTGGTCGGCGTGCGCCAGCAGCCACGCCCGTAGCTCGCCCAGCAGCACCGGCCCGGCCGGCAGGCCCAGGTCACCAGCCGCATGGCGGGCCAGCTCGGTGCAGTCCAGGCTCAGCAGCCGCGGCTGGGCGCTCAACGCGTCGAACGCCAGCCCAGCCACCTGCAGGTGCGACAACGCGGCCGGCAGGTCATCGAGCTCGTCGGACAGACTCATCATCAGCTCCAAAACACAGAAAAAAGGGGGGAACGGACGCCCTGCGCCGCTGCGGCCACACGCGGCCGGCCGGGTCAACGGGTCTGGGCCACTACGCCACAGCCCGCTCACACGCCGATGACAGCCCAGGTCAACGGCCACATTCGTCATCGGCCGGGTGGTCGCGACCAGGGCCGGCGGCGCGGTCCACCCACCGCCCACCACCCGCGCGGTCACACCGCCGTGACCTGCGCTGTCAGCGCCTCCAACCACCACCGCAGCGCTGCGGTTGACGGGTCGACGGGACCCGCGCACACGACCCGCTCACAGTCCGCCGGCCGCTCTCACACCCGCTCACACCGTTGCGGAGCCCAGAACGCCGACCGGCCCGAGCCGTTCACCCCGTCGGCGGTGCGGCCGGTGCCGAAGCGGCACGGGCTACGTTCCCCGGGGCGTCGCCACCGCCGAGCCCGGCGGCCCCGTCTATCCGCAAGGCGCGCAGGCGGTCCCCGACCGCCGTGGTCCGGTGGCCACCGTCAAGACAGTTGGGCCGTGGAACGGTCAGCGTGGCCACGAGCTGGTCAGGCGGCCACCGACCGGGCGGCGGCCGGGTGGCCACGGTCTGGATGGCCACCGCGGTGGCCAGGCCGGCCGGGGGATGGTCGGGTGGCCCGCGGTCGGGGTGGCCCTCCGGCCACCGGTCCGCTCGACCAATGACCACCCTGGCCGGTGGCCGTGCGCCGCTGGCCGCGGCTGGCCACCGTGGGCGCCGCACGCGGCGCCGTGGCCTCAGACGGCCGGCCGCCTTGCCCGGTGGCCACGCCCAAGGTGGCGACAACCGGCACGGCGTACACGGCGCACCGGTGGTGGTCACCGACGGCCGCGACGTGCGCGGGCACGGCCAGCGGTGACCGGCATGGGGCAGGCCCTGAAGAGCCAGACAGTGTGAGCGTGTCGAACGACCGGTGGCATGAGTGCCCGGCGGGTGTGAGCGGCCGGCGCTGGGCGGGTGTGGCCGCGGCGCGGGCGGTGTGAGCGGCGGCAGCTGTTCGCCGGCACTCACAGGACCGGGTTGGTAGGCGTCAGCGCAGCGCGACGCGGCGTGGAGCGCAACCGACCATGGCACGAGCGCCCCGCAGCACCCCGCCGCCGGCCGGACCCGGCGGCGAGCCCCATACCGACCTGGTACCCGGTGACCCGCCGGTGCCGATCACCATCTGGCGCACCCCGGCCGGGCACGACCGGGCAAGCGTCCCGACCCGGCTGGCGCAGCGGCTGGTGTCGGCCTACAGCCAGCCGGGCGAGGTGGTCGTCGACCTGACCGACGACCACGCCCTCACCGCGGCGGCCGCCGCGGGTGGGCGCCGCCACCACCGCGGCTGGTTCACCGACGCCGCCGCGGTCCTCGTGGCGGGGGCCACCCCACCGGGCACCGGCAGCGCGCGGCCGGACCCCAGCCCGGCTGCTGCGGCCACCCGCCGCCGGCTGCGCCGCGGTGAGGGGGAGGCCGACGCGCCGGAGCTGGCCGTCTGGTTCGGCGATGACCTGACCGACCCCGACCTGCCACCGCCTGCGCCGGCACCGGCCGCTGCGCCCGGCGCGGACCGGGTACGCGGCGCGACGAGCCTCGTGGTGGCCGGCTGGCCCCTGCACCCGGTCGACACGCGCCACCGCGCCCGGCTGCGTGGGCTGCTACGGGCCGGGGCGGCGCTGCTGCGCCCGGCCGGCTGCCTCGTACTGGCGGTGCAGCCCCCGACGGCGCAGGCGCTGGTGCCGCCGGAGGACTTCGGCCCGCTGGTCGCCGCCGCGGGCGAGGCCGGGCTGGGCTACCTGCAGCACATCGTCGCCGTACGCGCCGGCGTCGACGGCGAGCAGGGTGACCGGTTCGTCTACTACGCCACCGACGCTGAGCTGCTCGCCCTGGCCCGGGACGCCGCAAGGTGGAAGGTGGCGCACCTGCGCGTGCACGCGGACCTGCTCGTGTTCACCCCCCGCCGCGACCCGAAGGGTGCGAGCCCGGGTGGTGCCCGTGGCTAGCCGCACCGGGCTGCGCACCCCCGACAAGCCGGACAACCCGCACAACCGCCCGGGCGCAACCGGCGCCGCGGACACCGCCCCCGGCGGGCACCACCGCGCCGTGCCCGCCGCGGAGCGGCTGTCGGTGTGGGTCACCGCGCAGCAGGCCGGCCCGTCGCAGCGGCGCGGCCGGTACGTGCCGGAGTCGGTGCGGCACCCGGCCCGGATGCTGCCGGCGATCGCCGCGCACGCGATCGCCTCCTACACCCACCCCGGCGACCTGGTGCTCGACCCGATGGCCGGCATCGGCACCACCCTCGTCGAGGCCGTCCACGCCGGCCGCGACGCGCTCGGGGTGGAGTACGAGCCGCGGTGGGCCGACATCGCCGACGCGAACCTGGCCCGCGCCCACACCCGTGGGGTCGCCGGCCGCGGCGCGGTGATCCGCGGCGACGCGACCCAGCTGTCGGCGCTGCTGCCCACCGTCCTGCACGGCCGGGTCGCGCTGGTGGTCACCTCCCCGCCGTACGGGCCGACCGTGCACGGCCTGGTCCGCCCCGGCGCGGGCGGGGTGGCGAAGTTCGACAACCGCTACGGCGAGGACCGGGGCAACCTCGCCTACCGCGACCTGCCCGGCCTGCTCGACGGGTTCACCGACATCCTGCGCGGCTGCCACCGCCTGCTACGCCCCGGCGGCCTCATCGTGGTCACCGCCCGGCCCTGGCGTAAGCACGGCGAGCTGGTCGACCTGCCCTCCGCCGTGATCGCCGCCGGTATCGCGGCGGGACTCGTCCCGATCGAGCGGTGCATCGCCCTGCTCACCGCGGTCCGCGACGGGCGGCTGGTTGCCCGGCCGTCGTTCTTCCAGCTCCAGCAGGTCCGCAAGGCCCGCGCCCTCGGGGTGCCGATGCACCTGATCGCGCACGAGGACGTCGTTGTCCTGGCCAAGCCGGACCCAGGGTGAGCCCCTCCCCCTATCCCCGGGGGAGGGCCGATGACCGCCGCCGCGGACCCGACGTTCCGGTTCCTGTCGTTGGGCGCCGGGCCACGCCGCTGCGATCGGCTGCCAATCGGTCGACGGCACCTGTCTCGCCTACGGCCCGAACCGTAGCCTGCCGACCCTGCTGCGCTGGCTGGCCACGGTCAACCAGCCCGCGCCGGGCCTGACCCGCTCCCACCAGTCCACCAGGAGGCACCTGCCATGACCACCCCGCCCCGCGCCGCCGCGGCAGGCTCTGCCGCTCACCACAGCGCGGACAAGACCCCACCGGTCTGGACCGAGGACCGCATCCGCGCCCTCGGCGCGATCACCGACCTGCCCACCGCCGCGTCCATCTTCGGGCTGTCCCGCACCGCCGCCTACGACCTGGCCAGACAGGACGACTTCCCGGTACCGGTCATCCGGGTCGGCGCCCGCTACCGGGTCGCCGTCGCGGCGATCCTCGCCGTTCTGCACCTCGCCCCCGACCCGCCACCGAACCAGCCGCCGCCATAGCCGCCGACTTGACCTGCCGGCGAACCGAAGCGTGGATCACCGACAGCAAATCCGAACGCCGCCAACCCCTGCACACGCCGACGACACCCACCGAGGAGCCCCACGATGACGGAAGGATCCGTCTGGAAACGCTGCACCTGCAAAGACCCCGAAACCGGCCACCGGCTCAACGGCCAGTGCCCGAAACTGCGCCGCCCCACCGGCGGCTGGAACTCCACCCACGGCACCTGGGGCTACCAACTCGAACTCCCCCCACTCGGGACCAGGCGCCGGCAGCTACGTCGCGGCGGCTTCGCCAGCCGCGACGCCGCCGTCGACGAACGCGACCACGCCCGCGGCCTGCTCGACCTCGCCGGCGGCGACCACGCCCTGGCCGTCGAGATCGGCACCCTGCTACACGGCTGCAAACCCGGCACCCCACTACCCGACCGCGACACCGTCGCCCGCCGTATCCGCGCCGGCGTGCGGGCCACCACGTCGGTCACCGTCGCCGAGTACCTCACCGGGTGGCTGGCCGGCCGGCGTGGGCTGGCCGAGAAGACCGTGCGCGGCTACGCCGACCACATCCACAAGTACCTCGTCCCACACCTGGGCAAGATCGGCCTGCAGGACCTGCGGACCCACCACATCGAGGCGACGTTCACCGCGATCAACGTCCGCAACACCGAGATCGAAACCGCGCGGGCCAGCAAGAACCCCGACGTACGCGCCACCGTCAAGGGAGTGCGCACCGTCGGGGCGGCCAGCCAGCAACGGCTACGCGCCACCCTGCGCAAGGCCCTCAACGACGCCATCCACAAGGCCAAGCTCATCGACACCAACCCGGCCGTCGGGGTCGAGCTGGCCTCCGGTAAGCGGCCCAAGGCCCGGGTATGGACCGACAAGGCGGTCGCCCGGTGGAAGGCCACCGGCAAACGCCCCAGCCCGGTCATGGTGTGGACCCCCGCCCATGCCGGCGCGTTCCTCGACTACGCCGAGGCCCACGACATCGTCCTGTACGCCATGTTCGTGCTCATCCTGCACCGCGGGCTGCGCCGCGGCGAAGCCGTCGGGCTTCGCGACGACGACGTCGACCTCGACAGCGGCCACGCCACCATCGTCGAGCAGATCACCACCGTCGGGTACCGGCCCATCACCACCACCGTCAAGAGCGACGCCGGCGACCGGATCATCCCGCTCGGCCCCGCCACCATCACCGTCCTGCGCGCCTACATGGCCATGCGTGCCGGCTGGCAGCAGGTCAGCGGCGACGACTGGCCCGACACCGGGCTGTTCTTCGTCCAACCCGACGGCCGGGCCTGGCACCCGCAGACCGTGTCCAACCGGTTCGGCCAGCTCATCGCCGACAGCGGCCTGCCCCCGGTGCGGCTGCATGACCTGCGCCACTGCGCCGCGACCTACCTGCGCCACGGCGGCGCCGATATGAAAGAGGTCCAGGAAACCCTCGGCCACGCCACCCTCGGCATCACCTCCGACACCTACACCTCCGTCATCCTCGAACTGCAACGCGCCAACGCCGACGCCGCCGCCGACCTCATCCCCCGCACCAAACCCAAGGCGGCATGACGCAACAGCTCGAACGGTCACCGGCGCGGGCCCGCCGCGGCGCGACCGTTCGGGCGCTGCGCCCTCGGCGACACCGTTCGGGCGACCGTCACCCGCCCCAGGCTTGCCCATGGGGTAGAAAGCAAGGCGTGGCCGACGTCAGCCGGTCCAGCTCGCGGACCTCCGCATCCAGGCTACGCACCCGCCGGGCCAGGCAGGCCAGGGTGTAGGCCACCGCAGCGTCCACGCCTGCCCAGCAGGACGGGTCCAGCTGGGCGCAGGCGCGCAGCAGCCGCGCCGGGGTCAGCGGCGCCAACCGTTCCCGCAGCGCGGGGTCGGCGTTGACCAGCACCGCGTGCAGCTGGTTCATCGCCTGGACCCGGGCCTTGACGGCAGAGTCCTTGGCCAGCTTCAGCACCCGGATCCCCTCGACCGGCCCGTTGGCGGTCTTGGCCGCGGCGGTGGCAGACCCACCGAGCACCGCCCGTGCGGCGGCCTCGGCATCGACCGCGTCGGTCTTACCCCGTCGCCGCCGGGTGGCCCGGTCGGGCCGGTTGACCTCCACCACCGTGACGCTGGCCGCGTGCAGCACGCGGGTCAGCCCGGCGCCGTACGCGCCGGTGCCCTCCACTCCCGCGCGGCGCAGAACCCCGAACCCGTTCACCCAGCTGACCAGGTTCCGGTAGCCGTCCGCGGTCGCTGGGAACGACCGGGTGCCCAGCAGCACACCGGCTGCCGAGAGCACGGCCGCGACATGGAAGTCCTTGTGCGTGTCGACGCCGACGACGATCTCCTGGGCGTTGTTGTTGGTCTGCTGAACCGGGATGGTCACTGTCTCCTCGCATCGCTGCCTAGGCGAACCTCATACGGCCGCTGGCCCTGCGGTCAGACCTGTGACGGTGCACGATGCCAAGGCCCCTATCGGGACACGCACCAGGCTCAGCGGCGACGCGCAACCGCCCGGACCGAAGCCGACAGATCATGTTCAGGGCATAGAAGCCAGGCACGATACGGGTCAGACCCCGGCCCGAACGGTTGCCAGATCATCCTCACAGGCACGATAGGTGATCACGTGGGGTCCTGTCTGGTGAAGCGGATCTTGGTCGACCTTCTTCTACCGGGGACTCCACGTCCTTATCCAGCGTTGTCCACTATGGAAGCTTTGCCCGTGTCGGCCTAGTTCATACGTCAGCCGTTGTTGAGATCACCTCAGTGGAAGGTGATTTCGGTGACCGGGTTCGAGGTGATCCTAGCCGCACTTGCCGCCGGGGCTGGCGTCGGCGTAAAGGATATGGCGAGCAAGGCCGTGGTGGACGCCTATAGAGCGTGTCCCAACCTCGTTTCCGCAGGTGGGTAGGGGTTGACAAGGCGGCTGCTGGTGCTCAACCCCAGCTCCGGGAGCTGATCAACTACTTGTCGACGAGAACCACCATCAGGCTGGGCGCAGGTCACGATCTGGCGCCAACACCCACTGTCCCGAACGGGTCACGGATCATGTACTGAAGGGCCTGGACGGCCTTGACAACCGCGGTGAGCTGACATGGTCGGCCACGAAAGTCGCAGGTGAGGACCTTCCAACACCCGAAGCTGGGCGTTGGCACGCTCGCCGATACAGCGCAGGCTGGCCTGGGCACGGTTGGCGGCCTTCCTCGCCTCGGACAGGCTCTTCTCACCACGCTTGCGCTTGTAGCCGGTGACCACCTCCGGGTGCAGGCCAACGTAGCCCAGGTCGGCCAGCAGCCCGAGGAAGGCCAGGACCTTCTCGGCGATACCGAACCGGCGGGCGGCTCGGATATCAACCGTCTTGCCGGGTAGCACCCCGGACACCCACAGAAGCTCCCCGTCGGGGGCGGCCACGGTCTGCACCGCAGCGCCGTGGCGCTTGTGCTTGCCGCTGTACCAGTGCTGTTTACGGGTGAACTGCGCGGCGACGCGTTCGGTGGGGATGTTGACCCGTCGACGATGAGGTACTCCCAGCCGGCCTTGCGGGCCAGGTAGACCACCTCGGTCAGCGGCAGCGCCCGGCGGGCCAGGACCTTGGTGCCTTCTGCGACCAGGGTCCGGCAGGTGCTTTTCGGCACGCCGTTGCCCGCGCCCAGCGACCGGTAGGTGTGCCCGCCCTCCAGCCAGGCGGTCGTCAGCACCGCCTGCAGGGTGGTGTCGTAGACCCGCCACCGGGTGCCGATGCGCCTGCGGTAGCGGGTCAGTGCCGCAGCGAGGTGCTCCACGACGTGTCGTGGCGTGGACAGGGCCAGACCGTAGATGATGGGGGCGGAGGTCTCTGGTTTCTTTTGGTTCGTCACACAGCCGAGATACCGGAGACCTTCCTTTTGTGTGGTCTTGCCCCGCCGGCTCGTGACCGGATCGTGACCGGTCCCGTCAAGCGCGGTGGTTCTCGTCAACGGGAGCTAGTCACCGTCCTTGGCCTGCGGTTGAGTGCCGACACCGCCCCTGTCCACCCCCACCCACCTGCGAAAACGAGGTTGGGACAAGCTCAATGAGATCACCGCGTTCATCCCGCTGCTGTCCCCACTGGAGCTGACCGGTCTCGTGGTCACCAGCGATGCGATGCAGACGCAGCGAGCCAACGCGTGTTTCCTGCGCCAGACGAAGAACGCGCACCTCATCTTCCCCGTGCTGGACAACCAGCCCACCCTCTTCGACCGGCTCGACGCCCTGCGCTGGAAGGACGTCCCGGTCACCGCGCGCACCGAAGACCACGACCGGGGACGCCACGAGATACGTACCATCCAGGTCCTGGAGGCACCGGAGGACCTGAGCTTTCCCCACGTCGCACAGGTCTTCCTGATCGAACGCACCGTCACCGAGAACGGCCGGACCTCCTACCAGGCGATGCTGTACGTCACCAGCCTGACCGCGGGCCAGGCCAGTCCCGCCGACCTGTTGGCCTACGTGCGTGGGCACTGGAGCGTGGAGGTTCTGCACTGGGTCAGGGACGTGACCTACCGTGAGGACGCGTCCCGGGCGCATACCGGCAACGCCCCACGAGTGGCAGCAACGCTTCGCAACACAGCGATCAGTCTTCTTCGGATCAGCGGAGCAACCAATATCGCCGCCGCGTTACGACACAACGCGCGCAAGAACCGTCGTGTGCTCAAACGACTCGGGCTACTGCCTGCATGAACACCGAAGGTCCCGACTTTGCCGTGCCCGTGGTAGCGGTGGCCCTGGAACGCCGGAAGGCGGGTCAGTGCCACCAGGCCGGCAACGGCGGTCGCAGTTGCCGCGGCGTGATGAGTGGCCGGCAAGCAGCCGGACGCAATCGAGGCGGCTCGACACGCCGATCCAAGACTGATCGCGCTACGTCATGGGCTATCGGCTATTCTCGCCTACCGATTTCTTCCAGATCAAAAGAAGATCGGCCAACGGTATTGTCGTGGAGCTGACAATACCGTCACCGGCCGCCGCGAATTCTCGTTAGTTTTCCCCTGCGCGGTGGAGATTCACGGCGGCATTCTGGAGGCGGTCGGCCAGTGCCGTGAGCAGACGCGACGAAGGTGCGTCGTCCGGTTGGCCGACTCACCCGATCGGGTTCACCTGCACGGCACGACGGACCAGCCACTTGGAAACGGCGAAGACCTGAGCGGCCTATCTCCTCGACCGTGGTAGCCCCGGCTCGGAGACGTTGATGTCGACTCATGTCCCCGGTGGGGGTGGCGCATTCCGCCCGGGCGACGGAATGTGTTCTCTCCGCCACAGCCAGTACCGTCCGTGGCAAGGGCAGCCCATGTAGCTATTCGACGACTCCCTATTTCTGCTGGGAGAAGTGGAGCGAGCCATGCCCACCTGCATTTCGAAGCCGTCCCCTATTGCCCGCGTAGCAGTTGTCGCCGCCATGGCCGCTGCATTGACCGGCGGCGCAGGACTGCTCTATGCCGCTCCCGCGGCTGCCGCCGATCCAACGGTCCAAGGAACGGTCGTGGACAGCGGCGGTACGCCGCAGCCCGACGTCGTCGTCGATGTACTGACGGCGGGAAGTACCAACGTTGTGGCGACCACGACGACCAGCACACCGCAAGGCGCGTTCTCCGTGACCATCCCGTCGGGTGTCTACGACTTTCGCTTCACTCCACCCGAAACGTTTGGCCTTAGGAGCTATCTTGCTACCGGGATCGATGTGGACACCACCGCCACTTTGACCATAGTCCTCGAGCCCATCACGATCATTCATCTGGATGGTGTGGTGCGTAGCAGCCAGGGGGCGCTGTTTAGGGGGACTGTCGTGTTCCAGCCGACCGGTGGTGCGGCGGCTACCAGCCGGCAGACCGATAGTAACGGTCAATACTCAGCGGACCTGCTTTCTGGTCAGTATCGGATCTCACTGAGCGGAGAAATGCAGGTGCTGGGCACGAACCCGGTACGTGTGGAGGCGAGCCTGCTCAATACGGTCGAGTTGGAGCAGAGCCAGACCTACAACATCACCATGCCGACAAGAGCGCTGACCGTCTCAGTTCGTGACATCGCCGGCAATCCGGTGGCCGATGCTGCTGTTCGTTATGACGGTGGCGCAGTATCGACCGCGACGATCTCCGCCTACGTCTACTCCAGCACTCTGCATGTCAACACGCAGGGCAACCTCACGTTCCCCGTCCTCGACGGCACGACCTTGAGGAACCCGTCCATTGTGCTCGACTCTGGACTGGTCATCCCCTTCACCACCCCCACCATGACCACCGACCGGCACCTGTATCTGATCTTCGACCGGGTCAGCGGTGGGCTGTTCCTGGACGAGCGGTCACCGATCGTCACCGGCACCGCGGATCGGGCGGCCAACGCGCATGGCTGGTACAACGCCCCGTTGACGATCTCGTGGTCGAGCGTGGATCCGGCGCCGTCGTCGGGGGCGCCGACCGTGCCGTCGCCGACGACGGTGAGCACCGAGGCCGCCGACCAGGTGGTCACGTCCGATGAGTCGTGTGACCCGGCGGGCAACTGCGCGGCCGGCCACTACACGGTCTCGATCGACCGCACCGCCCCGACGATCGGTTACACGGTCACCCCGGCGGCTAACGGGCACGGCTGGCACAACACCGCGGTGACCGTCACGTTCGCCTGCGCCGACGTGCTGTCCGGCGTCGCGGACTGCCCGGACCCGGTGACGGTCGACGCGGAGGGCGCCGGCCGCACGGTCACCGGCACCGCCGTCGACAACGCCGGCAACACGGCCTCGGTGACCGCGACGGTCAACCTGGACACCACCGCACCCACGATCACCGCGGCGCTGTCGCAGCAGCCCGCCGGCGGCGGCTGGAACAACGGCGACGTCACCGTCACGTTCACCTGCGCCGACGCGCTGTCCGGCATCGAGGTCTGCCCGGCGCCGGTGACGCTGACCGAGGACGGACCGAACCAGGTCGTCACCGGCACCGCGGTGGATCGGGCCGGCAACGCCACCACCGCCACGGTGACAGTCAGCATCGACAAGACCAAGCCGCTGATCACCGCGGTACGGACCGCGGCCAACAGCAACGGCTGGAACAACGGCGACGTCGCCGTCACCTTCACCTGCCTCGACGCCCAGTCCGGCATCGCCTCCTGCACCGCCCCGGTCACCGTCACCGGCGAAGGCGCCGGGCAGAGCGTGTCCGGCACCGCGGTCAACAACGCCGGCAGCGCCGCCACCACAACCGTGGCCGACATCAACATCGACAAGACCCCGCCGACCATCACCGCCACCATCGTTGGCGAACCCAACGCCGCCGGCTGGTACCGCACCCCGCCGGTGATCCACTTCAGCTGCGCCGACGCGCTGTCCGGCGTGGACACCTGCCCGGCCGACCTGCCGGTCACCACCGAGGGCGCCGGCCAGTCGGTCACCGGCACCGTCGCCGATCGGGCCGGCAACACCGCCGAGGCCACCGTCACCGGGCTGAACGTCGACCTGACCGCACCGGTGGTCACCGTGGCCGGGGCCCTCGATGGCGGCACCTACCCGCTGGACCAGCTCCCCGCCATCACCTGCGCCACGGCCGACGCCACGTCCGGCGTGGCCACCCAGGCGACCCCGGGCACCGGCCGCGACGCCACCGGCGTGTACACGGCGACCTGCTCCGGTGGCGTCGACGTGGCCGGCAACACCGCACCGCCGGTGTCCATCACCTACACCGTCACCCCGACCCCGACGTCGCTGGGCGACATCAGCGAGGACTACGTGGCCGGTAGCGGCTCACCCAACGCCACCGGCGTCATCCAGGATCTGCAGACCAAGCTCCTGCATGGGCAGATCTGCCTGTACATCACCAAGGTCACCAACGAGGCGAGCGGGGCCAACCCCACGCTGACCGCCGAGCAGGCCGCCGAGCTCATCTACTGGGCCCGCATCCTGGACCCCACCTGCTGAACCCGCCGTGCCGGCCGGGCCTTCAGCCCGGCCGGCACGTGGCCCGTGCACCGAGTCTGCTCCGAGCGTCGCTCTGGTGCGCCGGCTGGAACAAGCGCCCACCGCCGCGCGCGCCGATTCGTGGCGGTCGCCGCTCCGCCCGGGGCATCCCGGGCGACCCCACCGTGGAGATGTCCGACCCAACTACCGTCCAAGGGGTTCGAATGAGCGCGAGTCTCGCGGCCAAGCGCCGCAAGGCACTTTGGCTGATCGTCGGTGCGGCCACCGGCACCGGAATCGCCTCGTCCCTGCCCACCCCGGTCGTCGAGATCCCCAAGCAGCTGGCCATCGGCGCGGCCGACCTCGCCTTGTGCGCCGGTATCTACCAGATCTACTACGACAAGCCCATGGACACCGCGAGCGCGACGGCGCTGTTCACCGAGCTGGGCCTGGTGACCGCGGCGGGCGTCGGCGCCGGCTACGTCGGCGTCAAGCTGACCGAAGGCATCCTCGCTGAGGTGCTCAACTGGGTCCCGTTCATCGGCTGGGGACTCTCCGCGTTCATCACCGGCTCGGTTACCGCTTCCGTCGGCTGCGCGTTCTGGTACCTGTGCGACGTGGCCGTCCGGGAGGGCTGGGCGCTGGGACGCACGAGCGCTGCGCGGTCGATCGGCTCCTGACCCGACCCTTCACCCGAACAACAACATCGCGCCCACCCAGGCCATAGCGGGTCAGCGAGTGTCGCCGCGACGCGCCCGTCGGGCACGGCACAGCCTGCGAACGGTGTGGATCTCCGGGTGCTCCGATGGTGCTCGTACGCCGGCGATCCGGTCGGATTTCCCGCACGATTCCAGCACGCACGACCCGACCGGCCATCCTCGGTCGGCCGGCCGAGAGTCCACCGAGGAGGCCAGCGCCCGGACCAGCCGATACAGAAGCCCTCCGTATCGGACGGAGGGCTTGCGGATCGGACGGCTTTGTGAGAGTGTAACCGTGGGAGTGGAGGCCCAAGAGCATCTGACTACGGATCAGAAGGTTAGGGGTTCGAATCCCTTCGGGCGCGCAACATCATCAGCGGTCTGGCCTGCGGAAACGCGGGTTACACTCCGTTCAAGATTCGTCCACTGTGGACCTGTGGTGCTCCTACGGTGCTCGTCAGTTTCGGAGCGGTTTCGTCCGAGCTTTCAGAGTGCGGTCCGGCTTGGTCCCAGCGCGTCCTGATCTTCGGATCAGCGGTTACCGACGGTAGCCGGCGATCGGCGGGACTCTGGACGATGCACGCGCATCGCCATGATCGTGGCCGGTCCATGCCGACCGGGCCCGTCGGCCGCCTCGCCAGCGGACTCTTAATCCGCGGGTTCGGGGTTCGAGTCCCTGGCGGCGCACTCTTGACCAAGGCTCTGACCTGGAGTTTCTCCCTGGATCGGAGCCGTTTTCGTGTCCAGCGTGGACGGTTGTGTGCTCGTCGTGTGCTCGGGAGCCAACGGACGGTGTCGGCCGCTGGCGGGACCGGACGGACGAGGCGGCGTCCGAGGGCCTGCCTTGGCCGGTCTTCGTCAGCAGGCTGGTGTGTCGATCCCGCGCTGCGCCTCGCCGGTCATTGGGGAGGGCGTCCCAGCGGGCCGGGGCCCAGTAGCCGCGGTCATGGCCGGTGCGGTGTCCTGCCAAGGTCAGCCTGGGGCGCGGCGCGTTGCCCCGGGGCGGCGCCTGGAGGTTCGCGATCTCACACCCATGCTTCTACGCCGACCGGTGGAGCATCGAGGGTGAACCTCAGGCGGGCCGAACGCGTCGTACCACAGGCAGTGCACACTGGTCAGCCAGGCCAGAACCGCGTGAGGACGGCTGTTGAGCGCACCGTCCCCTTCGGGCTGCTCACGAGGAGCATCGTCATCGTCTGGGGTACACGACCTCGGTGCGCCCGTGGCGGGTCACGCTGTGCCTGCGCCAGGTGGCGGTGGTGGCCGACGGTATGTGGCACGTGGATCTCCCCCAGGCTCGGTTCGTCGCCGTAGGCGCGCCGGTGTCGGCTGGGGGCGCCTTTGAGCGCGGGCCGGCCTCGCCGTGCGGTGTGCGATGGGGCCAGGTCATAGAGGACCGCAGCGGTGGACCCGGCACGGGTAGCGGCCCGCCCGAGCCGACCGCTCGATCCACGTGCCTCCAGACAAACAACATCCCCCTCAGCCTGCGGCCCGGTGGGCGGCGCTCAGCGCAGGTCGAACTCCCCGTGCTTGACGCCGCTGATGAACGCCTGCCACTCCTCGGCGGTGAACGTCAGGACCGCGCCGTCAGGGTGCTTGGAGTCACGCACGTCTACGGCGTTACCCCGCCAGCGCACTTGTGTGCACTGGCCGTTGTTCCCTGAACGGCTGGACGTGCGCCAGACGTTAGGTTCCACGTGACCTCTCCTTCATCCACTTGGT
>DASSUC010000294.1:0-5759 GCA_035707405.1 Micromonosporaceae bacterium | reverse complement strand
CGTCGTGGTCTCCGGCGGGGACGTGGCCAACGTGCCCTGGCGCGGCCTGGAGTCGTACCTGACCCGGCTGCTGGAGATCGAGACGATCCGCGACATCCGGCTGGCCACCAAGGCCCTGATGGGCCTGCCGCAGCACTGGCTGCAACCAGACGTGGTCGAGGGCCTGGAACGGGTCGCCCGCACCGCCCGCCGCCGCGGGGTCAACCTCGCCATCCACACCCACGTCAACCACGCCAACTCGCTGACCCCGCTGGTGGCCCGCGCCGCGGCGACCGCGCTGGACGTCGGCGTACGCGACGTGCGCAACCAGGGCGTGCTGCTGCGCGGGGTCAACGCAACAGCCCGTGACCTGCTGGACCTGTGCTTCGCGCTGCAGGGCGAGGCCGGCATCCTGCCCTACTACCTCTACCTCTGCGACATGATCCCCAACGCGGAGCACTGGCGGGTGGCCGTGTGGCAGGCCCAGCAGCTCCAGCACGACATCATGGGCTACCTGCCCGGCTACGCCACCCCCCGGATCGTCTGCGACGTCCCGTTCGTCGGCAAACGCTGGGTGCACATGGTCACCGACTACGACCGGCAGAACGGCATCTCGTACTGGACCAAGAACTACCGCACCTCGATCGAGGCGGCCGACCCCGAGGCGCTGGACCGGCGGTACCCGTACTACGACCCGATCGACACGCTGCCCGAGCCCGGCCGGCGGTGGTGGTCCCGTCGCCGCCCCGCCCTGGCCACGGTCCAGGCCTGATGATCGTTGGACGGACCCAGTGAGGACACACCGGCATAAGTGCCGGTAGGCGTCCAACGACCAGCGCGCACCGGACACGACGCCGTGGTGCCCGGCTCCAGGTACGGAGCCGGGCACCACGGCTAGCGCTATCAGTTACCGGTCGAACGCGTCCCGCACGTCCTCGCGGACCTCGCGAGCGGCCTCCTCGACCTCTTCCCCGGCCTGCTTGGCCCGGGCCTTCGTCTGGTCGGCCATGCCCTCGGCCTGCAAGCTCTCGTTGTCGGTCCAGTCGCCCACGTGCTCCTTGGTCTCGCCCTTGAGCTCTTCCGCCTTGTTGCGGATGTCGTCGCCCACGCTCATCGTGTCCTCCACTCATCCTTGACAACGAGACGGACTTATCCGTCGGGTGGCTGAGTTCCCGATGATGTTGATGGTGAAACGCACATCGGCTATAGCTTCCTAGGAAGCTAGTATTTATGACTCCTGCACCAACGTGGTTGACTGGCCCTCGTGGGTGAGATGGTCCTCATCAGGCACGGGCAGACCGAATGGAGCGCCACCGGGCGGCACACCTCGTACACCGATATGGACCTCACCGAGGAGGGTGAGCGGCAGGCCACGGCCCTGGGCAAGGCGCTGACCGGGCAGGCCTTCACCGCCGTGGTGACCAGCCCCCGCACCCGTGCGCTGCGCACCGCCGTGCTGGCCGGGCTGGACGTCTCCACTGTGGACGAGGACCTCGCCGAGTGGCACTACGGGGACTACGAAGGGATGACCACGCCGCAGATCCGCCAGGGCCGGCCGGGCTGGACCCTGTGGACCGACGGCTGCCCCGGCGGGGAGTCCCCCGAGCAGGTGGGCGCCCGGGTGGACCGGCTGCTCGCCCGGGTCGCCGCGCAGCTGGGCGCCGGCAACGTGGCCATGGTCGGCCACGGGCACCTGCTGCGCGTCGTCGGTGCCCGCTGGGTGGGCCTGCCGCCCTCAGCCGGGGGGCTGCTGCGCCTGGACACCGGCACGCTGTCCCGGCTCGGCCGGGAGCACGACCGGCAGGTGGTCCTCAGCTGGAACTGCCCCGTCTGAGCCGCCCCGCCCGCCTCACCGGGAAGGCTCGCGGCGAAGCTGCGGCGGGCGCCCCTCGTACGGCGTGGAGAGCACCACGGTCGTCCGCGTGGTGACGCTGGCCGCGGTGCGGATCTGCTGCAGCAGCCGCTCCAGCTCGGCCGGGTCGGCGACCCGCACCAGCAGCAGGTAGAAGTCCTCCCCCGCCACCGAGTAGCACGCCTCGATCTCGGGCAGGGTGGCCAGCCGCTCCGGCGCGTCGTCGGGCTGCGACGGGTCGAACGGGCGGATCGCCACGAACGCCGTCAGCGGCAGGCCCACCGCCTGGTAGGAGACCTGCGCGGCGTAGCCCCGGATCACCCCGCGCTGCTCGAGCCGGCGCACCCGCTGGTGCACGGCGGAGACCGACAGCCCGACCCGCTCAGCCAGGTCGGTGTAGGACAGCCGGCCGTCGTCGGTCAACGCGGTAACGATTGCGCGGTCGATCTCCTCCACGGCGAGAAACTACACCGGATGCGTTCGGCGTTCCTGTCGCCTACGTCACTGCCACGCCGCGACCGGACCGCCCGTCACCCTTTCGCCAGGGCGCGGGCCACCACCATCCGCTGGATCTGGTTGGTGCCCTCGACGATCTGGAGCACCTTCGCCTCCCGCATGAAGCGCTCGACCGGGTGGTCGGCGACGTAGCCGTACCCGCCCAGGACCTGGACCGCGTCGATGGTGACCCGCATGGCGGCGTCGGTGGCGAAGAGCTTGGCCTTTGCCGCCTCGACCGAGAACGGCAGGCCGGCGTCGCGCAGCCGGGCGGCGGCCAGCGTCAGCGCCCGCGCCGCGGACACCTGGGTGGCCATGTCGGCGAGCAGGAACCCCAGGCCCTGGAACTCCACGATCGGGCGGCCGAACTGCCGCCGCTCCCGCGCGTAGCCGGCGGCGTAGTCCAGCGCCGCCTGGGCCAGGCCCACCGCGCAGGCGGCGATGCCGAGCCGCCCGCTGTCCAGCGCGGTCATGGCGATGCGGAAGCCGCCGTGCTCCTCGCCGACGAGCCGGTCGGCGGCGATCCGGGCGTCGTCGAAGACGACCTGCGCCACCGGCGAGGAGCGCAGCCCCATCGTGCGCTCCGGCCGCTGCGGCACGATGCCGCCGGTGGCGGCGTCGGCGAGCAGGCAGGAGATGCCGCGGGCGCCCGGCCCGCCGGTGCGGCAGAAGACGTTGTAGAAGTCGGCGACCCCGGCGTGGGTGATCCAGGCCTTGGTGCCGGAGACCACGTAGTCGTCGCCGTCGCGCACGGCCCGGGTGGTCATCGCCGCGGCGTCGGACCCGCCCTGCGGCTCGGACAGGCAGTACGCGCCGAGCAGCTCACCGCCGAGCGCGTCGGGCAGGAAGCGCTTGCGCTGGTCGTCGGTGCCGTACGCGGCCACCGGGTAGCAGGCCAGGGTGTGCACGGACACCGCCTCGGCCACGGCCAGCCACCGACCGGCCAGCTCCTCCAGGACCTGGAGGTACACCTCGTACGGCTGGCCGCCGCCGCCGTACTCCTCGGGGTAGGGCAGGCCGAGCAGGCCGGCCCGGCCCAGCGTGCGCAGCACCTCGCGGGGGAACTCGGCGCGCGCCTCGAAGTCGTCGACCCGCGGGGCCAGCTCGCCGTCGGCCAGCTCACGGGTCAGCTCCAGCAGTGCGTAGGCCTCGTCGGTGGGGAGGATCCGGGCTACGGGGTGACGGTCGGCAGGCACATCGATAGCTTAACGCTCGTTCGGGTGCGGTGGCTGCGCCGGCGGTGCGGTGTCGCCGCCGCGTCAGGCCAGCCAGCCGCCGCGGACGAAGTGGGCCAGCAGCGCGCCCTGCAGCAGCAGCGCGACGAACGCGTACGGCCGCTCCAGCGGCCGGATCCGGGCCAGCACGACGAAGGCCGGGAACACCTCCAGCATGTGCCGGGGTGCGCTCATCAGCGGCTGGACCCGGCCCAGCGAGGGCGGGAAGCTGACCGCGAAGAGCACCAGCGCCAGGCCGAACAGCGGCAGCAGCAGCTGGTCGCGGCGCAGCCGCCAGGGGCCGACCAGACCCAGCACCAGCAGTGCGGTGACCCCGAGGACGACGGCGAGGTCCAGCACCAGGTGCAGGACGTTGTTGCTGACCAGCGGCCGGCCGGACATCAGCTCGGCGGTCTGCGCAAAGGAGACCCAGGGCCAGTCGAGGGACCGCCCCCAGGCCGCCATCCGGGTGCTGAAGGCGAACGGGTCACCGAGGACCGCCCACAGGTAGAGCATGTAGCTGGCCAGCCCCGCCGGCACCAGCGCGCCGGCCAGGACGTCGAGCCGGACCTGCCGCAGCCGGAAGCCGCGCTGGCGCAGGTACTCGTAGGCGAACGCCAGGAACAGCAGGATGCCGACGGAGCGGGTGAGGCTGGCCGCCCCGCCCAGCGCGCCGGCGGCCCACCACCGCCCGCGCCGCATCGCGTACAGCGAAGCGAGCATCAGCGCGACGAACAGCGACTCGTTGAAGCCCAGCGCGAGGAAGAACGCGCTGGGGAAGAGCATGTAGAGCCAGACCGCGCGGCGGGCCGCCGGCTCACCGAGCTCGGCCTCCACCAGCCGGTGGGCCACGGTGAGCGCGGCGAGCAGGCTGACCACCGACACCACCTGCAACGCGGTGGCCGCGTCACCGGGCAGGACCGGGTCGGCCACGGCGCCGAGCGCGGGGTAGAGCGGGAAGAACGCGGGGGCGCCGGGCCACTGCGGGCTGTCGTAGCCGTGGCTGGCGATCTCGGCGAACCAGGTCGCGTCAAACCGCCGCCAGGTGAGCAGCAGGTCGCGCAGCGCCGGGCCGCGGGCCGGGTGGAACCAGGCGAAGTAGGTCACCGCCAGGTAGCCGAGGTAGGCGAGCCCCCAGACCGGCAGCGCCGCCCGCAACGCCCGCCGCCACGCCGGCCAGCCTTCCTCCGGGGTACGCGGCTCGTCCGGCGCCTGCGTACCGGCCGCTGCGTCGTCCCCGGTGTCGGGGTCCCAGGCCCGGTCGTCGTCCTCCGTCAGGGCCTCCCTCCCCCAGTCCGGTCGGGAGCCATCGACTCGCATGATACGCCGTCATCAATGCGCCAGCCGGGGCCTTACACCGGCCAGGCACGACGTGTGACGCGGGTTTGTGCCGCCCTCACCCGGCGGCGGCCTGCGGTACGACGTAGGCGACGAGGTGGGGTGCCCCGGCGTCGTCGGCCCGGAGCACCGCCACCGCGTCGGCCACCGCGGGGTGCCGGCGCAGCACCGCCGAGATCTCGTCCAGCTCGATCCGGTGGCCGCGCAGCTTCACCTGGTTGTCCCCGCGGCCCAGGAAGTGGAAGACCCCGTCGTCGGTCAGCCGGGCCAGGTCGCCGGTGCGGTACAGCCGCTCGCCGCTGGCCGCGGTGACGAACCTCGCCCGGGTCAGCGCGGGCAGGCCGTGGTAGCCGTTGGCCAGGCCGGCGCCGCCGATGCACAGCTCGCCGGGGACCCCGAGGGGCGCCGGGCGCAGCTGCGGGTCCATCACCCACGCGGTCGTGTTGGCGATGGGCCGCCCGATCGGCACCGGCCCCTGCTGCCCCGGGGTGAGCCGCCAGACCAGCGACCAGACGGTGGTCTCGGTCGGTCCGTACATGTTCCAGGCCTCGCCGGCGACGGCGCATAGCTGGCCGGCGAGCGCCCGGGGGACCTGCTCGCCCCCGCACAGGGCCAGCCGCAGCCGCAGGCCCCCGCCGCCGTCACCCGCGCCGGCGGCGCCATCGCCCGCGCTGGGGCCACCGGCGGCGGCGAGCAGGTGCTGCCAGGTGACCGGCGTGGCCTGTGCGACCGTCACCCCCTCCGAGCGCACCAGCGCGGCGAGGCGCTGCGGGTCCACGGCGTCGGCCGGGGAGGCGACGACCACCCGGGCCCCGGTCAGCAGCGGCAGGAAGAGCTCCAGCACCGCGATGTCGAAGGACGGGCTGGTCAGCGCGAGGACG
>DASSUC010000293.1:0-11842 GCA_035707405.1 Micromonosporaceae bacterium | reverse complement strand
CATGCCCAAGCCGCCGTCGACCGGGATGACGGCGCCGGAGACGTAGCCGGCGCTGTCGCCGGCCAGCCAGGTGACCGCACCGGCGACCTCGTCCGGAGTGGCGAACCGACCGGCCGGGATCGACTTGAGGTACTCCGTCTTGCGGGCCTCCGGCAGGCTGGCCGTCATGTCCGTCTCGACGTAGCCCGGGGCGACCACGTTGGCGGTGATGTTACGGCTGCCGAGCTCGCGGGTGACCGACCGGGCCAGCCCCACCAGGCCGGCCTTGCTTGCGGCGTAGTTGGCCTGGCCGGGACCGCCGGAGAAGGCCACCACCGAGGAGATGAAGATCATGCGACCCCACCGGGCGCGCAGCATCTTCGGCGAGGCCCGCTTGGCGCACCGCCAGGCCCCGGTCAGGTTCGTGTCGAGGACCCGGGCGAACTGCTCCTCCGACATGCGCAGCAGCAGCGTGTCGTCGGTGATGCCGGCGTTGGCCACGAGCACCTCGACGGCGCCCAGCTCAGCCTCGACCGTGGTGAAGGCCGCATCGACCGCCGCCGGGTCGGTGATGTCGCAGGCGACCCCGAACAGCCCCTCGGCAACGGGTGAGCCGCGGTGCGTCACCGCGACGCGGTCACCCTGCTTGGCGAACGCCTGCGCGATCGCCAGCCCGATCCCCCGGTTACCCCCTGTAACCAACACCGTACGGGCCATCGCGCCCGCCTCCTCTGCCGTCTTTCACCTAGAACAGTGCGGGAAGAGACTAGCGCCCCCGCAGATCGGCCGAGCGGCCGATGCAGTAGCAGGGCGGGCGCGGGTGTACGCTCTGCCCGGTCCTTGGCCCAGCCCGAACACGGGAGGTGATCGCTGTGCGAGATAGCGATCCCCCGAGTCGTGGCCGGACCGGTCAGCTCCGCTGACATCCTCCCCCTCGCCGCTGCCTGCCGCACTACGCGGTGACGCAGCGTGCCCGGCCACGGCTCTTCCCCGGCGTACGTGTCCTCGACCCGTCCCCACCATGGAGCCGTCGATGAGCCGCTTCGTCGCGCCCTTCGGGTTCACCCTGGCCGCCGCCTGGGTGGTCGTCGTCTTCGTCCTCATCAGCGCCGCCCCCACCCCCTGAACCGCGCCGCACCAGCCGCCCGAGTGGCATCCTCGAAGTCGCGACAGGTCGGGGAGGGTGCGTGGGCCACGCCGTGCAGGTGCCGGGGTACGAGATCCTGGGAGTGCTCGCCTACGGCGGGCAGGCCTCGGTCTACCGCGCCCGGCAGAGCAGCATGGCCGGGCGAGAGGTGGCGGTCAAGGTCTACGACCGCGCCCTGGTGACCGAGCGGGACCGGCGCCGGTTCGAGCGCGAGGTCCGCGCCGCCGCCTCGCTCTCCGGCCACCGCCACGTCATCCAGGTGTACGACGCCGGCCTGCTCCCCAGCGGGCAGCCCTACCTGGCGATGGAGCTGTGCCACGGCGGCTCGCTGGCGACCCGGCTGCGGGAGCGGGGCCCGGTCCCGCCCGGCGAGGTGCGCGCGATCGGCATCAAGATCGCCGGAGCCCTCGCCACCGCGCACGCGGCCGGGGTGCTGCACCGCGACGTCAAGCCGGCCAACGTCCTGGTCACCCGCGACGGGGAGCCGGTGCTCACCGACTTCGGCATCGCCGCGCTGCTGCGGCCCGGGGTGGAGCAGTCGGCAACGCTCGGCCTGCTGACGCCCGCGTACGCGCCGCCGGAGATGTTCCACGGCAGCGAGCCGACCGCGGCCGGCGACGTCTACTCGCTGGGCGCCACCCTGTACGCGCTGCTGGTCGGCCGGCCGCCGCGGTGGCCGGCCGGGCGGGAGCCGAGCCTGGCCGAGATGTTCGTCCTCTACGACCACCCGCTGCCGGAGGTCCCCGGCGCACCGGCCGGACTGCTCGCGGTGCTGCGCCACGCGATGGTCTCCGACCCGGCACGGCGGTGCCCGTCCGCCGCCCACCTCCTACAGGCCCTCGCCGAGCTACCCGAGGGAACCGGCGCGCCGTACCCAGCCGGCGCGCCGGTTCCCCCCGTCGCGGCCGAGCCCGGCCGGCGCCCTGACCACCGGCCCGGGGCGCCGGCCGGCTATGCGCCCGGGCCACCGGCCAACCCGCCCGCCGGCTACCCCTCCGGCCCGCCGGCCGGCTACCCGTCGGGCCCCCCACCCGGCCCGCCGGCCAGGGCGGTCGCGCCGGGCGCCCGGGGGCTGCTCGGCGACGTGGCTCTCGCGCTCGCGCTGGTCGCCACCTTGGGCGGGTGGGCGCTCGACGCGCGGGGCTGGGGCGCCGGGCTGGCCCTTGTCGCCGCGGCGCTCGGCATGCTGGCGCTGGCCGGGTGGGGCCGGTTGTGGGCAACCGTGGCGGCGTACGCGGCCACCCTGGGCGTGGCCTTGTGGGCAACTGGTGGCGTGGTGTGGTTGCAGGGAGACCAGCCCGTGCAGTGGTGGCGGCCCGTCGCCTGGCTGGTGAGCGCACTTGTCATCGGGTTCGCCGCCGTGCTCGTCTACGACGTCCGGACCCGGCGCTGGTAGGCGGCACCATAGGCGCCGGCCGGTAACGCCCGGCGGTCCCGCCTGTGTACTGCGAGCCTCCTATGACGATTTCGCTAAGATCAAGAACAGGATCCGGTCGGTACGGGGCAGCGAAAGGATTACGGTGACGTTCACCATCGGCATTTTCGACCTGTTCACGTACGCCATCCCAGGCTCCTTGTACGTAGCTCTGGTGACGTACATGTCGCTCCGTCTTCAGCTAACTACAGTTGATGAGCTCGCAAGCAGTATGCCAACCGCCTTGCTGATCATTGTCGTCGCGACGGCCAGCTACGTGCTCGGCCACGTCAGCTATAGCGTCGGCCTCGTGGTCGACAAGGTTCTACCCTTGTGGCGCAGGGAGAGCCTGAACGCCCGCAAGGTCTTCGCCGTCCGGATGCCGGGCTGCGCCAACAGCGCGATACTCCGCTCGGGATACGGTCTGCTGCGAGCCGCGGTAGAAATGCGGGACAGGGAGGTGGCGGCCGAGATAACCCGCCTTCGGGCCGTCGGCCTGATGCTGCGTAACCTAACCGTGCCGTTGGTTCTTGCGTTCGTCCTCGCGGTGGTGGAGGCAGCCCTCGGCGGTCACCGTGTGGAGGCCCTGACGGTCGCGGCGGTGGCACTGCTCGCTGCGTCCGGCGCAGCCTGGCGAAGTTTCACCCTCCGGCACTGGTCCGACCTGAAGACCCTTGAAGTCTGCTTCTGGATCCCCGACCTCAACCAGACGCTCGAGGCCGGCATGCCCACCGACGAAACGCCACCGCCACGCTACTGAAGATCACTCTCATGCGTACGAGCGTCGGTCGGCGTACCCGGGATAACGATGTACCGCCCGCCCGGACAACCCGCGGCCAACCCCACTCCACCGCGCGCCGCCTGCCAAGATCACGATCGCAGCAGGAAATGTTTAGTGCGACTGCACATTCGGCGTCCCAGATCGCGATCTTGACTCGGGTGCGGGCCGCAACAATAGAGAGTGGCCGCGGAACGCGCCGAATGTCCGAACACGACGGCCAGGACAACGAGCCGTGACCGTAGCGCATCCTTGACTCGTGCGGCGACACATTCAGATACAGATTCGTAAGGTACAGACTGCTGCTTGACCTATTACACCAACGTCATAGACGTGGTCATCCTTGTCGACCGCCATGAGCTTCTACGGCAGGCGGGAGCTCCAGAGCAGGCTGAGCCCGGCCGCGCACAGGGCGAGCAGCAGCCCCGCTCCCGTATACCAGTGGGTGACCTCCCGCGGCTCGGTCCGGCGCCCGATCGAGCTGCCGATGTCCTCGTACACCCGGCGCAGCTCGGCCCCTGAGGCCGCCTCGTAGAAGAAGCCACTGGTGGTCTCGGCGAGCTGGGCGAGGGCGAGCCGGTCGACCGGCACCCGCTGCATCTGCCCGGCGATGGCCACCACGCCCTCGTCCGTGCCGAAGGCGATCGTCGACACCGGCACGTTCGCCGCGGCAGCGGCGGAGGCGGCCTCCTCGACCGACCGGCCGAACGTGCGGTACCCGTCGGAGAGCAGCAGGATCCGCGCCGGCGGCGGCCCGGCGACCCCGTCGGCGGGCACGGTGCGGATGGCGTCCAGGGCGGTGAAGACGGCCTCGCCGGTTGCGGTCGCCTCGGCCAGCTGAAGCCCGTCGATGGCCTGCTGGACCGCCGACCGGTCCTTGGTCGGCGAGACGACCACGTTCGCCGACTTGGCGAAGGAGACCAGACCCAGGTTGTACGAGGCCGGCAGCTGCGTGACGAACTGCTTGGCCGCCTCCTGCGCCGCCGCCAGCCGGCTCGGCTCGACGTCGGTCGCCTGCATGGAGAGGGAGACGTCGATGGCGAGCACAACGGTGGCCCGTTCCAGCGGCACCTTCCTGTCGACGGACGGGCGCGCCATCGCCGTGGCCAGCGCCAGCATGCTCAGGACCAGCGCGGCGGCGGACACGTGCCGACGCCAGCCGAGGCCCTTCGGGGCCAGCGTGCGGAGCAGGTCGACGTTGGTGAAGCGCACCGCGTACTGGCGCTTGTGCCACTGCCGCCAGACGTAGGCGGCGGCGACGGCGAGCACCGGCAGCGCGGCGAGCAGCCACCACGGTTGCAGGAAACGGATCATCGAGTGGTCCCCCGGGTGCGTGCGTGCCGCTGGGCGGCGACGAACCGGACGATGTCCAGCAGCCAGTCAGTGTCGGTACGCAGGCGCAGGTGCGCGGCACCGGCCCCGCGCAGCGCCTGGGCGATCGCGGTGCGCTGCGCGGAGGCCGCCGCGGCGTACCGGGCGCGCAGCCGCCGCTCTCCGGTGTGCACCTCGTGCACGGCTCCGGTCTCGGGGTCGACGAGCTCGATCACGCCCACGTCCGGCAGCTCCAGCTCGCGTGGGTCGACGACCTCGATGGCGAGCACGTCGTGGCGCACGGAGAGCTTGCGTACCGGGCGCTCCCACGCCTCGGGGGGGACCAGGAAGTCGGAGACGACGACCGCAAGGCCCCGCCGCCGGGGCGGGCGGTTCAGCCGGTCGACCAGGGCGCCGAGGTCGGCCCGGCCCGGCCGGACCGGGGTGGCGGCGATGGCGCGCAGCAGCCCCTGCGCGTCCTTGCGGCCCGGGCGGGCGGGCAGCCGTACGGTGTGCCCGCCGCCGGTGCCGACGACCGCGCCGACCCGGTTGCCGCCCCGTACGGTCAGGTGCGCCACCGCGGCGGCGCCGGCCAGCGCGAGGTCCCGCTTGAGGTAGCGGGCGGTGCCGAAGTCCAGGCTGGCCGACAGGTCGACGGCGAGCCAGGTCTCCAGCTCCCGGTCGGCCACGGTCTGCCGGACGTGGGCCACCGTGGTGCGGGCGGTGACGGGCCAGTCCATCCGGCGTACGTCGTCACCCGGCCGGTACTCGCGCGACTCACCGGGCTCGCTGCCCGGACCGGGCAGCAGCCCGAGGTAGTCACCTTGCAGCAGGCCGTCCAGCTTGCGGGTGATGAGCAGCTGGAGCCGGCCGAGCACCAGCTCGGCGCGGGCGGTGTCGAGCGCGACCGGCCCCGGGCTCACGCCGGCTCCCGGTGGTCGGGGCTGGTCATGCCGGCCTGCCCGGGCTCGGCCAGCCGCCGGCTGGGACCGGCGGGTACGGGGGGCCGGCGGTCCGATGGGCCGGCGCCGCGCTCTGCCGCGGGGTGATCGTCGGCAGCGGCACCGTGGCCAGGACCTGCCCGATGATGTGGTCGGCCGGCACGTCGTCGGCGAGCGCGTCGTAGGAGAGCACCAGCCGGTGGCGCAGGATGTCCGGCGCCACGTCCTGGATGTCCTGCGGCAGCGCGTAGTCGCGGCCGCGCAGCAGCGCCAGGGCCCGGGCGGCCCGGACCGTGCCGAGCGAGGCGCGCGGGCTCGCGCCGTACTGGATGAGCTGGGCGACGTCGGCCATGCCGTGGTCGGCCGGGTCGCGGGTGGCCAGGACCAGGCGCACCGCGTAGTCGACCAGCGCGTTGTGCACGAACACGCCGTCAGCCTTGCGCTGCAGGCTGAGCAGGTCGGTCGGGGTGAAGACCGGCGACGGCTCCGGCGGGGTCACCCCCATCCGGTAGACGATCTCCCGCTCCTCGGCGTCCGTGGGGTAGCCGACCAGGATCTTCATGAGGAACCGGTCCCGCTGCGCCTCGGGCAGCGGGTAGACGCCCTCCTGCTCGATCGGGTTCTGGGTGGCCATCACCAGGAACGGGTTGGGCACCGGGTGGGTCTCCCCGCCGATCGACACCTGCTGCTCGGCCATGACCTCGAGCAGGGCCGACTGGACCTTGGCCGGTGCCCGGTTGATCTCGTCGGCGAGCAGGAAGTTGACGAAGACCGGGCCGAGCTCGACATCGAACTTCTCGCTCGACTGGCGGTAGATCCGGGTGCCGACGATGTCGGCGGGCACCAGGTCCGGGGTGAACTGCACCCGCGCGAACGTGCCGCCCACCACCTTCGCCAGGGTCTCCACCGCCAGGGTCTTGGCCACCCCCGGCACGCCCTCCAGCAGGCAGTGCCCCCGCGCGAGCAGCGCGACGAACATCCGCTCGATCAGCCGGTCCTGCCCGACGATCACCCGCTTGACCTCGAACAGGGCGCGCTCCAGCAGGGTGGCGTCCTGCGCCGGGGTCGTCATCGCCGGGCCGGGCACCCCCGGCGGCTCGGCCGCCGAGGGTGGGGCCAGGTCCGCAGCCGGGCCGGCCGCCGGCGGCGGGGCGGCCGGGCGTGACGGTCCGGGCGCGGGCGTGGTCGGCTGGGCCACCGGTCCTCCACACAGGGTCGAGCGGGTACGACAGCACCAAGCCTGACACGCCCACCCAACCAGACCGACGGCAGCGGTACGGGCCGGCGCCAGCCCCGATCGGACTGAGTGAATCGTCCGAATGGGCACGTCCCCAGGGTGGACATCACCAGTCGCTGGCTGGGTACCATTTTCTTCGTCGCCGGGCGGCTTCCCCCGTGGCCGCCCGGCGACTCACATTTAAATGGCACGAAAGTGTCCGGCTTCTATACGCCACTTATGCTGCCGGTCTCGTCGCCAGCAGCGCCCTTACCCCGCCCGTCCCATCGGCGACCCCCTCCGGGCCGCGGCGGCCTCCGCCGCGCCGGCCATAGGCTGGACCGGTGGCCGCTGTCGACGATCCGCCGGGCTCCCGCACCTGCTCGGCCAAGGGCTGCCGCCAGCCCGCCCAGTGGGCGCTGCGCTGGAACAACCCCAAGCTGCACCCGCCGGACCGGCGTAAGACCTGGCTCGCCTGCGACGAGCACCGGGAGCACCTGAGCACGTTCCTGTCCGCCCGCGGGTTCCTCCGCGAGGTGGCGCCGTCGCCGTAGTCGCATACGCTTTCAGCGTGACCGAGCCACTCGCGAGCGCACTTGACCCGTGGCCCGACACGGTGCGGTGGCGTCCGGTGTCCACGCGGCTGATCTGGGTGGAGGAGCTACAGCTGCTGCTCGGCACGGGCTCGCTGGTGCTCGCCTGTGCGGTGGCCTGGCTGGTGCTCGACTGGCGGCTGCTGGGCCTGGCGGCCCTGGTGCTGGCGGCGGTCGGCCTCGTCCGCGCGGTCGCCATCGTGCGCGCGGTGCGCGCCTGGGGCTACGCGGAACGGGAGCGTGACCTGCTGGTGCGCCACGGTCGCATCGTCCGCCGCCTGTCGATCGTGCCGTACGCCCGGATGCAGTTCGTCGACGTCAGCGCGGGGCCGCTGGAGCGCGTCTTCGGCCTGGCCACGGTGCAGCTGCACACGGCAGCGGCGGCGAGCGACGCGCGGGTGCCGGGGCTCGAGCCGGCCGAGGCGGCCCGGCTCCGCGACCGCCTCGCCGCACTCGGCGAGGACCGGTCCGAGGGACTATGACCGACGGGGCTATGACCAACGGGACTACGACCAACGCCGCGGAGCCGGTGACCCGGCTTCATCCGTTGAGCCCGCTGCTGCGCAGCATCCGGCTGCTGTTGCTCGGCATCGCCGCGATCTCCTGGCAGGGGTACGCCGAGCTCGGCCCCGTCGGCTGGCTGGTCCTGGTCGGCCTGGTGCTGCTCTGCGCCGGCGCGCTGTCCGTGGTGAGCTGGTGGTTCACCGGCTACCACGTGGTCGGCCGGGAGCTGCGGGTGTACGAGGGGATGCTGTGGCGGCGTACCCGGGCGATCCCGCTGGAGCGGCTCCAGGCGGTGGATGTCGTCCGCCCGGCGCTCGCCCGCCTGGCCGGCCTGGCCGAGCTGCGGCTGGAGGTGGTGGGCGCGGGCAAGACCGAGGCGCCGCTGGCGTTCCTGCCCCTCGGCGACGCGGTTGCCCTGCGCGACCGGCTCCTGCGCCTGGCGACCCGTACGCCACACGTCGTGGTCGCCGCGCCGGGCGAGGCGGCTGACACGGCGGCGGAGCCGCCGCTTCGGGTGCTGCACACCGTGGACAACCGGGACGTGCTCCTGGGCCAGATGCTGACCCCGCAGGTCTGGTCGGTGCCGTTCGGCATCGTCTTCGTCGGTCTCCAGTTCCTCTCCGAGAACCGCGGGTGGACGCTGATCGGGGTGGCCAGCCTGCTGACCGCGGTGATCGGCGTGGTGCAGGTGCCGGTGCGCCGCGTCATGCAGGACTGGGGCTTCCGGGCGGCAGTCGCCCCGGGCGGGCTGCGGCTGCGCGGGGGCCTGCTGGAGACGCGCAGCCAGACCGTCGCCCCGACTCGGGTGCAGGCGATCGGTGTGACCTGGCCGCTGCTGTGGCGACCCACCCGCTGGGTCCGGGCCGTGCTCGACGTGGCCGGGTACGGCGCGCAGGAGGGCCAGACGGAGCGGCAGGTGACCCGCCTGCTCCCCGTCGGCGACGTGAGCACCGCCCGTCACCTGGTGGCCGAGGTGCTGCCGGGCGTCGACATCACCGCCCTGCCGCTGACCCCCACCCCCCGCCGGGCCCGCTGGCTGGCGCCGCTGGCCCAGCCGGTCCTCGGCGCCGCGCTGGCCGACCGGGTCTTCGCAACGACGGACGGGCGGGTGACGCGGCAGCTGGTCGTCGTCCCGTACGAGCGGATCCAGAGCGTGCGGATCGTGCAGGGACCGCTCGAGCGACGCCTGGGCCTGGCCAGCGTGCACGCCGACACCGCCGGGGCGCTGCGCGCCGTCGCCGCACACCGCGAGCTGGCCGATGCCCGGGTGCTGGCGGCGGCGCTGAGCGAGCGGGCCCGGGCAGCCCGGGCCGAAGCCGCCCGGGCCGAAGCCCCGGATGATCCATATCGGCCGACCACCGCCCATCGAGTGACCTGGCCGCCGGAGGTCCCCGTGACGGGCGACGACCAGACGCCTCCCACGGCTGCCTGACCGCGACCAACCCGCTGGGTCAGCCCGTCTGCGCGGCGGCCTGCGCCACCAGCGCCGGCAGAACCTCCCCGATCGGGCCGCGCACCACCCCATCGGCGTCGTCGTCGAACGGGGTCGGCTCGCCGTTGACGATCACCACCCGGGCACCGGCGCGGGCCGCCACCGGCACCAGCCCGGCCACCGGGTAGACCTGCAACGACGTGCCGACCGCCAGGAACAGGTCACACTCCGCCGCCACCTCGAACGCCCGGCGCAGCGTCGCGGCGTCGAGCTGCTGGCCGAACGAGACCGTGGCGGACTTGAGGATCCCGCCGCACCGCCGGCACGACGGGTCCTCCTCGCCGGCCTCGACCCGGGCGAGCACCGACTTCATAGGGGTACGGTCGGCGCAGCCCAGGCACTCGACGTCGAAGATCGTGCCGTGCACCTCGATCACGCGCGTCGGGTCGCTGCCCGCCCGCTGGTGGAGGCCGTCGATGTTCTGCGTGACGATGGCATGCAGCTGCCCGCTGCGCTCCAGCTCCACGAGGGCCTGGTGGGCGGCGTTGGGCTCGGCGTCCCAGGCCGGGTGCTGCAACCGGTGCCGCCAGGCCTGCCGGCGGACCTCCGGGTCCTGCACGTAGGTGTCGAGGGTGGACATCTGGGCGGCCGCCGGGTCGCGGGTCCACACGCCGTTGGGGCCGCGGAAGTCGGGGATGCCAGAGTCGGTGGAGATGCCGGCCCCGGTCAGCACGGTGACCCGGGACATGGTCGCGAGCCAGCCGGAGATCTCGTCGAGCCCGGCGGCCGGGCGCTGTGCCGTCATGGTCCGACCGTACCCAAACGCATAGGCTGCTTCCATGGAGCAAGGTTCCGCCACCCCGGCCGGTCTGGCCCCCGGGTTGGCCGCTCGGGTGGAGCTGACCGTAACCGACGCCGACACCGCACAGAACCTCGGCTCCGGCGATGTGCCGGTGCTGGGCACGCCCCGGGTCCTGGCGCTGGCCGAGGCGGCCACGGTCGCCGCGACCGCGACCCGGATGCCGCCCGGCCTGACCACCGTGGGCACCCGGATCGAGCTGGAGCACCGCACCCCCACCCCGGTCGGGCGCACGGTGGTCGCCGAGGCGCGGCTGGCCAAGGTGGACGGTCGCCGGCTGCTGTTCGAGGTGACCGTGCGCGACGGCGAGTCGGTGGCCGCCGAGGGACGGGTGGAGCGGGTGCTGGTCGACCGGCACCGCTTCCTGGAGAAGGCCTTTGATGGCTGACCCTGGCTTCGTCGAGGTCGGCGACCGGATATACGTCCTGCGCTACCCGGTCTTCGACGTCAACGTGGCGCTCGTGCCGGGCGACGGGGCAGCGCTGCTGGTCGACACGCTGTCGACCCCGGCCCAGGCGGCGGAGCTGGCCGAGGCGGCCCGCCGGGTGACCGCCGCACCGTGGAGCATCGTCAACACCCATCACCACTTCGACCACTGTGTCGGCAACGCGGTGCTGGCCCGGGCCGGCGGTGGCCGGGTCTGGGCCCACGAGGCGACCGCCGCGCTGCTACGCGGCGACACGGCCCGGCTGCGCCGCCGGTGGTACGAGGAGCTGGCGCCGGATGCGCCCGAGCTGGCCGGCGAGGTGGCAGGCGCCGAGCTGCTGGCGCCCGACCGTACCGTCCACCAGGAGACCACTGTGGACATCGGTGGGCGGGCCGTGGTCCTGCGCCACCTCGGCCGCGGCCACACCGCCGGCGACCTGGTGGTCGAGGTGCCCGACGCCGGCGTCGTCCTCACCGGCGACCTGGTCGAGGAGAGCGGCCCGCCCAGCTTCGAGGACGCGTACCCGCTGGAGTGGCCGGAGACGGTCGCCGCCCTGTTACGGCTAGGCTGCGCGACCGTGGTGCCGGGGCACGGCGCAGTGGTCGACCCGGCCTTCGTCCGGGCGCAGCACGCCGACCTGGCCGCGCTGGAGTGGCTGATCCGCGAGGGGCACGCGGACGGCGCGCCGCCGGAGGCCGTGGCGGCGCGCTCCCCGTTCGGCCCTGGGGCCTCGCTGGTCGCGGTGCGCCGCGGGTACGCCGAGCTGAGCGGCCGCGCCTGAGCCCGGCACGCCGGTTGGCCCGCCGTTCGCCTCGCCGGTCGCGTCCGCGGACCGGGCCACCACGGGAGACCGGTCCCGGTCGAGGTCGACCAGGCGTGAACCGAAGTGCAGCCGCACACCGGGGGAGCCCACGGCAGCGTTGATCAATGTCGCACTGAGATCCCGGCACCGGACCGCGTACAGGAGGTCGACCGATCTGCCGTCGTCGGGCGCCTGCGCATCGCGTAGATCCGCGCGACACTGGTGGACGTCTTGACGGCGGGACCCGGGGCAGTTGTGCCACCCCACCCGGCCTCAGAGGTCGAAGACCGCCCGCAGCGCCACGTCCACCTGGTCCAGCACGTCCGCGTCGGCCGCGCCGAGCCGCTCGGTGAAGCGCGCCTTGCGGAACGCGCCGGCGTCGACGACCGCGGCCACCCCCTTGACCGGCTCGGTGACCGGCACGCTCACCAGCGACTCG
>DASSUC010000292.1:0-12787 GCA_035707405.1 Micromonosporaceae bacterium | reverse complement strand
ACGCCCGCAACCCCGAGCGGTTCAGCCGGCGTCCCGAACCACCCAAGCTGCCGACCGTCGCGTGGATCAACCCACCCAGCGAGCCGGCCCCACTACAGAACAACTGACAACTCGGTGTCCAAAAAATCTTGACAGATTCCGGAACGCTCGGTTAGCTGCATACCAAGGGCTTGAGAGGGGGCACGGGATGCTAGGCGTCTCCGTTCCCAATCAGGGTGGGGTATCCATCGTGGAGATACTGTGGCCTGCCGGTGGTGAGTGCCTGCAGAGCTGCGTTCGTACGTCGCCAAACGTATGGGCGTAGTCGCTGGGCGGCCTGAGCGTGATCGCAGAATTCGTACCTGGCCAACTCCTTGTCACGCGGGCGAAGGTCTGCCACGCGAGGCTGGAGGATCACACCGGCGTCGAAGATGAACGCAAGGAGGTCGTCCCAGGGGCCGTGCGGCGCCACCCAGTCCACGCACAACAACTGTCCCACCGACAGGTCGATGCCGAGTTCCTCCCGCACTTCTCGCCGCGCAGCCTCCGCAGGCGGTTCGTTCGCTTCCACCATTCCGCCCGGCAGGTCCCAGTCGGGCTTGTAGCGGGGCTCGACCAGCAGAATTCGTCTATCCTGATCGCGCAGGATGACATCCGCGCTCACCCGCTTGCGCGGTTGCCGCGCGTTGCCCTCCGCCAGGTGTGCTTGCCACGCCTCGGGATCGCGCTCGTACAGCGGTTGTTCCGAGGTCACGTACGGAGCCCCGTGCCTGACGATCCGGGGTTCCCAGCCCAGATGCTTTGTTGATCCAGCGTCTCGGTGAGCCGAGCGTGAACCTCACCGACGGCGGCGCTGGCTTTGTGCGGCGCCAACGCTAGTCCCAACGTGCGTAGGCCGCGGGCGACGGGCGCCGAATGAAGTGGCAGACCTGAGTCCAGCGCCCGGGCGGTGACTGCCGATGCCTCGTCCACCACCCCCTGTGCGACGAGAACATTTGCCAGCATCAGTTGCCCCAGACCTCGGCTTCTGGCGCGCTGAGCGGGTCGCAGTCCGATGATGCGTTCGGCCTGGCGGCGCGTTTCTGCAAGATCTCCCAGCCGGCGTAGGCAACGGCCGGCGTCGCTGGCAAGGGATGCCTCGTCGTAGTGGCTTACCCACGGGGTGGGTGGCAGTCCCAGCGAGACGGCTTTCGCCAGCTCAGCCTCGGCCTGCGCGAGAAGGACGAGAGGCTTCGCCAGATCTCCCAGCCCAGCAGCGCCTCGCGCTTCGAGTGCCAGCAAGCGAGCCATCAACGGGGGATGTGGCGGTGCGTCCCGTAGGACATCCTGGCCCCGCTGTGCTAGTTGGATCGTCTCGTGGGGTCGGCGCAAATGAGCTGCGAGATGGCTCATGCTTCCCAGCACGTGTGCGCGCAGATGCCGATCGTCGCCGACCGCAGTGAACGACAGAGCACGGCTGAAATGGGCCAGTGCGGTGTCGTCATCGCCTCGGTCATGCGCCATCCACCCGGCCATTTCGAGCATCGAGGCAGCGGCACAGAAGGCGTCTGGGGTGCTGGTTTCGTCTGTGCCATCCACCAGCCGAGGTCCGACGTGGCTCTTGAGGTATGCGATAACGGCGGCGTACAGGGGTGCACCGCCGATGCGCGAGTCAGCGACGCGAAACGCGCGCATCGCGGCGGTCACGACACCTCCATCGATGCCCGTGCCAGGGAAGCCGGCGGTGCCGGGAGTGGCGAACACCTCGGCAGGGCCCAGGACCCCGGGCGCCACCGTGGCCCTGCCGTCGCTGGTACCTGCGAGAATCGCCTCGAACCGCTCATGGACGCCGGCGGGCGCGCGAGCAAGATCGATGTCGAGGAGCTGCTGCGTCTCCGTACGAAGGTGGGCACGCGCACCCCGGCTGCTCCAATTGGACACCGTGGCGACGGTGACGCCGAGGTGGGCAGCATAGGCGCGTACGCTCATCCGGCGCGCTTGGCGCAATGCCGCCGCTTCCCGCCCTGTCCAGCGCCGCGCTACAACCACGCCTGCCCCTCCCGTCAGCCCTGTGCGGAATCGGATGCGCGTTCGGCCAGTACCGGAATCGTCGCGATCTTGTCCGTGGTGAGGTCACCCCACACGATCCCAGCAGGACGTCGGGACGGCGGGCAGGTGATGATCTCTTCGGTTGTAGCGATGAGGTCGACCCGGAAGTCATGCGCCGTCTCCGGCAAGGCCCGGTCAACGATCTGCAAGCGATGCACGGTCGTGACGATGATGGTGTGCGCCACGATGAGACCGGCTTCGGCGAGCAGGGCGAACTCAATGTCGGAGTAGCCGGCGCCTTTACCGATACGGGCGCCGTCCGGGTTGACGGCGACGCTGCCGCACACAACGAGATCCAGCGGAGCCATCGTCTCCACCGCCACGGTTGGTGCGAAGGTAGCGGCACTCTGGTGCAGCGCGGCCTGCGCGGGTGGCACCGGGAGGTTCGTGGGGTCGAGCACGTAAAACGGCTGCGGGTTGGCGAGGTTGGGCACGGCCATGTAGACCGTCTTCCCCGACTCCAGCGCCATGGTCCGTACAGCATGCTGGGCCCGGTCCGGGTTCGCTTTGATCACTCGGGCGGATTGCCAGACCGGCAAAGTCGCCAGGCGCGCAGCGGCTGCCTGGGCGTCGACGAAGTCGGGGATGTGGCCGAATACGCCGCGCTCGACAGCGCTATGGCGTTCGAGGAGGGCCCACACGTGTTCGCGGATATCCTGTTTGGCCCGCTGAATCGATGCCCCGGAGGTGAACATGGCTAACCTCACGCGGCCATCAAGGTGAGCAGGCGGTCGTGGACATCCTGCACGGCGGGACTGCTTCGCCACCGGCTGAGCGCACGACCCGCGCTGAACGCGACCGTGAGGCCGCCGCCACCTCGGGTAGCTTCCACGATGTCGATGGCCTGGTGCAGGCTCCCCACCGCTTCGTCGATCTTTCCCTGACGCGCATGAGCCAGCGCGAGGTTGGCCGCGGCGACCGCGGCGGCCTTGGTTTGCCCACCACCCCGGCGAAGACTGTCGGTCAGGAAATGAGCCGCCCGGGGTGCGTCGTCGAGGTATAGGTAGCAGGAGCCGGCCATTCGGCTGAGGTCGGTCGGCGCAAACAATGGCGCCGCCTCATCGGCCTCGCCGATCTTCCCGAAATGGGTGTCGGCTGCGCTCAGCGCGTCCTCGCAGGATTGTGCGTGCTGGCGCATGGCATGGGCTTCTGCCACATGCAGCATGGCGAGGCCTGCGAGCACATTGCTGGCGGTGCGACTGGTGGTCGCCGCCTGGGTGGCCATCTCCAGCCCGGCTACCGGGTTCTTCTGTCCGTACAGGGCGACGTAGCTCCGGCGGAGCTGCGCACGGGCGGCGGAGATTGGGTCACCGCACTCGTCGGCGGCCTGAGCGGCCTGGTCGAAGTAGGACAGCGCCGCCTCATGGTCGCGGCGAAGGGAAGCGTCCCATACCAGCTGGCCCATCAAGGTGGCCGATTCGGCGACGGCCGCGTACAGGTCGCGCTGCACCCGAGCGTTGCCCGCATGGACGCGCAGGAAGGCGATCTGTCCGTGGCGTTGGCCTGCGGCACCGAGCAGGCTTGCTGATGGCGCGTGGTCGTAGTCAGCGTCGAGCTCCGCGACTCGTTCGCGCAGGTACGCCACAGTGACGAGGTCGACGCTGCCGGGGTGGGCCAGGACGTACTCCAGCCGCTGGGCACCATCGTGTGTCAATGGTGAGGCCGACGCTGCCGGCAGACCGTTCAGAGCAGCCTCGAAACGGTCTCGCACCTCGTCGGGCGCCCGGCTGAGATCTGTGTCGAGGATCTCCTGGGTCTCATGGCGCAGACGAATCCGCTCGCCACGCTGCTCCCAGTTGGTCACCGACGCGACCGCGACACCCAGGTGAGCGGCGAAGGCGCGCACACTCATACGCCTAGCCTCACGAAGGGCCCGAGCCTCCCGGCCGGTCCACCGCACCACCGTTGTCACCAGAGCATCTCCTGGGCGAGTCGACGTAGCGTCACCGGATCACCACGTCAGCGTAATGGCGCCCGCACTGGCGCGGGTAGTACAGGACCAGGACAACACCGGTACGCCACCGCGTTCCCGGCGCTCTCTCTGCGTCGCAGGATCATCACCAGTAGTTGTCGGCAGCCGGCGCGGATGTCGCGGTGAGGATCTATGTCTCAGCCTACCCGCGGCGGGCTGTCGCAGCGCACCGGAATGGCCCTGGCCGGGCGTGACTAGGTCTCCGCTTGGCCAGGCTGCCGGTTCCGACCAGGCGGTGCGTCGCGAGCGAAGCAGGGGAGGCGACGGTTGTGAGCGCATGGCTCTTGGTACTTGGCCGGAATCGCTGGCGGCCAACTGGCCGCGAGCGGCCGTGTACCGGTGAGCTGTCCAGCTCGGTGGTGTGGGCGGTGCGTCGTGACTGGCCGGACGGCACCCACGAGTTCATCCGGTCTCGAAGGGATCGGGCGGCTGCTGTCCGGCAGCTGATGGCCGACCGCCGCTATTGGCGACCAGGGCCGATGCGTCCGCACCTGTCCACTGTGGAGATCAGCCGGCATGAGTTCAGGTTGCACGGCAGGCATCGTCGCGACTGCCGGGCGCCGGACTGCCCACAGGCCGAACCGACGGCCGCGCAGGCCATCTGGTGAGCGCGTTCACGTTGGCGCGCCGAACGTTGGGCACGGGCTCGCTGTGGATCTTCGGAGTCAGCGCATCGTCGCCCTTGACGGTGCTGGTGGGTGGCGTGATCGCCACCTATGCCACCACAGGGGTGGTGGGGGTACCCGCGTCGTTCATCGTGATCACGGCCGCGCTGGCGCTGCTGGCGGTGGGCTATGTGGCGATGTCGCGGCACGTCGTACATGCGGCCCCGTTCTACGCGCTATTGGCGCGGGGCTTTGGTGGCACCGTGGCCGCTGCGGGAGCGGTCGTCGCGTTGCTGGGCTACAACTGTATTCAGATCTCCCTATACGGGTTGGTCGGGGTAACCCTTGCTGGGCTACTAGGCGGCGTGTGGTGGACGTGGGCCGCCGTCGTGTGGCTGGTGGTGGCCGTACTCGGGGTTACCCGGGTGACCGCCAACGCGAAGATCGTCGGAAGCCTGTTGGCGATCGAACTCGGGGTGATCACCTTGTTCGACGTCGCGGCATTCACGCACCCGGCCGAGGGCGTGCTCAGTTTCGCGCCGCTAACACCGACGGCGCTGTTCGTGAACGGCGCGGGCGGTGTGTTCGCGTTGGGCATGGCCGCGTTCGTGGGGTTCGAGACGGGCCCGGTGTACGGGGAGGAGGCCCGCTCACCAGCCGCAGTGCGGCGGGCGACGTTGCTGGCGGTTGGGTTCCTCGGGCTCTTCTACGCGACGTCCTCGTGGGCGGTCGCAGTGGCAGTGGGACCCGAGCATGTAGTGAACGCCGCCCGCGATCCGCAACTCGGGTTGCCGTTCTCAGTGCTTGGCCAGAACTACGGCTCACCCGTCGTCACGGTCGCCACCATGCTGTTGGTCACGAGTGTGATCGCAGCGATGGCGGCGTTCCACCACGCCTGCGCCCGCTACGTGTTCGGCATGGCCCGCGAACGGATCCTGCCGGCCGGACTGGCCCGGCTGAGCGAGGGCGCTCGTGGCGGCGCCCCGCTTGCGGGCTCGCTGCTGCAATCCGCGGTGGCCGCAGCCGTCCTGACCGTGTTCGTGCTGCTCGGCGCAGACCCGATCGCCATGCTGTTCACTTGGCTGTCCACGATCGGCGCGCTGGCGATCCTCACCCTCATGGTCGCCTCATCGATCGCCGTCTACCGGTTCTTCAGGGCCGGACGCGGCGGCAACGAGTCCTGGTTCGTTCGGGTCGCCGCACCCACCCTCGGCGCGATTGCGGGCGGGTTCGTGCTCCTGCTCATGATCGGCAACCTAGCGTCGTTGCTGCAGCTACCACCGAACTCGCCGCTGCGGTGGCTGGCCGCCTCTCTCGTCGCGGCAGCGGCGCTCGCCGGTGCAGTGTGGGGTCGCTGGCTACGGCGTCATCGCCGCGATACGTACGCGGCGATGGGCACCGGTACCCCGGAGCCCATCGCAGTCCTGGATCAGCGTCTCGCGGCGTTGGACGTATGAGCGGTGACACCGATGACCAGCACCGGACAGACCTGGGAGCCCTACCAGCACCAGGCCGCCCACGCCGCCCACACGCAGCCGGCGGGGCCGGACCCGGCGGTGGCCATCGACGTGCGCAACCAGGCGGTGGGCCGGATGCGGTGGATGAACGTCAAACACGCCCAGCACGCATGGGACCAGCGTTACAGCGACCCCCTCGCACCGTACGGCTTGGCATTCCTGTTCGTGCAGCCGACACCGGGACGGGCGGAGCGGTTGAGCGTAAAGGCAGCAACGAAGCTGTGGCTAGCAGGTCTGGAAGCGCAGCACCTGCCGCGACTGCTGTTCGGGCTCAACGAGCATGTCGGCAAACGGATGCAGACCGGCCCGCTCGACCTGCGCACTGACCTGGCCAACCGGGTCGACGACAGCATGGCCGACAGTGCCTACTACATCGGCGTAGGTCTGTCCAGTTTGGACACCCACACCGGGGTGTGGGAGCAGGCCCGGGAGCAAGTCGAGAACGTCGCCGACGTTCCCGGCCGGGTCCTGATCGTGCTCACCGACCAGACCACGATCGTCTGCGAACGGCGCGGGCTGAACGAGTACAACGCGTTTCAGATCCACTCCACGCACAGCCTCGGCGACGTCTTCGCCCACGGCGTCTACCGGTGGGGCTGGAGCCAACCCGAGCAGCTCCGCACCGACCCGGCCCACGCCGAGGTCCTGCACTGGTTGGACACCCTCAACTTGACCCTTTGGCAGGCCGACAACGCGCGCCTCGTCGCGACGCGAGCGGCAGCCCGTAGCCAGAGGCGAGGCGACCGTGGCCGTTGACCTGACCCGACCGGTCGCCCAGGCGCTCACCGACCTCCACACCTCGCTGATCGAGGCACGCAAGTTCGACATCGGCTTTCCCGGCGCGGTCGACCTCGCGTTCCCCGACCTCGCAGAGCTGCTCACCACTCAGCTGCTCAACAACGTCGGCGATCCCTATGACCTTGGCCACGGCCGCAACCACACCAAGTTGGTGGAGCAACGGGTCGTGGAGACGGTGGCCAACCTGCTGCGGGCTCCGGCCGGCCGCTGGGGATATGTGACCACCGGTGCGACTGAAGCCAACCTGCACGCCCTGGACGAGGCATGGCAGCGCTATCCCGACACCGTGATCTACACCTCCACGGCCGCCCACTACTCCGTGGTGAAGGCTGCCCGGCTGTTGAAGCTGCCGCTGATCATCGTACGGGCCGACAAGACCGGCCAGATGGACTACGACGACCTCGCCGGGCAGCTCGACATGCGCCGCGAACGCGCCGCCGCGATCGTCGCCACTGCCGGAACCACCATGACCGAGGCCATCGACAATGTGGCCAGGATCGTCGCGACCTGCGACCGGCTTGCCGTCACCCGGCGGCGCATCCACGTCGACGCCGCCCTGTCCGGCATCCCGCTCGCGCTGCTGCCCGACCAGGCCCGGCCAGCGTTCGACTTCGTCGCCGGCGCCACGTCTATGGTCGTGTCCGGGCACAAGTTCCTCTCCACACTGATGCCCTGCGGGATTCTCATCTACGCCCAGTCGCCTTACACGCCGGTCAACGGCCGCGTCTCCTACACAGGCAGCGCCGACACCACGATCAGCGGCTCCCGCAACGGCCACACCCCATTGATCCTCTGGCATGTCCTGCAAACCCTCGGCGTTGATGGATTGCGAGCCCGGGCCGAGGCGTCGCGCAAACTGGCCATCTACGCCCACCGCCAGATCACCAAACTCGGCTGGCCAACCCGACTCAACCCACACGCATTCACCGTCGTCCTCCGCACCCCACCCCAGGCCGTGCGCGACAAATGGGTACTCCCCGACGACGGCCAGTGGTCGCACATCGTCTGCGTCCCCGGAGTCACGGCCGCCCAGGTCGACGAGTTCGTGGCTGACCTTCGGACCGCGACCACTCCGGCAAGCCGGCGCCGGCTCCTGCCGCGGCAACGCCACCCCACGCCAGCTTCCGCCACCCTCGCCGGTGAGGCCCGCTGATGCGAAACTCAAGCCCTACCTTCGGTTTCCGCCGCACCCACGCGACGTCGTATCGGCCCGGTCTTGACCGGCGTCCCGCCTCAGCGCCAACACCGCGCACTCGATGGGGACGCCGGCAGGGGTTCCCCTTCAGGGGGCATCTTCCGGACCTGTACCGGCGTTGCGGCCGCCACGACAGATTGAGTATGAGGCCCGAAGCCTCGAAAGCCCCCTCGTCCCGGCAGGCCGGGGCGAGTGTTCCCCCGCCTATCGTCCATGGTGCGAGCCGCGCTGCGCGTACGCCGCCGGGCTGGGGCAGGGCAGCCGCACCCGAGCCTGGGTGGCTGCCCTGTGCCGTGAACGATCCAGCGGTCATTACGCGTGCCGCAGGGCGCCAATGGGCGCCGCAACAAGGGCAGGTCCACCGCGATGGCTGACGAATATCAGGCCAGCGTGCTGCACATGGGTGATCCCGTTGTCCTCACCGACCGCATCCTCGCCAGCGGCGGCACCTGGACAAGCCAACACACGCACACCATGCTGGTCTACCCGGTTCGCGACGGCCTCGTCGTCGAACTAGCCGACAGACCCGACGGCCGCGCCGAATTGCGCGTGGTTGACACCGTCAGGGAAGCCACCCACTCGGTGACCACGGCTGTCGACAGCCTCGACGCTGGTCGCGCCGTCCTCGACAAGCTGGGCCTCGCCCGGCCATGCCGCCGCGAGTGTGCCCGTACGGCCTTCACCCTGAACCATGCGTTGCTTAGCATCGACCGCTGGCCCGGACTGCCGCCGCTGCTGCACCTCAGCGCCGACCACCCCGCAGGCGTATTTGGCGCCGCAAGCCAACTCGGCTTCGGAATCAACCAAACCAGCCCGGTGTCCGTTCGCGACGCCTACGCCAGGTACGGCGTCGATCTGTCCGATCACGCCGACGTGTCCTTCTCCGACCCTCCGCGAACCACAGCGCCCCCACCGCTGCTCCCGTTCGGGGTCGAGTTGGCCGAGCAGGTCCGCGTCGTGCTGGTCACCAATGACCAACGGCTCCTGCTCATCCGACGTACCCGGCCAGGCCGGCCGGTCTACTGGCAGTACCCCGGCAGTACGAACCGCGCGCAGCCTCACGAGACGCTGCACGACACCGTCCTACGCACCGTCACCAATCAAACAGGCAGTACGCCCAAGCTGGTCGGTATCGCAGGTGTTGTGGAGGCCACTGGCGTGCCAATCGTGGTCTACATCGCCGTCGCGGACGGTTGGGCACCCGCCGAGCGCAGCGAGCCACCCGTCGACCATCCCGACCGGGCGACATATCAGGTAGACCCGGTCGACCTGCATCCCGCCACGCTGCGTGTGCTCGACATCTGGCCTGCGCCCATCACCGACCTGCTGCTGGCCACGGCAGCGGATACACCATCGATGGCCGACACCATCCTCGGCCTACCCGAGCGGTACGACGCCTCGCGCACGCGGCCAGGGGACGACTGATGGCAACCAGAGAAGGCCAACGACGCCTCCCGTACGCCTTGCTCGGGGTGGCCGACCCCATGCTCGAACCGCACCGCGAGTTGAAAGCGGTGACCGGCGCCTCTGTCGCAGCGACAGCAACGGACCACCGCCCGATCGCGCCGGCAACGCGATGCGGAAGCACCCCGCCGGGCCTGTTGGGGCATGACGTCGCCGTGTGGAGCGTGGCGAGCGGCTGTATGCCCGACGGCGTCGACCTCGACCGGCCCAACGCCGCTCGCATGTACGACTACTACCTCGGCGGTGCCCACAACTTCGGCGTCGACCGGCGAGCCGCCGAGGCCGTCATCGCCGCCGCCCCGCAGGTCGTCGACGCTGCCAGGGCGAACCGGTCTTTCCTGCACCGCGCCGTACGGTACGCGCTCGGCGAAGGGGTCCGCCAGTTCCTCGACCTCGGCGCGGGCCTACCCACCCATGGCAGCGTCCACGACATCGTCCACGTCACCGACCGGGCAGCGCCCGTCGTCTACGTCGACATCGACCCAGTCGCAGTCGCCCACGCACGCCTGATACTTGAGGCCAACCCCGCCGCGGGGGTCGTGCACGCCGACATTCGCGCCATCGCGACGATCCTCGACCACCCGATAACCCGACAGCTGATCGACTACAACCAGCCGGTGTGCGTCCTGCTCGTCTCTGTGCTCCACTTCGTCCCCGGCAACCTCGCCGACGTCATGGCGGCACTGCACGTCCGGTTAAGTCCGGACAGCCTGCTGGTCATCTCCCACGGCACCGACCCCGGGTCCCGCTACGCCGCACAGTCCGACGCGGTCAAGCAGATCTACACCCAGACGGCGACACCCATCAGCTATCGCACCCCGGACGAGATCGGCGCCCTATTCACCGGGTTCGACTTCATCTCCCCCCACGCCCACCTGCCCGGCGGCGAGCCGCCCGGCCTCGTCGCCGTCAACCAATGGCGCCCCGACGGCACCAGCCCAGAAGCCGTAGGCGACGAACGAGTCACCCCGCTCGCCGGGTTCCTCGCCGCCGTAGCGCGCAAACCTCCACACCCGGCCACCGGCACCGACCAATGCACACACCAAACCCAGTAAGGAACCAGTCGACGATGACGCCTTCGACCGCGCCACCACAACGCCGACCGCGACGACGCTGGCTCGCCGTGCCAGCAGCGGCGATCACCGTACTCATCATCGCCGTCACCGTCAGCGCGGCCACCCAAGCACCCCACGAGAACGAGGCCGCCACAGCAACGCCCGGCATTGTGCTGGCAAGAGGCTATCCCGCCGGGCTCTCGGCGTCCCCGACCACCGCAGACCTACTGAGCGCTTTGGCCAACACCATCCGGAACGCACCCACTGACCATCAAACCGGCCGCTACACCTACCACCACCTTCGCCGGTGGATTCTCGACACCACCGGCACCCCGGCCCCGCGCCCCAACACGCCAGCCGTATTCGCCGTCGAAATCCACCGATGGGAAGCCACCGACGGATCCGGGCTCGGCATCTACACCGAACCGCCGCCTGCCTACGACCTGGCCGGCGCAGAGCCCGATTACCTCAGCACCGACGGACAGTTCGCCGGCGCACCGACCACCCGCACCGCCTACCGTGCCGGCAACCTCAGCAGTCCCATCGTGGCGCCGCTGGCCATCGACCCGACCGCGCTCGCCCGCCAGCTCGCCTTCGCCCCGCTACCCGACGGTCCACAGTCGACACTGCGCGCCATCGACGAGCTGTACACCGCACACTACGTCTCGCGGCCCACGCGAGCGGCTGTCCTGCAGGTTCTGGCGGGCGTGGACAGTCTGAGCTACCAACCGGACGTCACAGATCGTCTCGGCCGCCACGGCATTGGGGTCAGCCTGGATGCCGACAACGTCGCCGGCAACCTCCGTTTCAGTCTCGTCTTTGACCCGGACACCGGCCAACTACTCGCGTCGTCCCAGCTACTCGTCAGCCCGCACCGTTACCTGTCAGTGAAGCAGGCGGCGCAGGGCCGTGACGTGCGACAGTCACTGCCCGCAGGTCTGTTCACCTACTACACGCTTTTCGTCGACCAGGGTCGACGCGCAGACCTGACATAGATATCCAGGAAGTGGTCATCGATGCCGAACAGGGAAGACACCACGCCCGTACATGGTGGACTCACGCCGGAGACGACCGGCGCGGACCCGACGGCCCACGACCGGGTCGACCCGACCGTGGCCCATCCAGCGCGCCGGTACAACTACTGGCTCGGCGGCAAGGACAACTTCGCCGCCGACCGCGCGTCCGGCGACGCGATCGCCTCTGCGTTCCCGAGCATCCGCCAAGCCGTTGTGGAGAACCGCTACTTCCTACAACGCGTGGTCACCCACCTGGCCCACGATGCTGGAATCCGCCAGTTCCTCGACATTGGCACCGGGCTGCCGACCGCGAACAACACCCACGAGATCGCCCAATCCATCGCCCCCGAGTCCCGGATCGTCTACGTCGACAACGACCCCATCGTCCTGGTGCACGCCCAGGCCCTGATGAACAGTTCACCCGAGGGCGCCACCGTCTACATCGACGCCGACCTGCATGACCCGGAGGCGATCCTCGACCACCCGCAGCTGCATGCGACCCTGGACCTGTCGCAGCCGGTCGGCCTGTTGCTCATCGCGATCCTGCAGTTCATCGACGACACCGACGACCCTCACAGCATCGTCGTCCGCCTGACCCGCGCGATGGCCGCCGGCAGCTACCTGGCCATCTCCCACCCGACCTTCGACGGCCTGTCGGCCGAAACCGTCGCACGCCTCAACGCCATCAGCGAGTCCGGCGGCAGCCCCTTCTTCCCGCGCACCCGTGCCAAGGTTGCCCGCTTCTTCGACGGAACGGACCTCATCGCGCCCGGCCTTACGTCAATCGTCGAGTGGCATGCCGAGCACCAGCCCCGACCGCGGGCATCGGCTGCCGACACTGCGATGTACGGGGCGGTGGGGCGCCTGCCGTGATGAGCACGACCAGTCAGCCCAATGGCGTCTGCTTCCGCAACCGGAAACAGTCCATGGACTGACGGCCACGTGCGGCATATCGAATGGGTGCGGCTCTCTTGAGGTGATGTGACACGCGGTGCGGCCTGCTGGTTCGTGGTAGGTCCGCGGTGGATGAAGGGCTTCCTTCGTAGCATTCCTGGTTGTCCAGACCTGAATGCCCATAGGAAGGAAGCCCGGTGCAAC
>DASSUC010000291.1:0-7926 GCA_035707405.1 Micromonosporaceae bacterium | reverse complement strand
GCCGGCCGCCACCATGGTCGCGGCGTGGATGAGCGCGCTGATCGGGGTCGGGCCGGCCATCGCGTCCGGCAGCCAGGTGTGCAGCGGGAACTGGGCGCTCTTGCCGGCCACGCCGGCGAGCAGCAGCAGCGCCGCGGCGGTCAGCCGGCCGGTCGAGACCTCGCCCGCGGCCACCGCGCTCAGCACGTCGGCGATCCGGAAGCTGCCGGCGCTGGTGCCCAACAGCACGATGCCGAGCAGGAAGCCGACGTCGCCGGTGCGGGTCACGATGAACGCCTTCACCGCGGCCTTGGGCGCCTCCGGCAGCCGGCGGTCGTGGCCGATCAGCAGGTACGAGCAGATGCCCATGACCTCCCAGCCGACCAGCAGCGCGATCAGGTCGCCGGCCACCACGACCAGCAGCATCGCCGCGGTGAAGAGGCTGACCTGGGCGGCGTACGGGGCGTACCGCTCGTCGTCGGCGAGGTAGGCGACCGAGTAGACCTGCACGGCCAGCGCCACCACGCCGACCGCGAGCGCGACGAGCAGGGCCGCGCCGTCGATGCGTACCCCGAAGGTGACCGGCAGGCCGCCGAAGTCGACCAGCTGCGTGTGGGTGCCGTACGGCTCGTCCACGGTGAGCGCCAGCCACGCGGCGACCAGCAGCGCCACGGCGGCGCCGGTGATGCCCAGCGCCGCCGCCAGGCGCCGGCCCGCGCCCGGCCAGGCCAGGCCGATCAGGGCCGCGACAAAGGGTACGGCCGGCAGCAGCGGCCCGAGGGTGTCCGGTGACATCAGGCGGCTCCGACCGGAGCGGGCTGGGACGGCTCTGCGCCGGCTCCCGGCCGGGGGCCGGTGCCGTCCGGCGGGCCGCCGCGGTCGGGCGGCGGGCCGCCGCGGTCGGGCGGGCCGTCCGGCGGGGAGCCGGGCGGCGGGAGCGGCGCGGTGTCGTCAGGTGGCGACAGCGCCACGGTGTCCAGGGCGATGGTGGCGTGCAGCCGGTAGAGCTGTAGCACGATCGCGAGCCCCACACCCACCTCCGCCGCGGCGAGCACGATGACGAACAGCGCGAAGACCTGGCCGGTCGCGGGCAACGCCGCCCGGACCGTCGCGTCGGCGGTGACCAGGATGAGGTTCACCGCGTTGAGCATCAGCTCCACCGACATCAGCAGCAGGACGGCGTTGCGCCGGCGCAGTACGCCGTACACGCCGGTGCCGAAGAGGAGCGCGGCCGTGACGTAGGGGATCACCGGATGCATCAGCGGCGCTCCCCTGGCGCGGGCCGGGACCGCGCGCCGATCTCCGGCCGCGAGCCGATCTCCGGCCGCGAGATGACGATGGCGCCGACCAGTGCGGCCAGCAGCAGCACGGACAGCACCTCGAACGGCAGCACCCAGGAGCGGAAGATCTCCGTGCCGAGCCGCTCCGCGGTGCCGGTCGGCGGCGTGTCAACGCGCGTCCAGCGGTACGCGTCCACCAGCAGGACCGAAAGCCCCAGGCCGGCCCCGCCGCCCACCAGGAGCGCCGGCCACCCGGGCCGGTCCAGGTCGTGCCGGGCGCCGATCGGGGCGCGGGTGAGCATCACCGCGAACAGGAGCAGGACCACGACCGCGCCGACGTAGAGCAGCATCTGGACCCAGGCCACCAGCTCCGCGGCGAGCACCAGGTAGAGGCCGGCCACCGCGCCGAGCGACACCACGAGCCACAGCCCGGCCCGTACCACATGCTTGGTCGTCACGACCATGAGGGCGGCACCGAGCGCGATGGCGCCGAGCCCCGCGAGGAGGATGTCCGCACTCGTCACGACGCCGCCTCGGGGGCGGCGGCCGCTCGGGGCGCCGCGGCGGCCTTGGCGGGCGCGGCGGCCTTCTTGGCCACGGTCGTCTCCTCCTTGGCGGGCTCGCCGTTGGGGTCGTGCGCCGGTGGCGGCGGCACGGTCCACATCCACTCGCGCAGCCGGCCGCGCTCGTGCAGGAGGTCGCGGATGTCGTACTCCGCGTACTCGAACTCGGGCGACCAGTAGAGCGCGTCGAACGGGCAGGCCTCGATGCAGATGCCACAGTACATGCACAGGGAGAAGTCAATGGCGAACCGGTCGAGCACGTTGCGCTGGCGCGCCCGCGCGGCTCCCGGCACCACCACCTCCTCCTTGTGCGAGTCGATGTAGATGCACCAGTCCGGGCACTCGCGGGCGCACAGCATGCAGACCGTGCAGTTCTCCTCGAGCAGGGCGATCACGCCACGCGAGCGCGGCGGCAGGTCTGGCTCGACGTCCGGATACTGCTGGGTGGTCGAACGCCTCATCATCGTGCGCAGGGTGACCACCAAGCCCTTGGCCAGCCCCTTGCCCGGCACCCCACCGGCCGCCTCGCTCCAACGCTCGGTGCCGGCCGCCTCGCTCCAACGCTCGGTGCTCACAGCGCCGCCTCGTCGCAGTCGCTCATGGCGCACATACTGCCCGGTACGGGCGCCTCGCGCGAGCACCCTTCAAGTTCTTTAGGGTGCCGCGCGCCGCGTCATCCCTTCTCGTACCGGAACCCCGCCTTCGGCAGGGACAGCGATGAAGGTTCTCTTGCACAACACCGGCGCGGCCGTCCAACGGGAGAGGGGCTTATGAGCCGACTCCTACGGCGGGTGATCTCGGTCACGGCGATGGGCGCGGTTGCCATCGCCGTGACCGGGGCTCCCCGCACGAGCCGACATCACCGCAGGCGTCGCAGGAACCGTGACCTCCTTTAACACGGGAGCCTGCGTGACCCTCTTTCGCACGACCGTGGAGGAGGAGGTGGCGAGCGCGTGCGCCGACGCGGCGGGCCGCTACGAGCTCGGCAGCGCATCACCTGACGCGTACAAGATGCGGATCCGCGCCAGCGGGTATGCGGACCAGTGGACCTACCGCAAGCGGACCTGGCAGGAGGCGAGCGGGGTCTACGTGTCCGACTCGTAGGCGACCACAGTGGACGTTGCCATGTGGTCCAGTACCGGCACGGTGGGCCGGCGCCGGCTACCGTCAAGATCACAACCACCGTCAAGATCGCGATCGCTACGCGGATTGTTTAGTGCGACTGCACGTTTGGTGTACGCGATCGCGATCTTGATGGCGACACGACCCATGACGACGAGGCGACGGCCCGAGATGTAACAAATACGCTGGTTGCGACGCGTCGAGACGGTGGCGTCAAGTCCTGAATGCCACGGATCAGCTACAGCCACTGCGGCTGCACGGTGAGGCAGGCGTAGTCCGGTGCCGGCGCGGGCGCGGGCGGGTGCGGGTCTGGCCCCTGGGCCAGGTCGACGAGTGCCCAACCGGGCCGGTGCCCCAGCACCGGGCCGGGTCCGAAGACCCGGGCGTCCATGATCCGGCCGCGCCTGGCCAGCTCGGCGACCACCCGGGCGTGGTAGTCGTCGGGGTGCCCGGACCACTTCGCCCCGCGCACGTACCAGACCCGGGACACCCCGGCCAGCGCCGCGTCCACGGTCGCCGGCCGGCACGCCCCGGTGCGCCCCATGGTGGCCAGGCCGGCGACCGGCAGCCGGTAGCGGGTGCCGTACCAGGAGGCGAGGGGCTGGCTGAAGCCGTACACCAGGACCGCGTCCCCGGGCCGGACCTGGCCGGCCACCTCGCGCATGACGTCGCGCCCCACGTCGCGGTAGTGGGGGTTGCGCACCTCCGCCACCGCCGCCGCGGCGGCGGGCCGTGCGGCCAGGACCATGCCGGGGGCCGCGACCAGCAGCCCGACCGCGAGCACCACCGCGACCGCGCGCCGAGCGCCCCGTACCGCCTGGACCAGCGCCCGTACCGCGGCGGACAACGCCGCCGCGACGGCGACGGCGACCGGCGCCACCAGGTAGAGCGCCACCCGGTCCTGCACCGGCAGGCCGCCGAGGGCTGCCGCGCCCACGGCCGCCCCGAACACCCCGACGAGCACCGCCGCCCACAGCCGCCGTCCCTGCCAGACCAGCGCGACCACGCCGGCGAGGGCCAGGCCCAGAACAAGCCACGGGTACGCCCAGTGCAGCGGTGACGCGACAAAGCCCCGCCACATGTCCGGCAGCCAGCGCAGCAGCTCGGCCGGGCCGGCGCCCTCGGGCGGCAGCCCGGTGGTGAAGAACGCCTCCTGGTTGCGCAGGAACGGCTGGCTCATCCGGCGGCGTACCTGTTCGGCGCCGAGCAGGGCGGCCGGTGCCGCGGCCGCTGCGGTGAGGGCCATCGCCCGCCACCGGCGGCCGAGCGCGAACACCAGCAGCAGGCCGCCGACCGCACCGGCCAGCACGAGCACGGCGCTGTAGCTGACCGAGACCGCGGCGGTCGTGACGGTCGCGAAGGCCAGGGCTCGTCCGGCGACGGCCAGCCGCCTGGCGCCGGGCGTCCGGTGCCTGCCCCGGTCACCCTTACCCGACAGCACATCCACCATCAGCACGATGGCGAGCGCCGCCGCGGCCTCGACGGGGTACTGTTTCAGCTCGCCGGCGTAGATGTAGAGCAGCGGCGACGTCGCCAGCAGCGCCGTTGCCGCCAGTGCGGCGGAGTGGCCGGACGCCCGGTACGCCAGGACCGCGGTCAGCACCAGCACCGCCACTGCCGCAGCCAGCTGGGGCAGGCGCAGCACCTGCTCATCACCGCCGAAGAGCTGGTACATGACCTTCTCCCCGTACAGCCAGCCGGGCGGGGCCACCTGGCTGTACCGCAAGGGGCCGGTCAGCAGCTTGTGCGGGGACAGGTCCCGCACGTTGACCGCGACGTAGAGCTCGTCGTTCCAGAAGCCCCGGTCACTGGCCCAGACGCGCACCAGGCCGGCCACGCCAACCACGAGCACGAGGCCGTGGCAGGCCGGCCACACGGCACCCATCCGGCTCCGGCTCGTCGCCTGTGGACGGGCCGGACCGGGTGCCCCAGCCGCTTCCTCCCGCCGGCCGGCGGGGTCAGACCGCTCGGTGGCATCGGGCTGGCCGGTGACAGGCCGGGACACACCAAAATGCTGTCAGGTGTCACAAGAAAAGGCCGGGCAACTCACGCGATGGCGAGCTTGACCCCCACCGTCAGCGCCAGCTGCGCCAGCGCCACCGGCACGAGCACCAGCCAGCACAACCGTTGCAGCTGGTCCTCGCGCAGCCGCGGATAGGACACCCGGACCCAGATCACCACGAACGCCACCGCGAAGATCTTGACCAGGGTCCAGAGCCAGCCCAGCTCGGCGTCCAGCCCGAACGGGCCCTTCCACCCGCCGAGGAAGAGCACCGTCGTGAGCGCGGAGATCACCACGACGCCGACATACTCGGCGAGCATGAAGAACGCGAACCGCAGGCCCGTGTACTCGGTGATGTAGCCGAACACCAGCTCGGTCTCGGCGACCGGCATGTCGAACGGCGCCCGCCGGATCTCAGCGAGGCCGGCGATGAAGAAGACCGCAAGCGCCGGCGCCTGCCACAGCAGCCACCACGGCCGCCACGCCTCGACGATGCCGGTGAGGCTGAGCGTGCCGGCCGCCATCGCCACGCTGGCCGCGGCCAGCACCAGCGGAAGCTCGTACCCGAGCAGCTGGGCGGCTGCCCGCAACCCGCCGAGCAGGCTGTACTTGTTCGCCGAGGCCCAGCCGGACATCATCACCGCGACCACGCCGACGCCGACCACGGCCAGCACCAGGAACAGGCCGATGTCCAGCGGCTGGCCGACCAGGTCGCCCGGCCCCAGCGGGATCACCAGCAGAGCCACCAGGTACGGCAGCAGCGCCACCAACGGGGCGAGCCGGAACACCGGCCGGTCGGCCGCCCGCGGGGTCACGTCCTCCTTCTGGACGAACTTCAACCCGTCCGCGACGAGCTGGGCCCAGCCGTGGAAGGCCCCGGCGTACATCGGGCCGAGCCGGCCCTGCATGTGCGCCATCACCTTGTGCTCGGTCTGCCCGACCACGAGCGGCAGCACCAGGAACGCCGCGACCACGCCGATCACCCGGATCGCCAGCTCCAGCCAGACCGGCATCAGCGCTCCTCCTCATCCTGGCCGGGTCGGGGCTCGGGGCCGGGTCGGGGCTCCGGGCCGCGACCGGGCTGCGGGGCACGGCGCGCGGCCGGGCCCCACTCGGTCGGGTCCGGCACGCCGGGCGGGCGCATCTTCTGGCGCCGGGTGGCCGTGTGCTCGCTCTCGCCCGGCTCCTTCGCGCCCGGCCAGTCCTTGACCGCCCGGGAGGCGAGCACGAACTCCTTGCGCAGCGGGTGCCCCTCGAACTCCGATGCCAGCAGCAGCGGCAGCAGCTCGCCCGGGTGGCCCGGGAAGGTGACCCCGAACATCTCGTGCGTCTCCCGCTCGTGCCAGGCCGCGCCCGGGAAGATGTCCACGATGGAGGCGACCGCGGGCGCCTCGCGCGGCACCCTGGTCCGCACCAGCACGCCGAACCGCCCGGCGACCGACCACAGGTGCGCGACGACGGTGAAGCCCTGCTCCAGCTCGTCCACTGCGGAGAGCCAGTCGAAGTAGTCGCACCCCAGCTCGTCGCGGGCGGAGCGCAGGGCGTCGTGCCACCGCGCGGGCGGCACGTCCACGGTCGCCCGGGCGTGCCCCGGGCCGCCGCCGGAGACCGTGGCGGTCGCCGTACTCTCGCTGCCCAGGACCTCGACGAGCCGGGCACCGACCTCTTCGGGCGTCATGCCGCGATCCTAGGCGGCCGGTCAGAGGCCCGGGAGCCGCCCGTTGCGGAACAGGTCCACGAAGATCTGGTGGTCGGCGCGGGCCCGCAGGCCGTAGGCGTGCGCGAACTCCACGAGCATGGCCACGAAGCCGGGCGCGTCGCGCTCCACCACGGCGACGATCGCCTCCTCGGTGGAGAAGTCCACCAGGTCGTGGCTTGACTCGTCGTCGGCGACGCTGTGCATCCGGGCCACCGCCCGGCCCAGGTCCCCCACCACGAGCAGCAGCTCGTCCGGCTCGTTGACGTCGGACCAGTCCAGGTCGGCCGCGTAGGGCGAGACCTCGGCGACGAGCTGGCCCACCCCGTCCAGCTCGGTGAAGCCGAGCCAGGCGTCGGCGTACGCCTGCAGCGCCCGCTGCGACTCGGCGGTGCGGTGGCCCTGGTGCTGGAAGTACGCCCGGACCCGCTCGTCGTCGATGTAGCGGGCCACGGCCGGCACCTGGGCCTGCTTCATGTAGATGATGACGTCGTTCTCCAGCGCCTGGGTCTGCCCCTCCAGCAGTAGGTTGTAGGAGGGCAGGCCGGCCGAGCCGATGCCCACGCCCTTGCGCAGCGCGATGTCCTTGATCGCGTAGGACACCGGACGGGTGCTGGCGGTGGGCGGCAGCGTGCCCACGTACGCCTCGAACGCCTTCTCGACCTTGGCCCGCGTCGCCGCGTCGACCTCGTAGATGCCGTCGCCGAGGGCGAACCGGCGCTCGTAGTTGTCGATGTTGGTCTGGGCCGCGAGCAGGTCCACCCGGGTGTTGAGCCGGGCCATCTGGAGCACCGTGTGCAGCGGCCCGGTGGTGGTGGACAGCGTCAGCGAGCCGATCGCGTCGTCCCCGCCGCCGGCGATGCCGCGCAGCTCGGTCAGGTAGGTCTCGGCGAAGCCGGCCACCAGGCGGCTGATCACCGCGTCGGACAGCGCCTTGGCGTAGCCGATGAGCGCCACGCTCGCCACGAACCGCTTCAGGTCCCAGGTGTACGGCCCGACGTACGCCTCGTCGAAGTCGTTGACGTTGAAGACCAGGATGCCGGAGGAGTTCATGTAGGTGCCGAAGTTCTCGGCGTGCAGGTCACCGTGGATCCACACGCGACTGGTCAGCCCGTCGAGGAACCGGTCGTCGGCGAAGCCGGTGGTCATGTCGGCGTAGAACAGGCTGGCGCTGCCCCGGTAGAACGCGAACGGCGTGGCCGCCATCTTGCGGAACTTGCGCCGGAACGCGGCTGGGTCGAGCGCCATCAGCTGCCCGAACTCCGCGACCAGGACATCGGTGAT
>DASSUC010000290.1:0-11855 GCA_035707405.1 Micromonosporaceae bacterium | reverse complement strand
GCCACCTCCCGCGTTCCGGCCGCCCTGGCCGGGGTAAGGTTCCGGACATAAGGATCATCGCAAACAGGCCCAGGAGGAGTCCGATGCGACTGCCGCGACTGTTCATACCCCGTACCGTCGTCAAGGCCCACTGCGACCTGCCGTGCGGTGTGTACGACCCGGCCCAGGCGCGGATCGAGGCGGAGTCGATCAAGGCGATCTGCGAGAAGTACGAGGCGAACAACGACCCGGACTTCCGCGCCCGCGCGCTGCTTATCAAGGAACAGCGGGCCGACCTGGTCAAGCACCACCTCTGGGTGCTGTGGACCGACTACTTCAAGGCCCCGCACTTCGAGAAGTACCCGCAGCTGCACCAGCTGTTCAACGAGGCGACCAAGCTGGCCGGCGCCGGTGGCGCCAAGGGCAAGGTCGACGTGGCAGTGGCTCAGGAGCTGCTCGACAAGATCGACGAGATCGCGAAGATCTTCTGGGAGACCAAGCAGGGGTGAGCGACCCCGAGGTGTGCTCAGTCCGGCCGGCACGTCCATCGGACGTGCCGGCCGTCGTCGCGATGGTGCACGAGCTGGCGGAGTACGAGAAGGCGCCGCAGCTGTGCCATCTCACCCCGGCGCAGCTGACGGACGCCCTGTTCCCGGCGGACGCGCCGGCCGCGCTCTTCGGCCACGTGGCAGTGGACGAGCAGGACACCCCGGTCGCGTTCGGCCTGTGGTTCCTCAACTTCTCCACCTGGGAGGGGCGGCACGGCATCTACCTCGAGGACCTCTACGTGCGCCCGGCCGCCCGGGGCACCGGCGCCGGGCGGGCGCTGCTCGGCGCGCTCGCCCAGGAGTGCGTACGCCGGGGCTACCCCCGGCTGGAGTGCTGGGTGCTGCACTGGAACCCGGCCCGCGACTTCTACCAGGCGATCGGCGCGACCGCGATGACCGAGTGGGTGCCGTACCGGCTGTCCGGCGAGGCTCTGCGCCGGCTGGCCGCGGGAGCGTCACCGGTAGAGCCACACAGATGAGCGGCGACCCCCTAAAGTCGATGTCCGGGGGGAGGACTCCAGTGGCGTACCGGCCGGGCGGCGACAGCGAGACGACGGGCCACGACGTCGTGTGGATCGGTGTGCCCGCCGACGGGTCCTACCTGGCCGTCCTCCGCACGGCGACCGCCGGCATCGCGGCCCGGCTCAACTTCGGCCTCGACGAGATCGAGGACCTGCGCATAGCCGTTGACGAGGCGTGCGGCATGCTGCTCGGGCTCGCCGCGCCCGACTCCGAGCTGAGCTGCCGGTTCGACATCACGGCCGACGGGCTCGCCGTGGAGGTGGCGGTGGCGACGGTCGGCACCGCGGTGCTGCCGCCCGCACAGTCGTTCGCCTGGCAGGTGCTCACCGCGCTGGCGGCCGATGTCAGCGCCGGCACGGTCGCGGGCAGCGCGGCGATCCGGCTGGTCAGCCGCGGTGCGGAGATCCGGTCGGCGACGCACTGAAGCCTCGCGCCGCCCGCCGCGTGGGCGGTGCCGGCCGGGCTCGCACCGCCGGCCGGAGGGTCAATGGATCCCGATGGCCTCGCGGGTCGCCGCCGTGAGCAGCAGACCGATCACCAGCAGGGCGGTGGCGCCCAGTGGGAGGCCCAGCCAGAACAGGCCGCCGGAGACCATGTAGTAGGCCGCGGGCAGCAGCAGGAGCTGTAGCACGATCGCCGGGCTGCGGGCCCACGCCCGCCGACGCGACAGCGCCCAGGCCAACCCACCGAGCGCGGCGGCGACCAGTGCCGCGTACCCGGTCACCAGCAGCGCGGAGCGCCGGCTCGCCGCGTCCGCGGTGAGGTCGGCGTACACCAGGTAGGCGACGACGAGCACGACGGCGGCGGCCTCCGCCGCGAGCAGCCCGACCGCCCACCGGAGCGGGCCGGGCAGGGCAGCGTGGGGTGAGCGCTCGGTCACGGCCCCCTAGGCTACAGTCCCCGGCATGCGCGCTCTTCTCGTGGTCAACCCGAAGGCCACCACCACGAGCGAGCGCAGCCGCGACGTGCTGGTCCGCGCCCTGCGCAGCGAGGTCGAGCTGGAGGTGGCGTACACCCGCCGGCGCGGGCACTGCGCCACGCTCGCGCAGCAGGCGGCGCTGACCGGGGTCGACCTGGTGGTGACGCTGGGCGGCGACGGCACCGTCAACGAGGCGGTGAACGGCCTGCTGTCCACGCGCCCCAGCGACGCGCCGCCGGACCCGGCGGCGCTGCCGGCGCTCGGCGTGGTGCCCGGCGGCTCCACGAACGTCTTCGCCCGTGCGCTGGGCCTGCCCAAGGACTGGGCCGAGGGCACGAGCGTGATCCTGGAGGCGCTGCGCGAGCGGCGTACCCGCACCATCGGCCTGGGCCGGGCCGACGAGCGATACTTCACGTTCTGCGCAGGGCTGGGCCTGGACGCCGCGGTGGTACGGCGGGTCGAACGGGCCCGGCTGCACGGGCGGGTCTCCACGCCAGCGCTCTACCTGCGGTCGACGGTCGCACAGTATTTCCTGGGCACCGACCGCCGGCACCCGGGGATCACCCTGGAGCGGCCCGGCGAGGCGCCAGAGGCGGACCTGGCCACGGTGATCGTGCAGAACACGGCTCCGTGGACCTACCTCGGCGACCGCCCGGTCAACCCCAACCCGGACGCCTCCTTCGAGCTGGGGCTCGACGTGCTGGCCATGCGCGTGCTGCACGTGCCCAGCACCACCCGTACGGTGGCCCAGATCCTGTCCCGGCGGGCGGACCCGCGCGGTCGCAACGTGCTCCGGCTGCACGACGTGGCCGCGTTCACCCTGCGTACCGTCCGGCCCCAGCCCTTCCAGCTGGACGGGGACTACCTGGGTGAGCGCGACAAGGTGCAGTTCACCAGCGTGCCGGCCGCACTGCGGGTAGTCTGCTGACGAGGCATACGGCCGCCTCCCGCCCGTGTGCCACACGTACATACAGGACACATCGGTAATGCTGGGCGGGGGTCGCGTAGCGTACTACATCGAATGCTGAGCGCCGTAGGGAAGAAATTCGGAGAAACCGGCACTTCTGGGAGCAAAGGATCGTGACCTAGGTCACGCCCTCAGATTTTCTCTGGATCTCCCCTTGACATCACGGCCGTTCGTGAAAGCATTCACAAGCGATACGGGTTGCCTGCTCACGCGTTGCCGTCGGAATGCGCCGCGCGTGCATATAGGGGAAAGATCAACGTACTTTACGCCACCGTTTGACGAACAAGGAGTGTTGCCGCCATGGACTGGCGCCACCGTGCTGCCTGCCGCGACGAGGATCCGGAGCTGTTCTTCCCAATCGGGACGTCTGGCCCGGCTCTCCTTCAGGTCGAGCAGGCCAAGGCGGTCTGCCGGCGCTGCTCAGTGACCGACGAGTGCCTGCAATGGGCGCTGGAAAGCGGTCAGGACGCCGGCGTCTGGGGCGGGATGAGCGAAGAGGAGCGGCGTACTGTCAAGCGTCGCGGTGGCCTGCGGGTCCGCGCTCACTCCCTCTGAACCGCGCTGTAAAGCGTGCCCCCGGCGAATATCGCCGGGGGCACGCTTTTGCTATGACCCCGCCTATGCCCGAGCAGTCGCGGACACCCGTGCCAGGACCAGCTGCGCCAGCTCTGGCGCGGCTCCCAGTGGCGCGGCCACACCGGCCGCCCCGCCGCCCTGGGCCGATGCCGTGGCCCGGTCGTGGAGCAGGCCGGGGGCCAAGAAGTAGGAGGCGACCGCCACCCGCCGCGCGCCGCCGGCCCGCAGCCGCCGTACCGCCTCCCCCGGCGTCGGCCCGGCCGCTGCCGCGTACGCCGGCAGGCAGCGCACGCCAGCCGCCATACCCAGGGTCGCGGCGACCGCGGCGACGCTGCCCCGAGCAGCGGCATCACGGGTGCCAGCCGCGGCGAGCACGAGTGCGTCGTACGGCTGGCGCAGCTGTCCCAGCCGCCGGCGCAGCGCCACGACGAGCAACGCGTCAACGGCCGGCCCGTGCGGGCCGAGCACGCCGGTCGGGCTGACCCGCAGCGGCAGGCCGGCCGCCCGTACCCGGGCCAGCACCGCGGGCAGGTCCACCCGCCCGTGGTAGGCCGCGGTCAGCAGCAGCGGCACCACGACCGCGTGGCGGCACCCGGCAGCGGCGAGGCGCACCAGCGCCAGCGGCACCGAGGGTTGGGCGTGGTCGAGGTAGGCGACGCTGACCGGACCGTCCGGCCAGGCCCCCGCCACCGCCCGGGCCAGCGCCTGGGTGGCCTGGGCGGCCCGCGGGTCACGGCTGCCGTGCGCGACCAGCAGCACGGCGACCGCCGCCCCGCCCGGTCCCGCATCCAGAGTGGGCGTGCCGTAGTCCGTCCCAGCCGGCACGGCGATGCTGGCTGTCGCGGTCATGGTGAGTGCAGCCCACACTCGGTCTTGTCGAACAGCGGCCACCGGCCGGACCGCGGGTCCTCGCCGGCCCTGGCCCGGCGGGTGCACGGCCAGCAGCCCACAGATCCGTACCCGTGCCGCAGCAACGGGTTCACCGGGACGTCGTACCGGGAGATGTACCGGTCCACGTCCGCCTGGGTCCAGCGGGCCAGCGGGTTGACCTTCACCAGGCCGCGGCTCGCCTCGAAGTGCACCACCGGCGTGTTGGCCCGGGTCGGCGACTCGTCGCGGCGCAGGCCGGCCGCCCACGCGTCGTAGTCGGCCAGGGCCCGCTCCAGCGGCTCGACCTTGCGCAGCGCGCAGCACCCGTCCGGGTCGCGGGAGAACAGCCGGGGCCCGTACCGGCCGTCCTGCTGGCCCACCGTGAGCTCCGGGCGGACGGAACGCACCCGTACCGGCAGGGTGGCCGCCACCCGCTCGCGTACCCGCAGCGTCTCGGCGAAGTGCAGGCCGGTGTCGAGGAAGACCACATCCACCCCGGGCGCCACCCGGGAGACCAGATGCACGAGTACGGCGTCCGCGAACGAGCTCGTCACGCAGAACCTCGCCCCGAACTCGGCGGCCGCCCAGCCGGCGATCTGCTCGGCGCTCGCCCGCTCCAGCTCCTGGCCGGCTCGGGTGGCCAGCTCCCGCAGCTCCGCCGCGCTGCGCCGGGGCGTCGTGGTGGCCGTCACCTGCGCACCTCCCGGGTGCGCAGGCCGACCAGCGTGACCGTGAAGACCCGGGTGCAGCCGCGGCACTCCCACGCGCGCGGTGCGGCGTCGGCCGGCCGCAGGTCCTCCTCGCCGCAGAAGGGGCAGTGGAACGGCACGACCCGCTCATCCGTACTCATCGCAGCTCCTCGGCGTCGACTCGGGACACCCACTGGGCGAACGGCTCGCCGGGCGTACGCCCGGCCAGGTAGCGCCGGGCCAGCCGCTCCACGTACCCGGGCAGCTCCTCGGCGGTGACCCGCAGGCCGCGCAGCTTGCGGCCGAACGCGGCGCGCTGCCCCGCGGCGAGCGCGAGCCCGCCGCCCAGGTGCACCTGGAAGCCCTCGACCAGCTCGCCGCCGGGGCCGGGCACCAGCTGGCCCTTGAGGCCGATGTCGGCGACCTGGGTGCGGGCGCAGGCGTTCGGGCAGCCGTTGAGGTTGATGGTGATGCCGGTGTCCCGCAGGTCCTCCTGCTCGTGGAACCGGCGCTCCAAGGTGGCGACGAGGTCCGCCGCCCGGGCCTTGGTCTCGACGATCGCCAGCTTGCAGTACTCGATGCCGGTGCACGCCATGGTGCCGCGCCGCCACGGCGACGGCGCCGTCTCCAACCCCAGCTCGCGCAGGGCGGCTGCCAGCGAGTCCACCTTGGACGGTGGCACGTCGAGCACGACCAGCTTCTGGTACGGCGTGAGCCGGACCCGGCCGCTGCCGTGCTCGGCGACCACATCGGCGAGCTTGGCCAGCAGCGAGCCGCTGACCCGCCCGGCGACCGGGGCGGCGCCGACGTAGTAGCGGCCGTCGCGCTGCGGGTGCACGCCGATGTGGTCCACCGGCCGCTCCGGCAGCACCGGCGCCGGCCCGTCCAGCAGCGGCACGCCCAGGTAGCGCTCCTCCAGCACGTGCCGGAACCGCGCGACGCCCCAGTCCGCGACGAGGAACTTGAGCCGGGCCCGGCTGCGCAGCCGGCGGTAGCCGAAGTCGCGGAAGACCCCGACCACGCCGGCCCACACGTCGGCGACCTGGTGCAGCGCCACCCACGCGCCGAGGCGCTGGGCGAGCATCGGATTGGTGGACAGGCCGCCGCCGACCCACACGTCAAATCCCGGGCCGTGCTCCGGGTGCACCACGCCGAGGAAAGCGACGTCGTTCGCCTGGTACGGCACGTCGGGCAGCCAGGCGACCGACGACTTGAACTTGCGCGGCAGGTTCGCGTACGCCGGGTCGCCGACGTAGCGGGCGGTGATCTCGCGGATCGCGGGCGTGGCGTCGACGACCTCGGCGGCCGCGATGCCCGCGACGGGGCTGCCCAGCACCACCCGGGGCGTGTCACCGCACGCCTCGGTCGTGGACAGCCCGACCCGCTCCAGCTCCCGCCAGATGGCCGGCACGTCCTCGATGCGCACCCAGTGCAGCTGCACGTTCTGCCGGTCGGTGAGGTCCGCGGTGTCGCGTCCGTACCGGGTGGACACGTGGGCGACCGCCCGCAGCTGCGCCAGGTCGAGCTGGCCGCCGTCCACCCGGATGCGCAGCATGAAGTACTCGTCCTCGAGCTCGTGCGACTCCAGGACCGCGGTACGCCCGCCGTCGATCCCCGGCTTGCGCTGGGTGTAAAGGCCCCACCAGCGGAAACGGCCGCGCAGGTCGGCCGGGTCGATGCTGGCGAAGCCGTGGTGTGCGTAGATGCTCTCGATGCGGGCCCGCACGTTGAGCCCGTCGTCGTCCTTCTTGCTGCGCTCGTTGGGGTTCAGCGGCTCGCGGTGGCCGAGCGCCCACTGCCCCTCGCCGCGCGGGCGGCGGGTGGATGTGTATGACGACGTGGTGATGACCGCCATAGCGGCGTCCCTTCTGGGATAGGGGACGCACGGGCGCGCCGCACGACTGGCGGGGCGATGGAGAAGCCGGCGCGACCGCGCGCCTGGAGAGGGCTCAGGAACGCGAAGGTCAGCGAGCCGGACAGATCGCGCTGCGCACGCGGCCGTAGTCGACGTGGCGGCGAGCCACGAAGCGGCGCTGAAGCGCGGATGTCATGCGGGCCATGCTGCCATGTCCGGGCCGGCCCGACCAGGGGTTGCGCGGTCGGGTGCCCGATCTGTGCCCGCGCGCCCCGCGCGGCGGCATGCGGGCGTCATGCGCTGCGGGTCAGCGCTTGTGCAGCGGCACCACCAGCACCGCCTCGGTCCCGCCGCCGGACCGCTCCCGCAGCTCGATGGTGCCCCGCAGCTCACCCGCGGCAAGGGCGCGCACGATCTGGAGCCCGAGCCGGCCGTTCCCCTCGCTCTCGACGTCGAAGTCGGCGGGCAGGCCCCGGCCGGTGTCCGCGACGGTGACGTGCAGCTGCCGCCGGAAGCGGTGCACCGCCACCACCACCTCCCCCGCCGCCCCGGGCTGGAAGCCGTGCTCCACCGCGTTGATCAGCAGCTCGTTGAGCACCATGACGAGCGGGGTGGCCACCTCCGCGGGCAGGACGCCGAACGTGCCGTCGCGGCGCATGGTCACCTTCGACTCGGGCGCCGCGACGTCGGCCGCTGCCGAGGCCACCCGGTCCACGATGCCGTCGAACTCGACCGCCTCGTCCGAGGACATCGACAGGGTCTCGTGCACCAGTGCGATCGAGGCGACCCGGCGTACCGACTCCTCCAGGGCCGCGCGGGCCTGCGGCGCCGACACCCGCCGCGCCTGGAGCCGCAGCAGCGCCGCGACGGTCTGGAGGTTGTTCTTCACCCGGTGGTGGATCTCCCGGATGGTGGCCTCCTTCGTCATCAACGCCCGTTCCCGCCGGCGGACCTCGGTGGTGTCGCGCACCAGGACCAGCGCGCCGATCGGCACGCCGGCCGGGATCAGGGGCAGCGCGCGCATCAGCACGCTCGCGCCGCGCGCCTCCACCTCGCGCCGGGGCGGGGCCTCACCGCGCAGCGCCGCGTGCACCTGAGCGGACACCTCCGAGCCGTCGAGCGGGTCATCGGCGAGCCGGCCGGTCAGCGCCGCCAGGTCCTCACCCACCAGGTGCGCCGCCATGCCCAGGCGCCGGTACGCCGACTGCGCGTTGGGGCTGGCGTAGGTCACCTTGCCGCCGGCGTCGAGGCGTACCAGGCCGTCGCCGACGCGCGGGGCGCTCGTGGTCTCGCCCTGGCCCCGCGGCGGCGGGAAGGTGCCGTCGGCGATCATCTGGGCCAGGTCGTCCGCGCTGGTCAGGTAGTTCAGCTCCAGCTGGCTCGGGGTGCGGGCGGTGGACAGGTTGGTGTCGCGCCCGACCACTGCGATAACCGTGCCCGGCTCGCCGTCGGCGTCGCGCCGCCGGACCGGGATCGCCTCGTGCCGGGCCGGAGTGTCCCCATACCACACCGGGTCGCCCTCGCGCCAGATCCGCCCCTGGGTACGGGCGATCTCCAGGTGCGCCACCTCGGGCCCGGCCACGACCCGGCCCACCTGGTCGTCCTGGTACGCCGTTGGCGCGGTGGTCGGGCGTACCTGCGCCACGCACAGGAACGCCGGCGACGCACCCCCGTGCTCCAGCTCCGGCTCGACCGGCACCCACATCAGCAGGTCGGCGAAGGACAGGTCAGAGATCAGCTGCCAGTCGCCGGCCAGCTGGTGCAGGTGGTCGATGTCGGGCGTGGGGAGCGTGGTGTGCTCCTCCACCAGGTCACGCAGGGTTGACACGGCTTCAGGGTGCCATGCCGCGGGCTTACCGGGTGGCCGTGACCTTCCGCAGCCCGCGGGGTGAGTCCGGGTCCTCGCCCCGGGCCAGCGCCAGCGCGAGCGCGAGCCGCTGCAGCGGCAGGATGTCCAGCAGCGGGGCGAGCCGCTCGTCCACGGCCGGCACGCCGATGCGGGCGGAGACTCCCGGGACGTCGGTGGGGCCCACCGCCACCACGTCCGCCCGCCGCTCCCCCAGCCGGGCCAGCACGTCCCGCATTGCCGCACCACCCGGACCCGCTCCGACGACGGCCAGCACGGGCACGGCCGGGTCGGCCAGCGCGACCGGTCCGTGCAGCAGGTCCGCACCGGAGAACGCGAGCGCGGCCAGGTAGGAGGTCTCCATCAGCTTGAGCGCGGCCTCCCGGGCGGTCGGGTACGCGTACCCCCGGCCGGTGGTCACCAGCCGCCCGGCGAACCGGTAGCGGGGTGCCAGCTCGACCGCTGTGGGATCGGCCAGGACCTGGGCCGCGAGTGCGGGCAGGCCCTCCAGCTCGGCCCGCTCGGCGCCGGGCAGGGCGCCACCGCCCGCCCGGACCCCCTCGACCAGGAGCAGCAGCGCCAGCAGCTGTGCCGTGTAGGTCTTGGTCGCCGCCACCGCCCGCTCCGGCCCGGCCGCGATGTCGATGGCGAGCTCGGCCGCAGCCGCCAGCGGCGAGCCCGGATCGTTGGTGACCGCGAGGGTGAGCGCGCCGGTCTCCCGAGCCACCCGCACCACCTCGGTCAGGTCCGGTGAGCTGCCGCTCTGCGAGACGCCGACCACCAGCGCGTGGCGCAGGTCAGGGCGGGCTCCGAAAAGGGTCACCGTGCTCGGGGACGCCAACCCGGCCGGCAGCCCGAGCCGGATCTCGGCGAGGTAGGCCCCGTAGAGCGCCGCGTGGTCGGAGGTGCCCCGCGCGGCGAGCACCACGTGGCGGGGTGCCCGCTCGACCACGGCCGCGGCGACCTTGGCGATCGCGCCGCTGCCGGCCGGCTCGAGCAGGCGGGCCAGCACCTCCGGCTGCTCGGCGAGGTCTGCCGCCATGCCTTGGCCGGGTCCAGTCATCTACGCATTCTTGCAGTTACTGCGCAGCAAGCGGTTCCTGTCGATGTTCTGGGGTGGTGGCGTCACCGCTACGAGGCGCTCCGGACCGGCTCGTAGAGCCCCAACTTCGCGGAAGCTGCAATGATCAGGGCCGCTCGGCTGCGGTCGGGACCGTAGCCGAGCTTGACCGTAGCGGCTACGCGATGAATTACCTGGTCTTAACATCCGTTTTCTGGTGATATCTCGAGTGCTCAGGTGTCGATGCAGTCACTGCGCCCACCCTTGGCACCGCATGATCACGATCTGCGCAAGAAATGTTTAGCGAAACTGCACATCTGGTGCAAAGATCGTGATCTTGACGAACGCGGGGCAGATCTGGTGCGAGCCGTGGACGAGGCTCGCGCCGCAAACGTGGTGCTGAGCGTGGCCCGGATCCGGCACTGGCCGGGTACGGCGCGGCTGGAGAGCGAGGGCGGCGGCAGCGGCGCGGCAGCGGGTGGAGAGCTCAGTGGAGGGTGGAGCCGCTGGCGCGGGCCAGGGCCTCGTCGGGCGCCTCGTCGCCGGTGTCCGCGGCCGGAGCAGTTTCGTAGCCGCGCAGCGGCACATGCGTGACGAACCAGGCGAACACCGGCACGGCAGCGGCGAGCAGGACGCTCCAGGCGAAGACGCCGGAGATGCCGAACGCGATGCCGTGCAGGAAGCCCTCCCGGACCGGCGCCGCAAGCGCGGCCAGGGCCGCCGGGTCGAGGTTGCCACCGCCTCCGCTCAGCTGGGCGGCCGCCTCCGGACCGAGCCGCGCCGTGACGTCCGTACGCAGCCGGTCGGTGAAGATCGCGCCGAACAGCGAGACGCCGAACGAGCCGCCGATGGAGCGTACGAACGCCGCGGTGCTGCTCGCCACGCCCAGGTCCCGCTGGGTCACGCTGTTCTGCGCGATCAGCATCGTGGTCTGCATGAGCAGCCCCATGCCGGCACCCAGGACGACCATGTAGAGCGCGGAGGTCAGCTTGGTCGTGCCTACGTCCAGCAGGCTCAGCAGCCCCATGCCGACCGCCATGACCGCTCCGCCCGCCACCGGGAACGCGCGGTACCGGCCGGTCTTGGTGATCACCCGACCGACCACGACCGAGGTGACCAGCACCCCGCCCATCATCGGCAGCAGGAGCAGGCCGCTCTGGGTGGCCGAGGCGCCCTGCACGGTCTGCTGGTAGAGCGGGAGGAAGGTGATCGCCCCGAACATGGCGAAGCCGACCAGGAAGCCGATGGCGGAGACCAGGCTGAAGTTGCGGTTGGCGAACAGCTGTAGGGGCAGGATCGGCTCGGCGACCCGGCGCTCGACCGCTATGAAGGCGGCGAGGGCGGCCACCGCCAGCACCCCGAGACCGATGATCTGGGCGGACGCCCACGGATACTCGGTGCCGCCCCATGTGGTGATCAGCACCAGCCCGGTGATGGCCACGGAGAGCACCGCGGCGCCCAGCCAGTCGATCCGGTGCTCGGTGCGGTACCGGGGCAGGTGCAGCGTTGCCGCCAGGACGACCAGGGCCAGCCCACCCAGCGGCAGGTTGACGTAGAACGCCCAGCGCCAGGAGAGGTGGTCGGTGATGAAGCCGCCGACCAGCGGACCGGCGATCATGGCGATGGCCATGACACCGCCCATCAGGCCCTGGTAGCGACCGCGCTCGCGGGGTGGGACGAGGTCCGCGATGATCGCGAACGCGCTCACCATCAGGCCACCCGCGCCCAGCCCCTGCACCGCGCGGAACCCGATCAGCTGGCCCATGTCCTGGGCCGCGCCGGACAGGGCCGAGCCGGCCAGGAAGATGACGATTGCGGTGAGGAAGATGCCCTTGCGGCCGTACAGGTCACCGAGCTTGCCCCAGATCGGCGTGGACACGGTCGTGCCCAGCACGTACGCGGTCACCACCCAGGACAGGTGCGCCAGCCCACCGAGCTCACCCACGATGCGCGGCATCGCGGTACCGATGATCATGTTGTCGAGCATCGCGAGGAGCATCGCGAGCATCAGCCCGGGCAGCACG
>DASSUC010000289.1:0-2229 GCA_035707405.1 Micromonosporaceae bacterium | reverse complement strand
CCGGGAGCCGGCGTCCTCGGTGGGTCGCAACGAAGGGGAAGGCGGGCCTATGACACCTCCGCACAACTACCTGGCGGTCATCAAGGTGGTCGGCATCGGCGGCGGCGGGGTGAACGCCGTCAACCGGATGATCGAGGTCGGGCTGAAGGGTGTCGAGTTCATCGCCATCAACACCGACGCGCAGGCGCTGCTGATGAGCGACGCCGACGTCAAGCTCGACGTGGGCCGCGAGCTCACCCGCGGGCTCGGCGCCGGGGCCAACCCGGATGTGGGCCGCAACGCCGCGGACGACCACCGGGACGAGATCGAGGAGGTGCTCAAGGGCGCCGACATGGTCTTCGTGACGTGTGGGGAGGGCGGCGGCACCGGCACCGGCGGTGCGCCGGTGGTGGCCAACATCGCCCGCAAGCTCGGCGCGCTGACCATCGGCGTGGTCACCCGCCCGTTCTCCTTCGAGGGCAAGCGCCGCCAGGTGCAGGCCGAGACCGGCATCGATGAGCTGCGCAACCAGTGCGACACGCTGATCGTGATCCCCAACGACCGGCTGCTGGCCCTCGGCGACCGCAGCATCAGCATGATGGACGCGTTCCGCCAGGCCGACCAGGTGCTGCTCTCCGGCGTACAGGGGATCACCGACCTGATCACCACCCCTGGCCTGATCAACCTCGACTTCGCCGACGTGAAGAGCGTGATGAGCGGGGCCGGCAGCGCGCTGATGGGCATCGGCAGCGCGCGCGGGGACAACCGGGCGGTGGAGGCGGCCGAGCGGGCCATCTCCAGCCCGCTGCTGGAGCAGAGCATGGACGGCGCCCGCGGGGTGCTGCTCTCCATCGCCGGCGGCTCGGACCTCGGCCTGTTCGAGATCAACGACGCGGCCCAGCTGGTGACCGACGCCGCCCACGCGGACGCCAACATCATCTTTGGCGCGGTGATCGACGACGCGCTCGGTGACGAGGTGCGGGTGACGGTGATCGCGGCCGGCTTCGACGGCGGCGCGCCGGCGTACCGGCCGACCGAGGTGCCGCGCCGTCCCCCCCACATCGTGGACCTGCCCGTCACGGCACCGGTCGCCACCACGCCCGCACCGCACCGCAAGGTCCTCTTCGACGACGTCGACGTGCCGGACTTCCTGAAGAACGGCTCGTGACCGCGGCAGCAGCTGACGAGCGACGCCGCGCCGAGCTGGCCGAGGCACTCGCGCGGCTGCGCGCGCGGATCGCCGCGGCCTGCGCCGCCGCCGGGCGGGAGCCGGGCGAGCTGACGCTGGTCGCGGTCACCAAGACCTACCCGGCGGCGGACGTCGTGCGCCTGGCCGGGCTCGGCGTACGCGACATCGGGGAGAACCGCGACCAGGAGGCCGCCCCGAAGGCGGCCGAGGTGGCCGCCGCCGGGGTCGGCGTGCGCTGGCACTTCGTCGGCCAGCTCCAGCGCAACAAGTGCCGGTCGGTGGTGCGCTACGCCGGCATGGTGCACTCGGTGGACCGGGTGCGGCTGGCCGAGGCCCTCGCCGCCGCGGCGCAGCGGCACCGGGAGCACCCGCTGGACGTGCTGGTCCAGGTGAGCGTCGATGGTGACCCGAGGCGGGGCGGGGCGGTGCCGGACCGGCCGCCCGCCACCGGCGGGGGAGCGCCGGACGGGGCGGGCGGCCCGGTGGAGCAGGACGCGAGCGTAGGCCGGGTGGCTGAGGCGGTCGCCGGCGCGGAGATGCTGCGGCTGCGTGGCGTGATGACGGTGGCCCCGCTGACCTGGGAGCCGGAGCGGGCGTTCGCCCGGCTGGCGGAGGTCGCCGCCGAACTCTGTGTCGGATATCCGACAGCCACCCTGATATCGGCGGGCATGAGCGACGACTTCGAGGCCGCCATCGCGCACGGCGCGACACACCTGCGCATCGGCAGCCTTTTGCTCGGAAAGCGTGCACCACTGGGGTAGCCTGACGGCAAGCACCGAACTACATCCGTGTCGTTTCCGCCGGCAGGCTCGTCACGGTCGGCCCACGCGGTGACGACGGCTGACAGGCACGCGATGGTCAGGCACGCGATGGCTCTGTGCTCCCGCGAGCCGCGCGCCGGCGGGGGACCGGGGCACCAGGTGCGGCCGTAGGGAGGGCGGGGGGCCATGGGCGAGTGGGACGAGGAGCCGGCATGAGCGCACTACGCAAGGCCGGCGTCTGGCTCGGCCTCATCGAGGACGAGGACGACCGGGGGTACGACGATCGTGGCTACCGCGACC
>DASSUC010000288.1:0-5695 GCA_035707405.1 Micromonosporaceae bacterium | reverse complement strand
ATGCTGGAGAACCTGAGCGGATGGGAGCTGGGCGCGCTCCTGATCATCGCGCTGCTGGTGTTCGGCGACAAGCTGCCCACCGTCATCGCCGACGGCCTGCGCATGCTGCGCAACCTGCGCCGGATGGCCACCAGCGCCACCGGCGACCTCAGCCGCGAGCTCGGCACCGACATCCAGCTGACCGACCTGCACCCGAAGACGTTCCTGCGCAAGCACCTGCTCAGCGAGGAGGACGAGGCGGCGCTGCGCCGGCCCCTGGACGCGCTCCAGCGCGATCTCAAGGACGTCGCCGACTCCACCGACCTGCGCGGGCGCGGCAACGGCTCCCGCCGGCCGGCCACCTCGGCGGACGGCTCCGCCGAGGTCCCACCGGCACCGTCCACAAAGCCCCGCTACCACGAGCGCCCATACGACTTCGACGCCACCTGACCCGGGCTGCCACGGTCAAGATCGCGATCTGGTACGCCGTTTGTGCAGTCCGGCTTAACGTTTGGTGTCTCTGATCGCGATCTTGACGTGCTGGTCCTACCGGACAGCGGCCCTCGATGCGTCCTATCGCCCAGCGGGGCGCAGGCCCAGTGGGCGGCCGGCGAGCGACTCCCGGCGTACTGCCAGGCGGTCGGCGACCGCGGCGAGCGCCGTAGCTGCGGGCGAGTCCGGGGCGGTGAGCACGAGCGGCCGGCCCTCGTCGCCGGACTCGCGCAGCCGGGTGTCGAGCGGGACCTGACCCAGCAGCGGCACCGGCGCGCCGACCAGCCGGGTGAGCGAGTCGGCCACGGCCTGGCCGCCACCCGCGCCGAAGATCTCCATCCGCTCGCCGGTCGGCAGCTCGAGCCAGGACATGTTCTCCACCACGCCGACCAGGCGCTGGTGGGTCTGCAACGCGATTGCGCCAGCCCGCTCCGCGACCTCGGCCGCGGCCACCTGCGGGGTGGTCACGACGAGGATCTCCGCGTTGGGCAGCAGCTGGGCGAGCGAGATCGCCACGTCGCCGGTGCCCGGCGGCAGGTCGAGCAGGAGCACGTCGAGCTCGCCCCAGTAGACATCGGCGAGGAACTGTTGCAGCGCCCGGTGCAGCATCGGCCCGCGCCAGACCACGGCCGCGTTGCCCGAGGTGAACATGCCGATCGAGATGACCTTCACGCCGTACGCCTGCGGCGGCATGATCATGTCTTCGACCTGGGTCGGCCGGCCCGTGGCGCCGAGCATCCGGGGCACCGAGTGGCCGTAGACGTCGGCGTCCACCACGCCGACCGACAGCCCCCGGGCGGCGAGTGCGGCGGCCAGGTTGACTGTGACGCTGGACTTTCCGACGCCGCCCTTGCCGCTCGCCACCGCGTACACCCGGGTCCGTGACCCTGGCTGGGCGAACGGGATCGCGGGCTCGGCGCCACCGCCACCGCGCAGCCGGGTCTGCAGCTCCCGGCGCTGGGCGTCGCTCATCACGCCGAAGTCGACCTCCACCGCGGTGACCCCGTCCACCGTCAGCGCGGCGGCGGTGACGTCCCCGCGGAGCTTGTCCCGCAGCGGGCAGCCGGAGACCGTGAGCAGGATGCCGACCCGGGCCAGCCCGGCGCCGTCGACCTGGACCGACGAGACCATGCCCAGCTCGGTGATCGGCCGGCGGATCTCCGGGTCGTCGACTGTCGCGAGGGCGGCCCGGACGGCGTCCTCGACCGTGGTGGCAGGGGCTGACATGCGGCCAATGCTACGCGCCTGCCCGAGCTATCCCGGCGCTGGAGACGGCAGGCAAGGCTCTGCCGGCGGATGTCGGCCAGGCCCGGGTTGCGATCCAGAGTTGCTGCGCGTGGAGCTTTGGCTGACATGGGAAACCAGGCCGCGGAGGGCCACAGTCCACATGTTGAGCCCACTTTTGTGATGCCGCGGTCGGCTCCTTACCCGTTGATTTGGTCCGCCGCGGTCAGCGGCAGCGGCAACCGGGCCCCACCAGCGCTCGGCGAAGGCACAGACCGCGTCGGGACCGAACCGGTCGCAGATGGCCTGCAGGTTGGGCACATACCCGTTGAGGTAGACCCGGTCCGGACACTCCAGATCCAACGCCACCTGGCCGTCGAGCAGGTCGTTGACCGTCACTGCCGCTTCGCCATCAGGCACCTCCCACGTCAACGGGATGCCTACCCAACGCTCAACCAGCTGCACCGCCACCACGAACCGCAACCGCCCACCTCGACGGTCCGAGGCGGAGCCTTTTTAGGATCATGAGTATGGCTCATAGGCCTACTTGACGATGAATTTTCGAGCGCGGCGGCCCGGCAATGAGTGAAGCGCGACATTCCCCCTACACGCCGCACAGTTGTTTCGTTACAAAGCGGTATGAATCTCTGGCTGAAGCCAGCATCGACGATGATTAGGTTATGTGGTGGCATGGCGGCCCGCGGCGGTCGATCTGGTGGTGGGTCTCAGGACTGGTCTTCCTTCTCGCGGTGGCGGCCGTGCTGGGATTCGTTGGTCTTCTACCAGGCAAGGGCCTGGATCGAGCCGCCAAGTTGGCCAGCGTCGGGAGCATGGTGACCGGCATCGCGGCGTTGCTCGTGTCCGCTGTGGCATTGCGGTTAGCGGTCCAGCAGGACAGGCATACGGCTGCTGTGGACCGGGACAGCGGGGTGGCGATGCTCGACCGGGCTGCGGACGGGCTGGCGGATGCGGTACGTCAACAGTGGACGCGGGAGGCCGGGCTGCGACAGTTACGGCAACCCGGGCCGCTGCGGGTGAAGTGGTCAACCACGCAACGCCCGGTGTCCGCACAACCCGCTGCGGTGCTGGGTCAGGCCGCTGTCGGCGGCAGGCCGACCCGGTTGAGGCTCCGCGGTGACTTGGACAGCATAGTGGAGGCGTTCCGTCGGTTGCCCGCTCGGCAGCTCGTGGTGCTCGGTGAGCCAGGGGCGGGTAAGACGGTGCTGGCGATGCTGTTGACCCTCGGTCTGCTCGACACCCGGGCACGAGGCGAGCCGGTGCCGGTGCTGCTGCCCGTCTCATCGTGGGACCCGAGTATCGAGCACCTGCACGCGTGGTTGGTGCGCCGACTAGTCGAGGACTACCCTGCGTTGACCAATGCTGACACCTACGGACCAGGCGCAGCCGCCCGGTTGGTCCGCGCGGACCGGTTGATGCCGGTGCTCGACGGTCTGGATGAGATGCCCCCGGCCCTGCACCGCATGGCGATCGATACCATCGACCATGCGGTGGCCGACGGTGGTCCGCTGATGGTCACGTGCCGTGGCAGCGAGTACCAGGCAGCGGTCGCCGCCGGCGGCAGGTTCATGAGCCGGGCCGCCGTGGTGGAGATTGAACCCGTCGATGTGGGCGACACGATCACCTTCCTGCGCCACTCCCGAGCAGCCAGCGACACACGTTGGCAACCGGTGTTCGACCACCTGCAAGCGTATCCAGATGGACCACTTGCCTGTGCGCTGTCTACCCCGCTCATGGTCCACTTGGTCCGAACCGCCTATGCCCTTCCCGGGACGTTCCCAGCCGAACTTTGCGATCCGAGCCGTTTCAGCCACCACAGCACCATCGAGGAACACCTACTCGACGCGTACCTGCCCGGTGTCTACACCAGCTACGTGGCGCCCCGGTTGCCATCCGAGCAGCTAGTATCCGCAGCCGCCCTATACCCGTATCCGTCCCAACATGCTCAACAATGGTTAGCCTTCCTCGCTACCCACCTCCACCGCCTGCACACCCGTGACCTCGCTTGGTGGGAACTCGACCGTGCCGTCTCACGGCTTGTCTACGGGCTCGTGGTTGGAGTCGGGACCGGGCTCGGAGCCGGCCTCGTGTTCGGCCTCGTGGCCGGACTCGCCACTGGGCTCGTGGTTGGCCTCTCAGCCGGTCTTGTAGGCGGGCCTGTGGTCGGCCTCAGGGGCAAGCCTCCGCAGACGCCGACGCAAACGGTCACCCGGGCACCAGGACGACTCAAGAAGTTCGGCAGCTACTTCGCCAGCGGGCTTGTGTTTGGCGTTGGGGCTGGCCTTGTAGTCGTTCTTAAGGCCGGGCTGAGCCTTGGGCTGCTGATCGGCATGGCGACCGGACTTATATCCGGCCTCATGGTCCGCCTCATCGGCGGACTGGGGGAGTGGTCTGTCACCGCGCCGGCCCATGACGTCGCCTCCCGCAGCCCAGGATCGCTGCTGCGCAGCACTAGGAGAGGGGTGAGCGGACAGACATTCGTGGCCGGGCTCGGAGCCGCCCTTGGAACCGGGCTTGGGGCTGGGCTGATGGTGCGGCCGAGCGTCGGGCTCATTGTGGGCCTAGGCGTTGGCATCGTGGTCGGTCCCGTAATCGGACTCGATACAATATGGGGCCGCTTTCTCCTTGCACGGGTCTGGCTGTCGTTGCGAGGCCAGCTGCCGCTGAGGTTGATGCGGTTCCTTGATGATGCCCACCGAAGAGGTGTGCTACGACAAGCAGGAGCGGTATACCAGTTCCGCCATGCTCGTCTCCAGGACCGACTAGTTACACGCCGAGACCAGCTCAGCGGCCGTGTCCCCGGGTGAGTCCTCTGGGTCTGCCCGACGTATCACCTAAGTAGGGCCCCGGACTGCCGATGATCCCATCGGGATGACGGGCTACGGCTTCGGTCGTACGCCGTCCGAGTCGACATCGTCGGCCGGCTCGGCGCGCCGGCGGCGGTCGTCCCGGTCCACCGTCCCCGGCCGGCGCGGTGCCGTCTCGTCCAGCTCGTCGACGAGGCGGGCCAGCTCGGAGCGCAGGAAGTCCCGGGTGACCACCTCCCCGAGCGCGATCCGCAAGGCCGCGATCTCCCGGGACAGGTACTCGGTGTCCGCCTTCTGCATCGCCGCCCGCCGCCGGTCCTCCTCCATCGCGAGCCGGTCCCGATCGGCCTGCCGGTTCTGCGCCAGCAGGATCAGCGGCGCCGCATAAGACGCCTGCAACGACAGCATCAAGGTCAGGAAAGTGAACGTGTACGGATCAAAGCGCAGCCGCGCCGGAGCCAACGCGTTCCACGCGACCCACACCACGATGACGACCGTCATGTAGACCAGGAACCGGGCCGTACCCATGAACCGCGCGATCCCCTCGGACCACCGGCCGAACGACTCCGCATCCGGGGGTCGCGGCAGCCGCAGCCGCCCAGGCTCGCGCGGCTGGTCAAGGCGGTTGGCCCGGCGCGGCTCAGCCATGCGGCCCGTCCTCGCCGGCAGCCTGGTCGCGGTCGCGCCAGTCCCTCGGCAGCAGGTGGTCGAGCACGTCGTCGACGGTGACCGCCCCCAACAGCCGCCCGCCCGAGTCCACCACCGCCACGGCGACCAGGTTGTAGGTGGCCATCCGCCGGGTGATCTCAGCCAGCGAGGTGTTCGGCTGCAGCGGCGGGATGTCGTTGTCCACCACGCGGCCCACCAGCTCGGCCGGCGGCTCACGCAGCAGCCGCTGGAAGTGCGCCACCCCGATATACCGGCCGGTGGGCGTGGCCATCGGCGCCCGCGCCACGAACACCTGCGCCGCGACCGCAGGCGACAGCTGCGGCTCGCGCACCAGCGCCAGGGCCTCGGCCACCGTGGCATCAGGCGTGAGGATGATCGGCTCGGAGGTCATCACCGCGCCCGCGGTGTTGGGCTGGTACTCCATCAGCTGGCGCACCGGCGCGGCCTCCTGCGGCTCCATCAGGTCGAGCAGCTCGTCCTGCTCCGGCTTTGGCAGCTCGGCGAGC
>DASSUC010000287.1:0-2216 GCA_035707405.1 Micromonosporaceae bacterium | reverse complement strand
GCGAGACGACGAGGCACAGGTCCAGCGCGCCTGCCACCTGGTCATCCTCGCCGAGATCACCACCCGGTGGCCGGCGCTGCAACGCCGGCTCCACCACCACATTGACGGACAGTCGGTTCTCCATCATCTCGCCATCGCCGTTGACGATGACACCGCATGGGGGCGTGCTCTCTGCCTCGCCGGCTACGACCCCGACCTCCACCAGGCAGCCCTGACCAACCTGCGTGCCCTACTGCGCACCCACAACGGAGCGGCGGTCGCCCATCTCGCCGCCCTCGTCTTGTAGGCGTCGTCTCCTCTTCTTCACGAGCAGCAGATCGGCTACGGCTTCAGCAGGCCCTTCGCAGTGGCGAGGGCGTACGCGCTGAGCAGGTACATGTCGTCGATCTCGCCGTCGGTCATCATCCGGTTGAGCTCGCCGAGCGTCACCAGGCGTACCTCGTCGATGCCCTCCTCGGCCGCGTCCGCCGTCCGCACCAGCCCGTCCGCTGACCCGGCCGGCAGCGATGCCAGGTAGATCTCGTCGAAGTCCGCATCTGTGCAGACCCGACCGAGAAGGAGCACGTCGTTGACGCATACCCCGGTCTCCTCCAGCATCTCCTGGCGCGCGGTGGTGGCACCGTCCGCACCGGGTGGAGAGAAGCCGCGCGGGATCTCCCAGTGCCACTGCCGGCTGCCGTGCCGGAAGTGGCGCACCAGCAGCACCCGCCCGTCGGCGAGCAGTGGCAGCACGGCCGCGTTGGTGCCCGGGTCGGCGCCCATGAAGCGCACGTAGGCCCCGCGCCGGCCGCTGGGAAAGCGGACCGCGTCGCGGACCACGATGAAGTACGGGTCCTCGTACGCCACGCCGATGTCGCCGTACTCCTCGAGTTTTCCCTGCTCGCGCAGTGCCGCGGCGGTCTCGTCGGAGACGTGGTCCTGGTCGGCGCGGTCGAAGAGGATCTCGTACGCCCCGCCGTCCGGGTTCTCGAACAGGTGCGGGCGCTGCGCCCGCAGCTCCTCGTAGCGGGCGAGCTTCGCCGACCGCCGGGCAACGCGACTCACGACTCCTCCTCGGTCGCCACCGGCGTCGTGCTCGCCGACGCTGCGTACTCCAGCTCCATCAGCTCTGGATACATGCTGAGCACCATCCGCTCGAGCTCGCGCAGCTTCTCCTCAGAGATCTCCTGGACCTTCTCCAGGCCGCGCACCGCCTGGCTGCGGCGCAGCTCCACCCGCCCGCGGTCGAAGACGTAGAGCGTGGTCTCGACCACCGCCTTGACCACACCGTCCAGGCCCGGCGGCAGCGGCACGTCCGGCGACGGGAAGATCGGCAGCAGCTGGCTGCCCAGCTGGAGCAGGCCGACCGCCCAGTCACCCACCCGGTAGACCTTGGCCACACCCGCCGCCATCTCGGCGCGCAGCGGTCGTTGCCGCTCCAGCCACCAGCGGCCCAGCCGGAGCAGGAAGGCATGGTAGGCGGCGTTCATCTCGGCGAGACTGGCCACCTCCAGCGGGGAGTCCAGGTGACGCTCCATGGCCGCGGTCATCGCCAGCCACTCGGGGAACGCCCGTATCTCGACCAGGTCGTTGTGGTCGATCTCATGCGGCGCAGGCACCGAGACCGCCGCGGCCTTGACGATCGCGTCCCATGCCTGGTGGGTACGCCGGCTGCGCATGCGCTCCATGACGTCGTCAAGGACCGGGTCGCCACGGTCTGGATGGACCCCAGCGTCCTCGTGGGCGGCGAGCGCCCAGCTGATGTCCAGGTCGAGCGGGGTCGGGAAGCCCTGCGGGGTGAACGACCGAGCTTTCAGGAAGCGCGGAAGGTTGCTGGTGTAGATCAGATCGATCCACATCTTCAGCTCGAAGGTGAACGGGTCGCTGCGGAAGACCCCCTCAGCCGGGTTGTCGCCGGTGAGGAACTGCTTGTAGGCATCGTTGCGGTTGAACGACTGTTGCCCTGCCCAGCCGGCCACCTCCAGCACCCGCTGGGCCAGCGCGTCCACCCGCGCCCCTGACCGTGCCCCAAGCAGGGTTTGGGCGATCTGCCGGGCCCGGCCCAGCCGGTCGTCGGCCAGGTGCAGCCGGCTGAGCTCCAGCCGGAAGCTCTCTGCCATGCCGGCTGCCCTGCGCTCGTTGAGCTGCTGGTTCGTGCCGCCGAGCGTCACGCAGGTCAGCTCGCTCAACGCCGGGTCCGCCGCCAATGAGCGCACCGCCCGCTCGCCCTGCTCCAG
>DASSUC010000286.1:0-4568 GCA_035707405.1 Micromonosporaceae bacterium | reverse complement strand
CATGACCTGGGGCCGGGACACCGACGCCGACGACGCCGCGGCACAGCTGAAGACGTTCCTCGACGCCGGCGGCAACCTGCTCGACACCGCCGACGTGTACGCCGACGGGCAGGCCGAGGCGGTGATCGGCACGCTGCTCGGCGCCCTGGTCCCCCGCGAGGACGTGCTGGTCGCGACGAAGGCCGGGCTGCGCCCCCGGGCGCCGCGACGCCGCGACGCGTCCCGGCGGCACCTGCTGGACACGCTCGACGCGTCGCTGCGCCGGCTCGGCACCGACCACGTCGACCTGTGGGCGGTGCACGGGTACGACCCGGACACCCCCCTGGAGGAGACCCTCGCCGCGGTCGACGCGGCGGTCAGCTCCGGGCGGGCCCGCTACGCCGGCGTCTCCAACTTCTGCGCGTGGCAGACCGCGCGGGCGGCCACCTGGCAGGCGGCCTGGCCGGGGCGGGCCCCGCTGGTCGCGGCCCAGGTGGAGTACTCGCTGCTGCAACGCGGGGTGGAGGCCGAGCTGCTGCCGGCCTGCGCCGCCCTGGGGCTCGGCGTGCTGCCGTGGTCGCCGCTGGGGCGCGGGGTGCTGACCGGCAAGTACCGGCACGACCGGCCGGCCGACTCGCGGGCCGCCTCGCCGCACTTCGAGGCGTTCGTGGCGCCCTACCTGGACCCGCGCTGCTCCAGCATCGTGGAGGCGGTGCACACGGCCGCGGTGGGGCTGGGCCGCTCGCCCGTTGAGGTGGCCCTGGCCTGGGTGCGGGACCGGCCCGGCGTGGTCGCCCCGGTGCTCGGCGCCCGCACGGTGGGGCAGCTGCTCGGCGCGCTGGCCGTCGAGGAGATGACGCTGCCGCCGGAGATCGGCCAGGCGCTGGACGACGTGTCGGCGCCGGCGCCCGGCTCACCTGCTTGGGCGGGCTGACAAAGCGGGCGCCGGCGAGCAGGATTGCCGCATGGACTACGAGTACGCGCCGCTGCGGTTGCCGAACAACGTTGACCGGGTTACCGCGACGGCGCAGCTGACGATCCAGGCGGAGTACAGCAACTGGGAGCTGGCCCGGGTGCGGCTGCTGCGGGACGGCACGCGGCAGGTGGTGCTGCGCCGCCCGCGGATGGGCGAGCCGCTGCCGGGCCTGTCGTACTGAGCACGACCTCAGCTCCCCACCGGCTCACCGGCACCGACGGCGGCGGTCGCGGTGGTGCCGCGGGTGCTGCGCAGGCTCCACCCAATCGACACCGCGACCGTCACCACAATGACGCCGAGGGTGACGGGGATGGGTAGCTTGCCGACCGGGGTCTCGGACAGGATGAGCTTGACGCCGGCGAAGGCGAGCAGGACGGCCAGGCCATAGTGCAGGTGGACGAAGCGGCGCAGCAGCCCGGCGAGGCAGAAGTAGAGACTGCGCAGGCCGAGGATGGCGAAGGCGTTGGCGGTCCAGACGATGTACGTGCTGGTGGTGATGGCCAGGATCGCGGCGACGGAGTCCACGGCGAAGATCAGGTCGGTGGCCTCGACCGCGACCAGCACCACGAACAGCAGGGTCGCGACCCGCTTGCCGTTGATCCGGGTGAAGAACCTGTCCCCGTGGTATGCCGGGTCGGTCGGGATGATCCGGCGGACCAGACGCACGACAGGGCTGCGGTCCGGTGACGCCTGCTCGCCGTGGCGGAAGGCCATCTTGTAGCCGGTGTAGATGAGGAACGCGCCGAACAGGTAGGCGGTCCAGAAGAACGTCTCCAGCAGCCCGGCGCCGACGAAGATGAACACCAGCCGGAACAGCAGCGCGCCGATGACGCCCCAGAACAGCACCTTGTGCTGGAACGCGGCCGGTACGCCGAAGTACGTGAAGATCAGTGCGATGACGAACACGTTGTCGATCGACAAGGCCTTCTCGATCAGGTAGCCGGCGTAGTAGGTACCGGCGGCGTCGCCGCCCTGCCATGCCCAGAGGATGACGCCGAACAGCAGCCCGGCGGCGATCCAGATGCCGGACCAGACGCCAGCCTCGCGGAAGCCGATGACGTGGTTGTCGCGGTGCAGGAACAGGTCGACCGCCAGCATCGCGGCGACCGCCAGCATCAGCACAGCCCAGACCCACCAGGAGACAGACAACGGGGAGACCCTTTCGACCGGCCGAACCCGCGGTAACGGGCCGGCGCTGCTGGTCGAAGGTCTCCCCGGGCCACCGCAAGAGGTGGGTGCGCCACCGAGACCCCGGATCGGCCAAGGTCCGTACTGACGGCGGCGCGTCGGACGTCGGGTACTCCCCCTCGAACTACGACCAAGTATTCACGAACTGGTGTTCGCACGTCAAGCGGTTCACGCCAGAAAGTGCGATGCTAATTTCGTGTCTTGATGTGCGTACATAATGACCGGCCCGACCGGACGGATGGTGATCACGTGTCTCTGGCAGGTCAGCCCGGATCGGCCCGTCGCGGCGTGAAGGAGTGGACGTTCCTGACCAACCACGCCCACGTGCTGCTGGCCGTCGCCCGGCAGCCGACCGCCCGGCTGCGTGACGTCGCCGACGCCGTCGGCATCACCGAACGCGCCGCGCAGGCCATCGTCGCCGACCTCGAAGCCGCGGGCTACCTCCAACGGGAACGGGTCGGGCGGCGCAACGAGTACACCGTCAACCCGGCCGGCCGGTTCCGGCACCCCGCCGAGGCGGACCACAGCATCGGCGACCTGCTCAAGCTGTTCACCGGCCCACCGGACACCTGATCATCACGGCCGCCGACCAGGGACCGCGCCGCCGCAGCGCCCCTACCGGGACGGCTCCCGCTGGGTCGCCGCGGTGCCGGCCTCGTCGCGGACCTCGCCGCCCGCCGGGCGGTCGTCCAGGTCCACCGCGAGGTCGTCATCGAAGTCATCGTCGAAGTCGTCGTCCAGGTGCGAGAACGGGTGCTCGTCCAGCCGGCCGACCACCCGGTCGTCCGTCCCGAGGTGGAAGGGGCCGGCGCCGTCGCCCTCGGCGAAGGCCTCGAGATCCAGCGGCGTGGCCACCTCGGCCACCGTGACCACCCCGTCCAGCGGCTCCAGCTGCGGCACGTCCAGCGAGCCGAGCGAGCCGTCACCGGACTGGAGCAGCTCCAGCACCGCCTCGCCCACCGACTCCACCGGCTCGGCGTCCTCGTCCTCCTCGGCCGGGGCGCTGGCGCGGGCGGCCGCGGCGGCGCGCAGCAACGCGGACACGCTCGGCACCCGGTAGTCGCGCCGCTGGCGCACGGACACGACGTAGCCGTGCGGGTCGTCCTCCTCCTCGCCCGCCTCCAGCGGGCCGACCTCGAACGCCCGGTCCGCCTCGTCCGGGTCGATCGCCTCCACGTCCCACGGCGTGACCTCGCCGTACGCTTCGAGCAGCAGCTCGTCGTACTCGTACGAGGAGTTGTTGAGGGCGATGTAGGCGCGCCACACCTCGTTGTCGTCGGTGCGTCCGTCCGCCGCCAGCACTGCCGCAAGGTGCTCCCGGGCCGCGGCGAACACCCGCTCCAGTGCGGCCTCGAGCTCCGCCTGCTGGTCCGTCATCTCGTCTTCCCTTCGGGTCTGCCGCGTGGTCGGCCTACACAGTCACCGGTGACCAGCCGCGAGACGCCGGTCACAACCAGTGGCCTGGTCAGCAACGTCTCAAGAACTGGTCTAGCACTCGCACGCCGAACTGTAGTCCCTCCACCGGCACCCGCTCGTCAATGCCATGGAACAGTGCGCCGAACGGTAGGTCGGGCGGCAGGCGCAGTGGCGAGAAGCCATAGTGCCGGATGCCGAGCCGGCCGAAAGCCTTGCCGTCGGTGCCGCCGGAGAGCAGGTACGGCACCGGCCGGGCGGCCGGGTCCTCGGCGCGCAGCGCGGCGCACATCGCCTCGACGAGGTCGCCCGCGAACGGCGCCTCCAGGGCCGGCTGGCGCTGGATGTGCTCGATCTCGATGTCCGGGCCGACCAGCTCCCGCAGCTGCGCCTCGAACGCCTCGGTCTGGCCGGGCAGGGTGCGGCAGTCGAGGGTGGCCGACGCCCGGCCGGGGATGACGTTGTCCTTGTACCCGGCGGCGAGCCGGGTCGGGTTCGCCGTGTTGCGGATCGTCGCGCCGATGAGGTTGGCGATCGGGCCGAGCTTGGCGACGGCCAGCTCCGGCTCGTCAAGGTCGAGCTCGATGCCGAGCACCTCGGCGACCTCGGCGAGGAACTCGCGCACGGTGGGCGTCAGCACGATCGGGAAGCGGTGCCGGCCGACCCGGGCGACGGTCTCTGCCAGCGCGGTGACCGCGTTGTCGTCATTGATCATGCTGCCGTGCCCGGGCCGGCCGCGGGCGTGCAGGCGCAGCCACTCGATCCCCTTCTCGGCGGTCTCGACCAGGTAGAGGCGCAGGTCGTCGCTGATCGTGTAGGAGAAGCCGCCGACCTCGCCGATCGCCTCGGTGCAGCCGGCCAGCAGGTCGGGGTGGTGGTCCACGAGGTGGTGGGCGCCGTAGAGGCCGCCGGACTCCTCGTCCGCGGTGAAGCACAGCACCAGGTCGCGGGGCGGGGTCTGGCCGGTGCGCCGCCAGTGCCGGACCACGGCCAGCACCATGGCGTCGAAGTC
>DASSUC010000285.1:0-15714 GCA_035707405.1 Micromonosporaceae bacterium | reverse complement strand
CCCGCCGGCAGGGCCACCCCGCCCGTGGTCACGCCGACGCGTACCAGGGCCCGGGCGGCGCAGCCCTCGTGCACCAGGTAGTCCACCAGCCGGGCGTGCCGGCGCAGCGAGACCCGGCTGCGGGCGGTGCCCAGGAACGCCTCGGTGGCGATCGCGTCCTGCCGGTAGGACAGCTGGTCGCCGGCGTAGGCGAGCAGCTCTACCAGGGCCACTCCGAGGTCGGCCGGGCTGCGCTCGCGCCAGTCCGGGGCGAGCAGGCTGATCCGGTCCAGCAGCAGCCGGCGCAGGCTCGGGTAGTCCTTGGCGAGGTAGTCGATGGCCGGCACCGGCGCCACAGCCGGCGGGCACACCACCACCCCGCGGCAGTCGAAGTCCGAGCCGCACTCCACCTTGAACGAGAACGACACCTCTGCGAGCAGCGGGTCGAAGGTGGACGGTGCGGCGTCGCTGCCCGGGCCGGCCACGATGTGCAACGTGTACCACGAGAAGTCGCCCCGGTCCGCGGTGCGCACCACCAGCACGTGGTCCAGGCTGGTCAGGCCGTCCACAAGGGACGGGTCCTCCCCCGCCGGCAGCGCGTCGCCCGGGGCGGCCCACTCGACGGCGACCGTACGGATCCGCTCGCCGCCGTCGATGCGTACCTGCGTTGCGGCGATCCCCGCCGCGGGCCGCAGCAGGCGGACGAGGAGGGTCCGCTGGCGCAGCGCCTCGCTCGGCGCCTCGGAGTCGCTGACCTCGACGTACTCGATGCCGTTGAGCGCGCCGGCCCGCTTGACCGCGGCCAGCCGCCGCTCCTGGCAGCACAGGTATCTCACGGCCCACCCGCCTTCATGGCCCACCCGCCGCGGGTGCGGTGAACCGGTCCACCCGGCGCTGCTGGCTGCGCAGCGCGACGTAGCGGACGGCGACCTCGAGCACGCCGCCGGTCGAGGTGACCTCGACCGCCTCCACCGCCACCAGGTGCCCGAGCCACTGCTGCACCGCGCCCTGCACCAGCGCCTGGGTGGTGGCGGCGACGGCCACGCTGTTCGGCTCGAAGGCCAGCGCCAGCAGGCCGCTGCCGAAGTCGGGCCGCATCACCCGCTCGCCGGGCGCGGTGAACAGCACCTGGGCGATGAGGTCGCGCAGGTGCTCGTCCTCGCCCGCGCCCGCGGTACGCCCGGACGCGTCGAACCGGTACGGGAAGCCCAGCTGCTGGCTCACATCGCCACCACCCGGGGCTGGACGGTGACCGGCAGCAGCGGCGTGCCGGTCGGCGTGCACACCGACTGGCCGGCCTGCACCGCCACCGGCACGCCGAGCGCCAGCACCCGGGTCGCGCCGGCGACCCACTGCGCGGTGACGCAGGGCGGCGTGGACGTGCCCGACAGCGCGCACCCCGCCACCGCGTACGGCGAGGCGACCGTGACCACCGGCTGCCCGCTGACCAGCACCCGCGGCACCGGGCTGGTGGGCTGCGCCGGGCCGGCGTGGCTGCAGGTGACCGTCGCTCCCAGGTGGACGATGGGGCCGGGCATTGCTCACACCACCGTCAGCGCGCCGAGGTTGATGTCCACGGTCGGCCCGGTCAGCGAGATCACCGCGCCCTTGCCGTTGGAGATCACGATGCCCACGTCGGTGACGGAGATCATCGCGCCGGTGGTGGTCTGCAGCTGGATGCCGCCGGTCGGGCCGGGCACGTCGCTGATGACGATGCCGTTCTTGAGCGTGGTCTGCAGCGTGATGCCGGGGACGCCGGGCGGCACCATCAGCGCCAGCTTCGGCGTCTCCGCCGCCGACCCCCAGAAGCCACCGACCCAGATCGGGTGGTCCGGATCGCCCTGCTCGAACTCCACCCAGACCCCGGCGCCGACCGCCGGCACCGTGAACATGCCGTTGTTGATGCCGCTGGCCGGCAGGCACGGCATGGCCCAGCTGCTCGGCGAGAAGCCGCCGACACCGGGCACGATCGCCTGGATGCGTCCGATCTGCATCGGGTCGATGTTGTTGACCACCGTGCCGCGGTACTTGCCGTAGTAGCGCTTCGCCTCGTTCATACCGGCACCTTCGGAAGGGTTGACAGCAGCCCGTTGCGGGCCAGCTGGAACGACTGCTTGTACTCGCCGCGCCGGATGGAGTGGGTCACCTTCGACACGTAGTGCAGGCCGTCGAAGGCCTCGCCGGCCCCGCGCACGCCGACCAGCTGCCGGGACCTGAGGATCCCGCCGTAGCGGGCCACGTCGAGGGTGCCGTTGCCGAAGACCGCGTCGGAGTGTGCTGACGCGTACGCGAGGCCTTGCAGCAGGGCGACCCACGGCTTGGACTTGGCGGTGTAGTCCAGCTTGGTCAGCTTGGGCGGCAGCGGAGGCACCAGGCCCAGCGGCGGCGACAGTGGGTTGAGGTCCGGGATCGGGACCGCGAGCGGAGCCTTGGAGAGCTCCTCCTGGATCATGACGATCGGCATCTCCTTGCGCTCCTTGTCGAACTGGAACGCCAGCGAGTCGACGTTGCGGTGCGGCGGGTCCAGGTCGAGGCTGAGCGCGTGCTGCGGCATGCCGACCCGGATCTCCGGGCCGAAGTAGGCGCGGCTGGTGCCGACCACCGGGCCCGGGTCGAGGTAGAAGACGTAGCCGGCGGAGGCCGCCAGCGACCTGATGTAGGCGTAGTCGGTGCCCTGGTGCTGCGGGATCCGCTCGATGGGGATGGGCACGTCCTCGATGACGGTGGGGATGACCATCGGGACCACGCCGAAGCCGACGTACTTGAGCAGCGCCAGGTTGACCCGCGCGTAGGCCGGCATCGCCGGGTACGGCAGGCCGTCCAGCTCGATCCAGTCCATCATCGCGGACAGGTCCTTGCCCTTGGCCACGAACAGCGGGCCGGACTCGCCCTCGCGCACCTCGTGGTGGGTCATCACGCCGTCCATGAGCACCTCGGCGGTGCCGCCGACGGCGGCGACGATGACCACCCGTACGACCGGGACGGTCGCGCCGCCGGTCAGCAGGAACAGCGTGTGCAGCGGCGAGCGGCGCGAGAGCCGGAAGGTCAGCTCGAACCCGCTCTGCGTGTCCCCGGAGCCGGTCTCGACCTGCACCGACTGCAACGCGTCGAGGACCTCCCGGCCCGCCGGCACCGGCACCAGCGGTCCGATGTAGAGGGACAGGCGCACGCCCGCGCTACCCAGCATCGCCCACCCCCGGCATGCCCTCGGGCGCGGCGATGCGCAGCCGCCGGCCGACGCGGGCGGTCAGCTCCGCAGGGTCGGTCTGCGCGTTGGCGTCGGCGATGCGCCACCACAGCTGCGGGTCGGCGAGGTACCGCGCGGCGACGAGGTCAAGTCGGTCGCCCTCGACCACCTCGTGCTCGCCGAGGGCGGCCAGCCGCTCCGGCGGCGGCACGAACCGCCGGGCCAGGTGCGGGACCGGTGGCCGGCTGTCGCCCGGGTCGTACGCCACCACGGGCGTGGCCGCGTACCGGCTGGTGGGCGGGTAGCTGGTCGCCGGCAGCGCGCCAGCCTCGATGAGCAGCTGCACCGGGTCCTTCATGGAAGCGCCTCCAGATCGTTCACGGGAGCCCCTCCAGCCCGAGTGCCGACAGGGTGACCGGGCTGGCCTTGCCGGCCAGGCCCTCCTTGGCTTGCAGGTAGCTCATGAACACGCCACCGCCGCGGTGGGCGAAGCCGAGGTCGTCGACGGAGAGCACGCGCAGCCCGAGCGAGACCTTGGCCCGGATCGGGTTGAGGTTGGGGTCGAACGCCTCCTCGGTGACCGACAGCTCGGTGAGGCGTACCGGGACGATGCGGCTGCGGCTCCAGACGAACAGCGTCAGCGGCGCCTCGACCGGCAGCACCTCCAGGGTGCCGCTCCCGGCGAGCAGGTCGTTGGCGAGCAGGTCAGCGCTGCGCGGGTAGGCCAGCGTCTCCAGCACCGCGAGCTGTGGGTGCAGTCCACTGGCGACGGTCGTGGCGTGCTGGCCGGGTCGCTCGAGCTGGTCGGTGGCGTCGAGGACCGCCTCCAGCTTGATGCTCTCCACCGGCGTGCCCTTCAGCCGCAGCGCCTGGGACCGGTCGCCGCCCTCGCCGCCGGTCGCCTGGATCTGGAACGACCGGGTGAGCGTGTCCGGGTTGTACTGGAGCGAGATCACGCGCAGCAGCGCGCCGCCGGCCGGGTCGACCAGGACGAGGCCGCCCTTGAGCAGCTTCGGGGAGCCGGGGAACGCGGTCATCGCCGGTCACCGCCGGGTTCGGGCAGCAGGTGCGTCTCGGTGTGGGGGCGCAGCGTGCGCGCGTACCCGTCGATGGTCGTGGCCACGTAGGCGAGCATCCGGTCGACCGTGCCGGCGCCCGGGATCTTGTAGAGGGTGAGCCCGCGGTCGGGGTAGACCCACTCGCTGCCGGCCATCCGGACCGAGCCCAGCCACGCGTCCCACCGTGCCGCCGGCGGGCCCAGCCCGGCGAGGAGCGCGTCGAGCCCGCCGGCTGGCTGCGCGCCCTCGGCGTCCAGCAGCACCACCCGGTCGTGCCGGCACCAGATGCGGATGCCCCAGGGGAAGCCGTCGAGCGTAGCGGTGACCCACTCCGCCGGCTCGAACGCGCTGCCGAGCTTGCCGGCGCCGGCGAAGTCGGAGTCCACTGTGGCCAGCCGGGCGACGTCGTCCAGGCGGGTGTCCCGCGCCAGGCCGTGCCAGCCGCGCAGGTCCCGCCGCGTGAACGAGGCTAGTTGGTTCACGGTGCCCCGATCTTCCTGACGTCGCCGAGGAAGAAGGCGGCGTACACGTTGGCCGCACCGACCGTCGCGTAGAGCTTGACCGCCTCCGCGTAGCCCGGGTACCGGGACGGGTGGGGCGGGTCGATCGGGTCCGGCTTGGTCTTCTTCTGCTCCTCCGGGTCCGTCCCCAGCTTCACCAGCTCGGCGCCCTGCACGGCCACCATCAGCTTCTGGTCGGTCCTGGCGCGGGGCGCGACCATGGCCCACACCGTCTCGGTCAGCACGCAGACCACGCCCTCGATGAGCGTCGTGTACTGCGGCGTGCCGTACTCGAAGGTGTTGGCGTAGGCCCAGTAGCGGGAGTGGGTCAGGTTGTGCAGGTACTCGTGGACCATGGTGTGGAACTTCCGCCACAGCCACACCTGCTGGTCGGGGACCTCCTTCTCCTTGAACAGCTGCGTGTAGATGTGGCCCTCGCTGGCGCTGCCGCCCCACCCCCGCTGGATCTCGTTGAGCTTGGTGACCTCGGCCTCGGTGTCGGTCACCTCGTCGATCAGCTTGGCCTGGATGACCGTCTCCGCGTTGTCCGGCTTGCCGCCCTTGTACCTCGTCACCGCGCCCACGGCCCGGTGGACCTTCAGCAGCTGCGCGTTGTTGACGAGGAAGTAGCTCGCCTTCTCCTTCGCGTACTCCCGCCGCTGCTTCGGGCTCATCGCCTCGATCTTCTCCTGCTGGTCCACGAACCTGTCGTGGATGTTGCCGCGCTTGCCCGGCTGGTCACCGAGCAACGCCGGACCCTGGGCCAGGTGGCCGAAGACCGCGTCGGTCTCGACCTTCGCGCGGGCCGCGATGCGCTCCATCTCGCTGATCCGGTACGTCTTCGCCGGGTCCGCGTGCTCCTCGGGGCCCTTGTCCTTGGCGTGCTCGTCCCAGGACTCGTCGATGACGTCGGCCAGCTCCGCCCGCAGGTCGGTCTCGTACTGCTGCTGCACCTTCGCCGGCAGGTCCTTGAACTCCTTGGGCTTGCCCGTCGTGGTGTCCACGGTGGAAGGAGCGGGCTCGGGCTTGAGCCCCTCCGTGCTGGTCACCTGCTCGACCGGGAACGGCGCCGCCGTCGTCTCCAGCAGGGTCTCGACGCTCTCGCCGCCGGCCACGTCGCGGTACATGTGGTGCAGCACGACGTCGACGCGCAGGCGCTCGGCGATGACCGCGTCGCGCGCCGCCTCCAGCTCGCCCCGCTTGGCCGGGTCGGGCTCGGCGGCCACCGCGTCCTCCGCGTCCGCGGCCTGCCGGTGCAGCTGCACGCGGTGGCCGCCGAGGAACCGGGTGGCGCGCTCGCGGACCACCGGCGGCAGCTTCGTCAGCTCCGCGACGATCTCCGCCACCGGCCTGGCCGCGGCGAGGTCAAGGACGAGCAGGTCCGGCACGTAGTCGTCGCGCGGCATCTTGTCCGGCTCGATATAGCCGGCCACCACCGCGGCGCGCCCGCCCGGGAACCGGTTGGCCAGGAGCAGGTCCAGCCGCCGCCGCGGCTCCGCGCCGGTGATGTCGGCCTCGAGCCGCTCGGGCGTGACGCCGCCGAAGAAGACGATCTCCTGCAGGTCGGGGTCGTCGCTCAGCTCCAGCAGCGTGACGATGAGCAGCTCGTCCTCTGCCAGCGTGGGCCCGTCGAGCATCTCCTCGATCAGGACGATCTTCTGCGGGGCGGTCAGCTCGAAGTCGGTGTCGCCGGACTTGTACCGGCGCACGATGGCCCGGGCCTTGTTGTCGCTGTCGTACGAGCCCTCGATGGCGTGCGAGGCGGTCACCTTCGCCAGGTAGTCGAGCAGCTCCTTCCTGCTGAAGTCGCCTTCGGTGGTGCCGAGGAAGACCCCGACGCTCTCCCAGAAACCGAGCCGCTGCACGCGGGCCGGCCTGCCCCGCTGCTGCACCACGTGCACCAGCTCGTGCGCCAGCACCCGGCGCCCGGCCGCAGTGTGCGGGCCGGGCACGCCGGCGCCGAGCACCACGTGCTCGCCGAGCGTGAACGCGTGCGCGTGCAGGGCCCGTGCCGCCGCCCCGGCGTCCGGCCCGCTGTGGACCCGCACGCTGCCGAAGTCGTGGCCGAGCCGGCGCTGCATGCCTGCCCGCTGGTCGGGCGGCAGCGGGTGGCCGCCGGGCGGTGCCGGCGGGGGCGGCTCGCCCGGGTGGCCGGCCGGCGCCGCGGGCAGCCGGCCCAGCCTGGCGCCCGGCACGGTCTCACCGTTCACCACGGACTCCGCGGCCAGCTCCGCCTGGCGCTCAGCGTCCGCGAGGAGGCGTGCAGGCGGTGCCGCGACGGGCGCCGCAACAGGCACCGCGACGGGCGCCGCGACGGGCGGGGACGCCGCGGGTGCGCGTGCCGGCTGCGGCGCGACGATGCGCGTGGCCACCCGGGTCACGGCTGGCCTCCCGACGTGGCCAGCCCGCGCCACACGGAGTCGGCCACGCGGGCGCCGAGGGCCGCGTCGCCGGCGGCGCCGCCCGCCAGGGCACCGGTGGGCGGCGCATCCAGCACCGCCAGCTCGGCCGCCCGCCACGCGCCGGGCCGGGCGCCGGCCGCCAGAGCGGCCAGCCGGGCACGCAGCGCGTCGCCGAACGCGTCCACATCGGAGACTGGCACGCCGGTGATGACGATCTCTTCGATGTCGATCTCGATGTGGCTCATGCCCACCCACCAACCTCCGCGTCGGTGAGCGGCTTCTCGATCTTGGCGTACTCGCGGCGGGCCGCGGCGGCCAGGTCCGCCATGGTGACCGGGCCACCCCGGTCGGCGGCGAGGAACGCGGCGGCCAGCGCGATGTTGCGGATGCTGCCGCCGGACACCTGCAACCTGGCCAGGCGGGCCAGGTCCACGCCCTCGACCGGCAGCGACGGCGGCAGCATCAGCCGCCAGATCCGGGTCCGGGCCGCGGCGTCCGGGAACGGGAACGTCACCACGAACCCGATCCGGCGCAGGAACGCGCGGTCCACCGCCGAGCGCAGGTTCGTGGTCAGCACCGCGAGGCCGCGGTACGCCTCCATCCGTTGCAGCAGGTAGGAGATCTCCAGGTTGGCGTACCGGTCGTGGCTGTCCTTCACCTCGCTGCGCTTGCCGAACACGGCGTCGGCCTCGTCGAAGAGGAGCACCGCGCCGCTCGCCTCGGCCGCGTCAAAGACCCGCCTGAGGTTCTTCTCGGTCTCCCCGATGTACTTGCTGACCACCGCGGCCAGGTCGATCCGGTAGAGGTCGAGGTCCAGCTCGGCGGCGAGCACCTCGGCCGCCAGGGTCTTGCCGGTGCCGCTGTCGCCGGTGAGGAGGGCGGTCACGCCGAGGCCCCGGCCGGTGCGCGCGGCCATCCCCCACTCGCCGTGCACCAGCCCCCGGTGGCGCACCTGGCGGGCGATGTCGCGCAGCGCCTCGATGCCGGCGTCAGGCAGCACCAGGTCCGGCCAGCCGACGCGCGGCTCCACCCGGGTGGCGAGGTCGTCCAGGCCGGAGCGGGCCCGTTCCCGGCACGCCCGGCGCAGCGCCGCGGCGTCCGCGCCCGCCGGGTGGGCCGCCGCCAGCTCCGCGCCGAGCGCCTCGATCGCCGCCGCGTCCAGCGGGTAGCAGTCGGCGACCTCGGCCACCGCGCCGCCGAGCCGGGCGGTGGCCCGCGCGCCCAGGCTCTCCCGCCAGGCGGCGCGGCGCTCGCCACTGGTCAGCTCCGGCACGGTACGCCGCAGCGGGGCCGGCCGGCCCGGCAGGTACGGTACGCCGCCGACCAGTGCCGGGCAGCGCAGCCGGTCGAGGAAGAACTGGAGCCCCCGTACCTCGTCGCCGTCCCGGTGGTCCACCAGGAGCAGCCCGCCGAGCAGGGCGACCTCCCGCTCGACGAGCCGGGCGAGCGAGGCCGACTCGGGGCCCGGGGCGGGCAGCAGCGTGGCGGGCAGCTCGAGCAGGAGCCGGCCGACGGTGGCGGCCACGTGGGCGGCGACCCGGCGGCGGGTGGCGCTGGTCGCGCCGTCGAGCAGCACCACCACCGGAGGGCTCAGCCGGTCCAGCAGCGTCACCACGTCGCCGGCGAGCACCGCCTGGCCGGGCGGGAGCGGACCACCGCCGGGCACCGGCTCCAGCACCCCGTCAAGGCGCGGGTCGAGGCAGTCCACGCCAGCCAGGAAGTGCAGCACCCGCTCGTCGATGTGCAGCGGGCGGGAGACGAGCCCGGTGCCCGCGCCGAGCTCGACGAGCCGCCAGCGCCGCAGCGGCCCGCCGGGCGCGAGCGCGTCCCAGTGCGCGCCGTCCAGTGTGGCCAGTGCCAGCCCGAAGGTCGGCGCGGTCCGGTGCGGATCGCCGTGAGCGGCGGCGAACGCGGCGGCGAAGCCGCTCTCCAGCTCCACACCGGCGCACCACAGCAGCAGGTCGCGCTCGAACGGCGAGAGCCGGAACACCTCGACGAGCTGCGCCAGCCGGCAGTCGGGCGGGACCGCCTGCGCATCTGCCCCGTCAGGTGGGGACGCGTCGACCCCTGCGCGCGCGGCCAGCGGTGCGAACACCCGCGCCAGCTGCGCCACCAGCAGCCGCTGGTTGCGCTCGGCGTACGTCTCCTCCTGCACGGCGGTCACGACGGCACCGTCACCGACCGGCCGGCCAGGAACTCGGGCGGCGTCTTGGAGCGGTCCAGCAGGGGGCTCTGCACCCCGTCGACCCGCAGCCGCACCCACGCGTCCCCGGCGGGCAGCATGTCGAAGACGACCTCGAGGCTGTCCACTATGGCCGTACGGGGTGGGGCGGTGGCCTCCGCGGAGTTGAGGGCGAGCACGGCCGGCTGCTCGGGACGCACGTGCGGCACGACATCGAAGGTGACCGTGACCGCGCCGGTCGTGCCGTCGCGGACCAGCGTCGCCGTGCCCAGGTCCGGCGTCGGGCCGAGCAGCATCGCGACCGTGTTGGCCTGGCGGGGCAGCGTCTCGGTGGGGCGCACGAGCGAGACGGTCACGCTCCACACCCCGGCCGGCCAGGTGGCCGCGCCACCGGACGGCGAGGGCAGGGCCACGTCGATGCGGTGCGGGTCGGTCACCGTACCCACCAGGACCTCGTGCGGGGTCGCCAGCAGGCGGTGGGCGAAGCGCACCCGTACCGCCGTGCCGTCGAGGTGGTGGCCGCGCAGGGTGAGCGTGTCACCCAGCTCGAGCACCTCCTTGCCGCCCGGCGCCTCGACCGCCTCGACCGTCGGGAAGGGCGGCACGATCGACGGCGTGACCAGCACGCCGGCCTCGCGGCCGGTGGCCAGGTCGACCTCGCCGCGGGAGAGCACCGGCAGCGGCGCGGCCGCCGGCCGGGTCGCCTCGATGAGCACGACCGACACCTGGTACCCCACGCTCGGGCGGTAGTGCGCCTGCATCGCCGACCAGAGCCGGGACATCTCCTCGGTGTCCATCGGCTCCCACGTCACGCGCAGCGCCTCCAGCTGGTCGGCGAGGCCGGCCGCGGGCGGCTCGCGGAACGCGTCCGGCAGCACCGTCGGGTCCAGCGGGGTGAGGCTGAGCGCCTTGCGGATCGCCGCGCGGTCCAGGAACGGGCGTTCGTGCAGCAGGTGCATCGCGTACCCGAGCAGGATCTCCGCCTGCAGGTCGGTCCGGCCGTACGCGGTGACCAGGTAGTGCAGGTCGACGGCGAGCGGTGGGTTGGTCAGCCGCTGGCCGCCGGCGTCGCGCGCGGGCAGGCCCATGTTGCGCCAGCCGGGGTTGGGGGTGACCCGGTAGAGGAAGAGGTTCAGCTGGGGCGGGGCCACCGCGTCGTCCAGCTTGATGGAGTCCGGCGCGACCGCGCTCACCTTGACCGGGGCGCCGGTCGCCAACGCCGCGTCGACCAGGCCGTTGTCGAGGACGTTGCGCAGCACCGCGCTCACCGCGCCGAGGGCCAGCGCGGTGCTCATCGCGGCCACCCCCGGTCGCCGCGGGCCCGCCCCCGGTCGCCGCTCAGGTAGGCGGAGAGGGTCAGCTCGGCAGGCTCAGGTGGGCGGCTATCCGCCGACCGCGGCGGGGTGGCCGGCGCGGGTGCCGCCGGGGGCCGGGCGGCGGGGCCGGGCACCGCGCGCACCTCGATCCGGCCGATCGAAATGCGTACGGACGGCTCGCGGCTGGCCGGGCGGGACGCCGGCACCGGCGACGCCGGTGCGGCTGGGGTCACCGGCACGACCGGCGCCCCTTGCACCGGCTCACCCGACCGGCCGGACCCAGCCCGGACGGCTGTCTGTCCAGTGTGGGTCGTTTGTGGCGACCAGCCGGCCGCCACGCCTGTTCCAGGGTCGGACCGGGGTGGCTGTTCGGGATGGGCGGGTGTGGCGGCGGACGGCTCGCGTGCGGCGCGGGTGCGTGGTGGGCGGCTGGCGGCGCCCGCTCCCGGTAGCCGGAGGTCGACCGGGCCGGGCACGCCGGCCGGGTCTCGCCCGGGCCGTGGTCTCCTGCCGGCCGCCGGCTCGCCGTCCACCAGCTCGTCCTCGATCAGCTCGCCGTGAGCGGGCTCGTCCCGGTCCCAGGATGGAGCGCCCAGCTCCGGCTCAGCCTGTGCCGGCTCGAAACGTGACGCCTCGAAACGTGACGCCTCGAACCGGGACGCCTCGAAACGGGACGGCAGGCGTGGGGCGACCGACGGCGCCTGTCCCAGCGCCCGCGCGGCGAGCCGGGTGAGGTGGTCAGCCATCCGCCACCAGCCTCAGGTAGGCGGCGCGCCGGTCGGCGGAGAGCGCCAGGATCTCCGCCTCCGGCCAGCCGTAGGCCCGGGCGAGCGCGTCCACCTCGCGCACCAGCTGGTCGGCCCGGGCACGCAACCGGGCCCAGACGAACTCGCCGACGTCGAGCGGGCTCTCCCACTGTGCGGAGCACTGTGGACAGTCAAGGGCGAAGGTGACCTCGGCGAGCGGGTCGGCCGCCGCCATCGCCTGCGCCACAGCAGCGCGTACGCCGGGCGGCAGGTCACCCGCCGCGACCGGGCCGTGCTCGGTGCCGGCCTCGACCACGCACCGGTCCAGCAGCACGTCCGCCCCTTCGGCCGGGTCGGTGCAGCCACCGGCCGCGACCAGGTCCCGGGTGTCCGGCAGCCGCCAGCGGACCGTGTGGCCGGCGTGGCGGACCGGCTCGATCCAGGAGCCTGGTCCGGGTGGCGCGGCGGCGAGCAGCGCGGCGCACGAGGCGGTCAGCTCGACCGCGGTGGCGCACTGCGGGCACCGGCTCAGGCCGTCCAGCCGGTCGGAGAACATCGCCGCGTAGAGCCGCAGCAGCAGGGCGTCGCGCTGCCCGACCGGCAGGGTCTCGGGCGCGTCAACCGCCAGCGGGACGAAGGCGCCAGCGGCGGCGAGCAGCGTGGCGGGGCGCAGCACCGGCGGGGCGGCGTGGGCCCGCTCCCACACCGCCAAGGTCTCGGCCGCCGCCAGTGCCCGCATCGGCCGCCGTCCTAGGCGCTGGGCTCGGTGTAGGTCGGCTCGGCCGGCTCCGGCACCTCGTAGTCGCGCTCCCAGCCCTCGTGCTCCAGCTTGATGGTCTGGATGGCGACCGCGTTGGCGTTGGCGTCCAGGTCGGGCAGGGCCTGGTACTCCGACACCCAGCACCGGTAGACCCGGTACGCCAGGACCGGCTGGCCGGCCTCGTTGTAGACCTCGATGATCATGTCCTTGCGGAAGTCCTTCAGCGAGGTCTCCGCGCCCGCGCCGGCCCCGAAGTTCCAGACCTTGTTGGCCCACCGCTCGAACTCCGTGTCGTGCGTGACCCCGCGCTCGAGCGTGATCGGCTCGAACTTGCTGCGCCCGGGCGACTTGCGGGAGGTGGACGGGTCACCGCCCTCCCGGTGCTCGACCACCTCGGTGGTGCGCTTGAGCGCGCCGACCTTGCTGACCCCGGCCACGTAGCGGCCATCCCACCGCACCCGGAACTTGAAGTTCTTGTACGGGTCGAACCGCTGCGGGTTGACGCTGAAGGTGGCCATGTGCGGGCTCCTCACGACGGTCGCCGGTCGCTACGGCGCAGGACGGGCGTCAGGCGGGCTCAGGTCGGTCCGGCGCGCACCGCGCCAGGGGGTCTGTCAGGTGGCGAGCTGGCCGGCCATCTGCTGGAGCTTGATGACGACGAACTCGGCGGGCTTCAGCGGGGCGAAGCCGACCACGATGTTCACCACCCCACGGTTGACGTCGCTCTGGGTCGTCGTCTCCCGGTCGCACTTGACGAAGTACGCCTCGCGCGGGGTCGCCCCGGCGAAGGCGCCCTGCCGGAACAGGTCGTGCATGAACGCGCCGAGGTTGAGCCGGACCTGCGCCCACAGCGGCTCGTCGTTCGGCTCGAACACCACCCACTGGGTGCCCCGGTAGAGGCTCCCCTCGATAAACAGCGCGGTACGGCGTACCGGTAGGTACTTCCACTCGGAGGCGAGCCGGTCGGCGCCGGCCAGGGTGCGCGCCCCCCAGACCACGCGACCGGCCGCCGGCATCGCCCGCAGGCAGTTGACGCCGAGCGGGTTCAGCTCGCCGTTCTCCGCGTCGGTGAGCGGCACGGCCAGCGCCGGCACGCCGGCCAGGGTGGCCTCCAGCCCGGCCGGCGCCTTCCAGACGCCGCGGGCCGCGTCGGTGCGGGCGATGACCCCGGCGACCGCGCCGCACGGCACGAAGTCCTCCAGCTGGTTGTCCCGCAGCGGGTTGGGCATGCGCAGGCGGGGGAAGTAGAGCGCGGCGTTCCTGCTGGCGGTGCCGATGGCGGCCACCCCGGTGCCCGGGTTGGTCACGTCGGCCTTGTCGTTCCAGCCGGCGGGCGGGTCGACCAGCAGGACCGCGCGGCGCCGCTCGCAGTAGGCGGCGGCGTCGGCGACCAGCGCGTCCTCGATGTCCTTCAGCCCGTGCGGCGGGATGCAGAGCAGGTTGAACAGGTCCGCCTTCTCCAGGGCGTAGAGGCCGCGCTTGTCCCCCTCGGTGTTGAGGGTGTAGTCGTTGGCCACCAGCTCGATGCCGTCGCTCGCCTCGTCCGCGCCCTGCACCTTGGTGTTGGTGCCGTTGTCGCCCCACAGCACGTCGGTGGCGCTGGGCGGGTCGTGCTCGGCCGGCCGGACGGTGGCCGGGGCGGGCGCGCGCACCAGCGCCGACTCGTTGTTGAGCACCTTGTCGGCCTGGCGCGGGTGCCCGGCGGTGATGGACAGGTTGCGAAACGTCTCGATCTCGCCGGTCGTGTCGTCACGGACGTAGAGGTTGAACGAGTCGGCGTCGCCGCTGGCGGTGTCGTGGTCGACCCGGGCCCGCAGCTTGTTGCCCCACGCGCCGGGCGAGCGGGCCTCCAGCGCGAACGGGTCACCGGCCGGGTCCGACTCCAGCTCCAGGCTTGCCACGTCGGTGTCGCCGCCGTCGTTGTAGAGGCGCACGATGACCGCCTGCGCCCCGCCGTTGCGGTAGAAGTCGCGCACCGCGTACGTCATCGGGCTGTCCGCCCACAAGCCGCCGAACTGCCGCTCGAAGTCGGCGAAGCTGTTGACGACGACAGGTTCGTCCACCGGCCCGCGCAGGGCCCGCCCGAGGAAGGCCGCGACCGACGTGGCGACCCCGGTGATGGTGCGCACGCCGCTAGGGATCTCCTCGATGTACACGCCGGGGTAGGTCAGGGGAACGGGCACCGCACACCTCCGAGGACCGCCCGGGCCGGGCGGCGGGCACAGCTATATACCCGACTTGTCGTACATGTACGACTCGATGCGCCGGATGCGCCCACGATAAGGCCGTACCGCCGGTGCCGGACAGGGCCGGACGGTGACGCAGTTGCGACAGACGTACCGGTCGGGTCGCGCTAAGCGGTGGCGAACTCAGCCAGCTGGGCGGACTGCCCTATCCGGCTCGGCTACGTGCCTGCGCGTTGGGTTCGAAGATCAGTGGCCGTGGCGAGCGAAGGGTGGTGCTTCCTCTCGCTTCTACGGCTGGGTGAAGATGCCATGGTCGCCCACACGGCGCCAGATGACATGGGAGTGACCCTGCCGCTGCTCAGGCCCGTACTGCCACGTGGCGCGGCCGTTGGGAGCCCATGTCAGCTCGAAGACTCCCTTGTTCCGCTTACCCTGAACGCCCTTGACGCGCAGGCCCGCCCGGAACCCCTTGCCAGCGCGCAGATCTTCGACGAACTCATCTCGTGCCTTGCGGAAAGCCGCCTGCTGCTCGGGGGTGAGGCGCACCCAGTCGCGCAGGAACTGCTCAGGAATGTCGAAGGTCGGCACAGAGGTAACCCCTACGCGGTCGTGCCGACGTGGCCAGCGTTCGCCCGAGCGAGAAGATCATCCATCTCAGCTACCGAGTCGACCCGAGTCGACCTGCCTGCCGCCAGGTCCTCATCGACCGCCCGCTCGCCCTCCTGCCACTGCGGTGTCCAGAACCATGCCTGATCCTGGATCGCAGCCATCCGGCACACCACAGCCTCGGCGACCTGGTCCAGCTGCTCGCGCGGAACCGGCCTGGGGTGCTCCCGCTGCCAGCGGAACGACGCTATGACAGCCGACACCGCACCGAGCACAGAACCGCCAAGCGCAGCGAAGGCGGTAAGGGCGAGGTCCACGTGTCCATCATGACTCTCGTGGAACGACCGTGCCAGACCCGGGCCGGACCAGACAGTCGAACCTTGCTGTGCAGGTAGAGCCAATGTCCGCTTTGCTCGCTTTCTCTACGTCAAATGACAGTCCCGAGATCCATCTGCATAGATGCTAGTAGATGGATACAGCAACACCGGCCGCCGGTCAGGCGGTGACGAACTCGGACAGCTGGGCCGACTGCGCCAGCCTGCTCGGCTCGTGGACGTACATCATGTGACCCGCGTGGTAGTAGGCGAACTCGATGTTGCCGCGCAGCTCGTCCGGGATGGCCAGCCGGGCGAAGGTCTGCTCGGCCGCGAAGTACGGCGTGGCCCCGTCGTGGTAGCCGCAGCCCACGTAGACCCGCATGTGCCGGTTCGCCCGCATCGCCGCGGCCAGCTCGTCACCGACCGCCACGAACTTGTTCTCGAACTCCTTGAACGACCACGGCTGCACCGCCCG
>DASSUC010000284.1:0-8993 GCA_035707405.1 Micromonosporaceae bacterium | reverse complement strand
CCCTCGGCGCACGAGGGCACCATGCCGGGCGGCGGGGGCTCCGGGTAGAGGCAGCGGTAGCACGGGCCGTGCTCGGCCCAGAACACGCTCGCCTGCCCGTCGAACCGGAAGATCGACCCCCACACGTACGGCTTGCCGAGCAGCACGCACGCGTCGTTGACGAGGTAGCGGGTGGCGAAGTTGTCGGTGCCGTCGACGATCAGGTCGTACTGGCCGAAGATGTCGAGCGCGTTGTCCCGGTCCAGCGCGGTGTCGTGGGTCACCACGTTGACGTACGGGTTGATCTCGCGGATCGAGGCGGCGGCCGACTGGGTCTTCGGCTGGCCCACGTCGGAGACGCCGTGGATGATCTGGCGCTGGAGGTTGGACTCGTCCACCGTGTCGAAGTCGATGATGCCGAGCGTGCCGACGCCGGCCGCGGCGAGGTACATCAACGCCGGTGAGCCCAGGCCGCCGGCGCCGACGCAGAGCACGCGGGCGTTCTTCAGCCGCTTCTGCCCGGCGGTGGCGACGTCCGGGATGATCAGGTGGCGGGAGTAGCGGCGGATCTCGTCGACGGAGAGCTCGGCAGCGGGCTCGACGAGCGGTGGCAATGACACGGTCAGCTCCTAGCGTGTGCTCGCGTGGCGGCTCTGCCATTGTTCCGCGCCGCTCCCGCCCCCGCCTCCTCGGCACCGTCATGAGCTGCGCCACGACCCGCCGCGTGCCCCGCGCGCCGCCGCGCCGGCTAGGCGAGCGGGCCGGTGTAGCGGCGCCCGCCCAGGTAGGGCCAGGGGTTCGGGGCGCACCCGCGCAGCCCGAGCGTCTGGGTCTGCATCACCGGGGCCGGCCGCCCCTGCCCCGGGCAGAGCTCGTGGTTGTAGCCCAGCTGGTGCCCGACCTCGTGGTTGACCAGGTACTGCCGGTAGACCTCCAGCGGCACGCCCTGGCCCACGAACTCATGCACCGAGCTCATCCAACGGGTGAGGTTGAGGATCACCCGCCCGCCCGTACGGCAGGAGGTGTACGGCACACCGCCCACCCGGATGTCCACCCCGCCGGCGGCGCACATCTGCCGGGCGGTCTCCCCGGTGGCGAGGTAGATCGTGAACTCCGCGGCAGCGCCCTGTGGCACCCGTTGCAGCCGTAGCGTCCGGCCGCCGGTCCAGCTGCGCGGGTCGCCCAGGGTCCGGTCCAGCATGGCGGTGAACCCGGCCATGTCCTCGGCCACGTTGCTCTCGATCGCCACCCGGAAGCGGCGCAGCGTGCCGGCGGTGCCCAGCACCGGGCCGAGCGTCGTGGCGTACACCCAGGTCCCAGGGCCGGATCTGGGGAAGTAGCCGGCCGCGGTCAGCACCGGGCGCGGGCTCGCGGTGGGCCGCGCGGGCGTCGGGCTCGGCGTCGGGGTGGGGCTCGGCGTAGCGGCGGCGGTCACCGCGGGCTGCGCCGCCAGTGTGGGCGCCGCGGCCGTCTGGCGGCCCAGGCTCACCCCGGCGCCGCGGCGCACCAGGTCCGCGCCGACCAGCACGAGCACGACCAGGAACAGCGCAAGGACCGCCCGCCGGTGCCGTCGACGCCGACGGCGGCCCAGCTGGGCATGGCTGTGCTCCGGCCGCTGGCCGGAGCTAGGGGTGCGCGTCATCGCGCCCTAGCCTGCCATGCGCAGCCGATTCGGCGCGACGCCCCGGGTGCGCCCGCTCGTCGCCTCCTGCCGGCTCCGCGCCACCTCGTCCAGCAGGCCGAGCACTGCGCGGGCGACCGTCCGCGGCACCTCCATCTGCGCGACGTGGCCGACCCCGTCGAGCAGCAGCAGGCGGGAGTCGGGCACCAGCCGCGCCACCTGGGCGGGCACCCGGACATCGACCAGCCGGTCCGCCCGCCCACCCACCACCAGCGTCGGCGCGGTGATCCGGCGGGCGATGCGCCACAGCGAGTTGGACCCGGGAAGGTACGCGCGCAGGAACGTGCCGACAAGACCCCGCAGCGTACGCACGTACGCGTCGACGTAGTGCGGCACGGTGTAGCGCAGCTTCGCCTCCTCCATCGCCTCCGTCAACCGCTGCTGGTGCAGCCGTTCCGGGTCGGCGAAGCAGGCGGCGAGCACCATGGACGCCAGGTCGGCCGGCTCGATCTGGGCCAGCCGGCGGCTGGCGAGCCGGTCCGCCCGCGGCACCGCCAGCAACGGCAGCAGCCGGCCCTGCTCCGACCGGCGCGGGTCCAGGAACGGCATGGCCGGCGAGACCAGGGTGAGCGTGCGTACCAGGTCGGGCCGGGTGCCGGCGACCCGGACCGAGATCGCTCCACCGAGGGAGTTGCCGACCAGGTGCACCGGGCCCCGGTCGGCGTACTCGATCCACCGGATGATCCGGTCGGCGAACGCCGCAACGGTGTAGCTGCGGGCGGGGTCGCTGCGGCCGAAGCCGGGCAGGTCGATGGCCTGCCCGGCGAGCCGGTGCGAGAGCAGGTCGGCCAGGTCGGTCCAGTTCTGCGAGGACCCGCCGAGCCCGTGCACGTAGAGGGCCGGCTCGGCCTGCGGGCTGGTGCCCGGCGTGTCCCGTACGTGGGTCTGCGCGCCATCCAGCAGGACGGTCCGTCCGGGCCAGGGCGGTGCGAGCTTGCCGGTGTCGCGGAGCTCCGTCTCCGGGGCGAGAACGGCGGGCTTCACCCTTCCAGTGTGCCTACATCCACTGTCATTTGTGCCCCGGTCAGGGCAGAAGCGCCTCCACGCGCCGGTTCAAGGCGGCCAGCGTGGCCCGGACCACCGCCTGGCGCGGGTCACCGGCGACCACCGCCGAGCCGGAGAGCTGGTCCGCCCAGCCGGGGCAGACCAGCAGCAGCACCACGACCGCAACCTCGCAGCTACCGAACGGGACGATGGTCGCGTGCTCGACGAAGCAGCGCCCGCGGTTGACCCCGCTGCCCTCCTCCACCAGGAGACGGTCCACGGCGGCGGCAGCGGCCACCGCGGCGAGGCGGAGCACGTACTGGTCGACGGCGGGTCCCTGGGCCTCGCCCGCCGCCCGGCGCTCGCCGGCGCCGATGCGGACCTCGACCTTGGCCTCCATGCCGAACGTGGAGACCAGCACCTGGTCCAGGACGACCCGGACCGCCCCCTCCGGGCGCGGCAGCGGACGGCTGACCCGGTCGAGCACGGTCAGGCCGGGCAGCTCGGCAGCCTGCGGCTCCACCGAGGCGCGACCCTGCACCGTTCCCGACTGCACCCTGCGGCGGCCCGCATAGGCGGGATCAGGCTCGGCGCGCCGGCCGCCGTCCCCGGCGCGGCGGTCGCCTCGGTCGGCACCAGGAACGAGCCCCTCCGGACCGCTCAGCGGCACCGCCGTGCCGGCGGGCGCCCCCACGCCGCCAACCACGGCACCGCCGAACCCGGACCCGGTGCCGCCGAACGCAGCTCCGCCAAAGCCAGTGGGGCCGCCGCTGGTGGGGGGGGCTCCCGGCAGGCCGGGAGCTGTGGCTGCGCCCGGCGCGCCGACCGCGGCGGCGAGGCCCAGGCGCTCCTTGAGCAGCCGGGCCACCTCGCGGCTGATCTGGCCCGCGTCAGCCCCCTCGGCCAGGTCGAGGCGCAGGCTGTGCACGCCGCCCGGATTCGGCCGCAGCTGGGCGTCGCGCACTCCGGGCACCCCACGGACCGCGGCCAGCACCGCCTCGGTGTCCAGGCTCTCCCGCAGCGGTGGCCGTCCGGTGGGCTCGTCGTGGCGCAGGTGGTCGGCGATCCGGGCGATGTCGCGGACCTGGGCGCTCTCGTCTGACTCCTCGGCGTCCGGCCCGGGCACCGTCGGCACGTCGGGCTCGCCCGGCACGCGCTGGGGCAGGCTGTCATCCTCGACCGGCTCGTCCACCGTGGACTCGTCGAGCTCGGCATCCTCGGCGGCTACGGGGCCCGGCTCGGCGTACGCCTCTGCCGGGTACGGCTCGCCGTGCCGCCCCTCGGCCGTCCGCCACCGGTCGGCGTAGTGCGATGAGCCGTTGATTGGGCGGGTCGGCATCGGCACCCCGTGCGGCGGGGTGGGGCGCGAGTCGTACTCCTGCTCCCGGCCCGGCGGTGGGACGTGCTGCGGTGGCAGCGGCGGGACCGGGTAGCGCGGGGCGGACCCGCCGCCCGGGGCCTGCGTCGGCGCCGGCGCGAGGCTGCCGGACGGGGCCGCGCCGGACAGGTGCGCCGTCGCCTCCTCCGGGCCCTGCGGCGGGTGCGCCAGCGGGCGCGTGTGCGACCAGGGGTCGAAGTCGGGCGGGAGCGACGGCGGGTCGACCGGCATCACCGACGGCCCGGCGGCCCGGTCGGCGGACGGCGCGTGGTGCGACCGGTCGGCGTCGCGCTCGAAGCGGCGCTCAGGGCTGCTCGGGCGGGGGCCACCCGGCGCCGGTGCGACCGGGGAGAGCAGGTCGGCGTAGGGGTGCCGGTTGGCGACCGCACGGTAGCCGGTCTCCCGCCAGGTGCGGGCGACCGGATCGGTCGGCGGGTCGAGCGCGGCCCCGGTGGCGGACCAGGACTGCGGGTCCGCGCCGTGAGCGGGTGCCTGCTCCGGGTCGTCGAGGGGCTGCCCCGGCATGGCCGATGCCCATGGGCCCAGCCGGGAGGTGGCGGGATCGCCCCTCCCGTTGACTCCCGGCGGCGCCCCGCCGGGTTGCCCAGTTTCGTCCACCGCGCGCTCCTCCGTCGCCCATGGTGAGGCTACCGTGTGCGGGAGTTGCCGATAAGTTGCAGCGGCAGGCCAATTCGTCCGGGACCGGTGGAGGTGGGCATGACGTCGGCGACGAGCGGTGCGTCCACCGCTGGCCGGCCGACCCGCCTGCCCCGCTCCGCACGCCGCAAGCAGCTGCTCGCGGCGGCGCAGGACGTCTTCGTGGCCCACGGTTACCACGCCGCGGCGATGGACGACATCGCGGAGCGGGCCGGCGTCTCCAAACCAGTGCTTTACCAGCACTTTCCCGGAAAGCTTGAGCTCTACCTCGCGCTGCTGGACCGCCACTGCGACGCGCTGGTCGACCAGGTCCGCGCGGCGATGGCCGCGACCACCGACAACAAGGAGCGGGTACGCGGCGCGATGGAGGCGTACTTCGACTTCGTCGGCCACGAGAGCGAGGCGTTCCGCCTGGTCTTCGAGTCGGACCTGCGGCACGACGCGGCCGTGCGGGAACGGGTCGAGCGGGTCGAGCGCGGCTGCATCGAGGCGATCACCGACACGATCATGTCCGACACCGGGGTCAGCCGGGCCCGAGCCGAGCTGCTCGCCTCCGGCCTGGTCGGGGCGGCGGAGACGGCGGCCCGGTTCTGGCTGGCCGGCGGGCGGCAGGTGCCCAAGCCGGAGGCGGAGGCGCTGCTGGCGGCGCTGTCCTGGCGCGGGATAGCCAGCTTCCCCATGCACGGTGGGGAGCCGGAGCCGGGGGTGGGCTAGCCTTGCGGTTCGCAGCGCACGTCCGATGTGGAGGAGGATGACGTGGAGGTCAAGATCGGCGTTCAGTTCGCACCCCGCGAGCTGGTGCTGGACAGCGCGCAGACGCCGGCCGAGGTCGCCGAGACGGTCACCAAGGCGATCGCCTCCGACACCGGCGTGCTGGCGCTGATGGACGAGCGCGGCCGGCGGGTCATCGTGCCGGTCAACAAGCTGGCGTACGTCGAGATCGCCGAGTCGTCGCGGCCGGTCGGCTTCGTAGCCGGCTGACCGACGGCGCGGCCTGACAGGCGCGCGCGCCACCGCCGTGCGGCGTCAGTTGTTCAGGCCGAGCTCGGCCATGCGCGCGGTGTGCGCGGTGGTGAGCCGCTTCAGCAACGCCATCACGCCGGCCTGGTCACCGGTGCCCTCGATGATGAGCATGGCCAGCGCCGGGCGCTCGGCAGCGACCCGCTGCGCCTGCGACAGCCCCTCGCCGACGAGCCGCCGGCTCCACATCGACAGCCGGTTGGCCACCGTCGGGTCCTCCGCGATCGCCCGGCGGATCTCGGCGCAGGCGAACTCGTCGTACCGGGTGTCGTGCAGCACGTCGAGCACCAGCTCGCGGTCTGGCGAGCCGAGGAACGCGGCCACCTCGCGGAAGAAGTCGTCCGCCACGCCGTCGCCGACGTACGCCTTGGCCAGCGCCTCCAGCCAGTCCTTCGGCTCGGTCTGGTCGTGGTACTCCCGCAGCGGCTCGACGAACGCCGTCATCGCCCGCTCCGGGTCCACGCCCAGCTCGGCCAGGCGGGCGGCGAGCCGGTTGTAGTTGGCTATCTCGACACCGGCCATGCTCGACAGGGCCGCTCGCCGGGGTAGGTCAGGGGCGAGCCGGGCATCCGTCGCCATCCGGTCAAAGGCCAGCAGCTCCCCGTACGCGAGCATGCCGAGCAGGTCGACCACGGCTTCCGAGGGCACCGCCGCAGGCTACCGGAGAAACGCCCGGAGCACCGGTACGACCACTACATGCGACGATCCGGACCGCACCGGGTACGATTGCCGATGTTGCCGCGGGCGATCGACGCCCGCGACGCGCGTGCGGCCCGCGGTGGGCAGACGGTTGCACACCGCGCGTGGCCCGCGCCACACCGCCCGGCGGCCCATGCCATCGGGCGGGGGCAGCGAACCGGGCGCCCTCGACGGACGGGGCGCAGACGAGAGGGCACTCCGACAACTCCATGGTTACCACGAGCACCACCACACCGACCCCGACCACACCGACCTTCGCCGAGCTGGGAGCGCGACCCGAGACGGTCCAGGCGCTCGCCGCCGCCGGCATCACCCACGCATTCGCCATCCAGGAGTACGCGCTGCCGATCGCGCTGCGCGGCGCCGACCTGATCGGGCAGGCTCCCACGGGCACCGGCAAGACCCTGGGCTTCGGCGTACCGCTGCTGGACCGCCTGCTCGCCCCGGCCGAGGGCGGCGACGGCGTGCCGCAGGCGCTCGTCGTCGTGCCAACCCGCGAGCTGGGCCTGCAGGTCGCCAGGGACCTGGCGCTGGCTGGGCGCACCCGCGGCGTGCGGGTCCTGCCGATCTACGGCGGCGTCGCGTACGAGCCGCAGGTCGAGGCCTTGCGCACCGGCGTGGAGATCCTCGTCGGCACCCCCGGCCGCCTGCTGGACCTGGCCCGCGGTCGCCAGCTGCGGCTGGACCGCATCCAGGCGCTAGTGCTCGACGAGGCCGACCGCATGCTGGACCTGGGCTTCCTCGACGACGTGGAGAGGATCCTCGCGATGCTGCCGGAGGACCGGCAGACCATGCTCTTCTCCGCCACCATGCCCGACCCGGTCGTGGCGCTGGCCCGCCGGTTCCTGCGCCAGCCGGTGACCGTGCACGCCGACCACGGCCCGGACTCCGGCCCGTCCCCGCTGACCAGGCACCTCGCCTACCGCACCCACGCACTGAACAAGGTCGAGGTGCTGGCGCGGGTGCTCCAGGCGGAGGGGCGCGGGCTCACCATGATCTTCACCCGTACCAAGCGGGCCGCCGACCGCCTCGCCGCGGACCTCGACTTCCGGGGCTTCGCCGCCGCCACCGTGCACGGCGACCTCGGCCAGGGGGCCCGGGAACGGGCACTGCGGGCGTTCCGCAACGGCAAGGTCGACGTGCTCGTCGCCACCGATGTGGCAGCGCGCGGGCTGGACGTGGGCGGAGTCACTCACGTGGTCAACTACGACTCCCCGGAGGACACCGACACCTACGTGCACCGCACCGGGCGGACCGGCCGGGCCGGCGCGACCGGGGTCGCGGTCACCTTCGTCGACTGGGACGACATGCCCCGGTGGGTCATCATCGACAAGGCTCTCGGCCTGGACACGCCAGCGCCGCCGGAGACGTACCACACCTCGCCGCACCTCTTCACCGACCTCGCCATCCCGGAGGGCGCCGGCGCGACGCTGCCGTCCGCGCAGCGCTCCCGCGCCGGCCTGGCCGCCGAGGTCGAGGAGGACCTGGGCGGTGGCCGGCACCGCGCCGAAGGCGGCAGCCGGCGCCCCGGGCGTAGCCGGTCCCGCTCCGGTGCCGGGTCCCCGGCCCGCTCGGGTGCCGGGTCCCCGGCCCGCTCGATCGCGGGGTCCCCGCCCGCAGCCGTCGAGCAGGCCGGCGACGCGGCCCGCCCCAAGCGGCAGCGGCGCCGCCGCCGGGCCGGTGAGGTGGTCGGCGAGGCGCACCTGGCCGCCGCGCCCAGCGGCAGGCCCGACGTTGACACATCCACCCTGGACCTTGCCGGTCCGGGCGACCCGGCCGCCACCGCGACACATGCCCCCCGGACGCGGCTGCGCCGGCGCCGGCGCAGCAGCAACGGGCACGGCGGCGAGCAGGCGGCGTAGCCATTGCCCGGGCCGGGGCGGGCACAGATCGCAGGCGCTCAGGTCGCCGCTGCGGGCGTACCGCCTCCTGCTGGAGGTGGTCGAGGCCTGGTGGCGGCGCGGTACCGCGCACGCCCTGGCGGCGTGCGCGGTCAAGTGCCAGCGCCCGTACGGCGTGGTCACCCGGCTGTCCGAAGAGGACGATAGGCGGGTCGCAGGGCGAGCCGGTACGGCCGGACACGCTGCTCGCCGGCACGGCGGAGACGGTTACCACCACGCTGGCTGGGTAAAGATCGGACTACCCTTGGCGAGTAGGAAGGGTGGCAGATGTTCGAACCGCGCAGGGTCAGGCGATACATCGAGCAGGCTCGCGCCGCTGCTGCCGGGCGGCAGTGGCCGGCCTCCTTCACCGACCGGCTCACCTCTCCCCTGCCCCGGATGCGGGACGTGGCGCGGATGATGCGCCAGATCCCGCCCCGCGCCCAGCTGCTGGCCGACGCGCCGCTCATCCCGGTGGCGCGGCGGGTGCGGCTGCCCCGGGTGGAGGTGGACCAGACCGCGGTGACCTGGGTCGGGCACGCGACGTACGTGGTGCAGATCGGGGGGCTGGTGGTGCTCACCGACCCGGTCTGGTCCCGCAGGATCCCCGGGGTGACGCCCCGGATGACCCCGGTCGGCGTCGAGTGGGCGGCGCTGCCCCGGGTCGACGCCGTGGTGATCAGCCACAACCACTACGACCACCTGGACGCGCCGA
>DASSUC010000283.1:0-16227 GCA_035707405.1 Micromonosporaceae bacterium | reverse complement strand
GTTCGTCGACCCGATCGGGCACCGCTACCTCGACGACCCGGTCGCCCGCGAGGAGGGCGGCACCCCGGCCATCGTCGAGTCCATCCGGGCCGGCCTGGTCTTCGCCGTCAAGCAGGCCGTCGGCACCGACCTGATCCAGGCCTGCGAGGGGCGGCTGTGGCGGCGCGCGCTGGAGCGCTGGCAGCGCAACCCGCACCTGGAGATCCTCGGCAACCCGCTGGCCCGGCGGCTGTCCATCGTGTCGTTCCGGGTCCGCAAGGGCTCCCGCTACCTGCACCACAACTTCGTGGTGGCCGTGCTCAACGACCTGTTCGGCATCCAGTCCCGCGGCGGCTGCTCCTGCGCCGGCCCGTACGGCCACCGGCTGCTGGCCATCGACGCCGTCCACTCGCACGCGTTCCGCGACGAGATCGCGCACGGCTGCGACGGCATCAAGCCGGGCTGGACCCGGGTCAACTTCAACTACTTCATCACCGACACCGTGCGCGACTACCTCATCGACGCGGTCGAGCTCGTCGCGACCCACGGGCACCGGCTGCTGGCCGACTACCAGTTCGACCCGCACACCGGCCTGTGGCACCACCGCGCCGGCCCGTCCGAACCGCAGCTACGCATGTCCACCCTGCGCTTCGACCCGGACGGCCGGCTCACCTGCCCGCAGCGGCGGGCATCCGTGGGCGAGGATGTGCTCGCCGGCTACCTCGACCAGGCCCGCGCCCGCCTGGCCGCGATGGCCGACCGGGTCGACGACGGCCCCACCGGCCTTCCCGACGACTTCGAGGCGCTGCGGTGGTTCCACCTGCCCCCGGCCTGCCTGGCCGGGCCGGCGCCGGCGGGCCCGCTCAGCGCGTGCGCCGCCGCCCAGCCGGCGTCGCCCTGACCGCGGCCAGCGGCCAGGGGTCGGCCGTCCCGCCTGGCCGGGACGTATGCCCCTGCCAGCCGTACGCAGCCGCACCTAGGGTCTGGATCAGAAGGAGGCGCTCGTCTTCCCCGGTCCGGACGCCCGGCTGGAGCACCAGCCCGGTCCGGACCTCGACACCGGGTAGGTGATCGCGATGACCGCACCACTGACGTACGAGGTCGACACCCACATGCTCGCGGGCCGCTACACGGCGGTCGTCCGGGGCGAGATGCCACCGGAGGAGCTGCCGGCCTGGCTCGCCGGTGTCTTCCAGGCGGTGGACGACTACCTGGCCCGCACCGGGGTCACCCCGACCGGCCCGCCGTTCGCCCGCTTCACCGTGCTGGGGCACGTGCTGGCCGTCGAGGCCGGGTTCCCGGTGGCGCACGAGGTCCCCGGTGACGACCTGGTGGAGCCGTCGGCCCTGCCGGACGGCCCGGCCGTGGTCACCACCCACTGGGGGGCCTACGAGGGCGCGCAGGATGCGTACCTGGCCTGCCGCGGCTGGCTCGACGACCACGGCTACCAGCCGGCCGGGCCGCACTGGGAGGTCTACCACACCGACCCCGACGCCGAGCCCGACCCGGCGCGCTGGCGTACCGATGTCGTGGTCCCTTACCGGCAGACACACCGTAGCTGAACAGCTCACAGGCAGGAGACGTCGATGTCGTCCTATGTGCAGCCCCCGGTCCTGGTGGGTGTGGACGGTTCGCGCGGTGCGCTGGACGCCCTGCGCCTGGCCGCCGCCGAGGCGGCCCTGCACGGCTTCCCGCTGCGCATCCTGCACTCGGCGCGCGTCGACGTGCGGGGCGGCCACGTCGTGGGCGCCGAGGCCGCCGCCCGCGCCGTGCGGCGGTACCCCGGCCTTCCGGTCTTTGTCCACGCGGTACGGGGGCGCGCGGAGTCGGTCCTGGCCGAGGAGGCCGGGAACGCCGCGATGACCGTCCTCGGCCGCCGGGGCGCGAACCGGCGGCCCGGCCCGCTGGCCGGGTCGGTCAGCAGCCACGTGGCCGCCCGCGCGCGCGGGCCGGTGGTGGTCGTGCGCGGCGACCGGTACGAGCCGACCGGCCGGCGCATCGTGGTCGGCGTCGACGGCTCGGCAGGCTCCGAGGCGGCGACGGGGTTCGCGTTCGAGGAGGCGGCGAAGCGGGGGGCGGTCCTGCACCCGATGCTGGTGTGGACCCACCCGGCACCGGGCGACCTGGAGCAGGTCGGGTACGGCGCCGCCGAGGCGGCGCAGGCCGCGGCCTTCGAGCTGGAGACTGCACTGGCCGGCTGGCGGGAGAAGTACCCGGACGTGCCGGTGGCCCCGGTCCTCGTCCGCAGCCGCTACCCGGAGCGCAAGCTGCTCGAGGCCACCGTGGCGGCCGACCTCATCGTGGTGGGCCGGGACCGGCCAGGCGGCATCGGTGGCCTGCTGGGCGGCACGGTCGGTCACACCCTGGTGCACCACGCGGAGTGCCCGGTCGCCATCGTGCCCGAGGTCTGGTAGGCCGGGGCCGACCTACCAGACCGCACTGGCCTACCAGACCGCACTGGCCTACCGGACCGCACTGGCCTACCGGACCGCGCGCCGCGACCGCCTGAGGAGCTTCGCGAGCGTGTCCGCGGCGACCACGACCGGGATGGCGAGCGCGGCCAGGGCCCAGCCCGCGGGCGTCGGCCACGCCCCGCCGAGCAGCTGCGCCACCGCAGGCACGCCCAGGAAGACGGCGAGCAGCGCGAGCTCCGACGCGACCGCGGCCAGCAGCAGCCGGTTGCGGCGCGGGTCGACCAGGTACGCCGGCCGGGTCTCGCTCCGGCAGGCGTACGCGTTGGCGAGCTGGCCGAGGACGATGGCCGCGAACGCCGTACCGGAGGCGGTGGCGAGCAGCGCGTCGGGCGGCGTGGCCCCCCAGCGCCAGCCGCCGGCAAGGAGCACCGCCACGAACGCGCTGAGCGAGGCGAGCACCTCGGCCGGGCCGAGCACCCCGAAGACCCGCGCCGCCAGGTGGCGGTCGATGAGCTGCCCGGTACGGGCCCGGCCGGTGAGCGTACGCGGGTTGGGCGGCTCGGCGCCGAGCGCCAGCGCGGGCAGCAGGTCGGTGCCGATGTCCAGCGCCAGCACCTGCAGCACCCCGATGGCGAGCGGGAACGCGCCGCCGGACAGGGCCCATGCCGCGAACGGGGCCAGCTCGGCCACGTTGTCGGTCAGGTGGTAGGTCAGGAACCGGCGCACGTTGGCGAACGTGCCCCGGCCCAGCTCCACCGCTGCGACGACGGTGGCGAAGTTGTCGTCGAGCAGGACCAGGTCGGCCGCCTCGCGGGCGACATCGCTGCCGCTGGCGCCCATCGCGATGCCGATGTCGGCGACCCGCAGCGCGGGTGCGTCGTTGACACCGTCCCCGGTCATCGCCAGCACGTGGCCGCGCGCCTGCAGCGCCCGGGCCACCCGCAGCTTCTGCTCGGGGGACACCCGGGCCAGCACGACCCCGTCCCGGTCGATGAGCTCGCCCAGCGCGCGGTCGTCCGCCGGAAGCTCGGGCCCGGTCAGCACGAGCGCGCCGGCGCCGGCGAGCCCGACCTGGCGGGCCACGGCGAGCGCGGTGCCCGGGTGGTCCCCGGTGACCACGGCCAGGCGGATGTGCGCGCGGCGGCAGGCGGCCACGGCGGCCGCCGCCTCGGGGCGTGGCGGGTCGAGCAGCCCGACCACGCCCAGCAGCTCCAGCCCGCCGGCGTCAGCGAGCCCACCCGCGCCAGCGAGCCCACCGGCACCGGCAAGGCCACCGGGACCTTCCGGCACCGCCGGTCCCCGGGCGACCGCGAGCACGCGCAGCCCGCGCTCGGCCATGTCGTGCGCCACGGCGAGCGCCGCGCCGCGTTGCGCCGGCCCGCTGGAGCACTGCCCGAGCAGCCCCTCCGGCGCGCCTTTGACATGCAGGAACCCGCCGGCCACCGCGCACGAGCGCAGGCGGTGCTGGTCGAACGGCAGGCGGGCCCGGGTCGGCTCGGCCGTGAACCGGGCCTCCAGGTCGATCCCGGCCCGGCGGCCGAGCACGTAGAGCGCCACCTCCATCGGGTCGCCGATGCCGCGCCACCGCCCGTCCCGCCACACCAGCCGGCCGGTTGACGCGCGCACCGCGGAGTACGCGAGCTCGGCCACCCGCGCCCGCACCTCGCCCGGGCCCGCGATGTCGCCCTCCGGCTCGTACCCCTGGCCACGTACGGTGGCCGCGCCGGCCGGTGTCCAGACCTCCACCGCGGTCATCTCGTTGCGGGTGAGCGTGCCCGTCTTGTCGGTGCAGATGAAGGTCACCGAGCCGAGCGTCTCCACCGCGTCCAGGTGCTTCACCAGCGCGTTACGGCCGGCCATCGTCCGCGCCCCGTACGCCAGCGCCAGCGTGACGGTCGGCAGCAGCCCCTCGGGCACGAGCGCGACCGTGACGCCCAGCGCGAAGAGGAACCCCTCCACCGGCGACAGGCCGAGGGCCAGGGCCAGCCCGAACAGGACCGCGCCGGTCGCCGTGGCGGTCACCGCGACGATGCGCACCACCCGGTCCAGCCGTACCGCGAGCGGGCCGGGCGGGCGCCGTACCTGCTGGGTCAGCGCAGCGATGCCGGCCAGGCGGGTGTGCACGCCCGTGGCGGTCACCACCGCCTCGGCCGTGCCCTCGACCACGAACGTGCCCGCGTAGAGCGGGTCGCCCACGCCCGCGCCGCGCGGGACGCTCTCGCCGGTCAGCAGCGACTCGTCCAGCGCGAGGCAGGTGGCGACGGCGGCGCGCAGGTCCGCGCTGACCCGGTCCCCGGCGGTGAGCAGCACGACGTCGCCGGGGACCAGCTCGGCCGCTGCCACCTCCTGCCGGCGCCCGTCGCGGCGCACCACGACCGTGGCGGGCAGCAGGTCGCGCAGCCGCTCGACCGCACGGTCGGCGCGGTGCTCCTGGAGGAAGGCGAACCCACCGTTGACGACGATGACGACGACCATCGCCACGCCCAGCGCGGGCATGCCGGCGAGCACGGCGAGCACGGCGGCGGCCCACAGCAGCAGGGCGAAGAAGTGGGTGAGCTGGCGGGCCAGGAGGACGGCCGTCGACGGCCGGGCCGGCGCAGGCAGCTCGTTGCGGCCGAGCCCGGCGAGCCGGCGGGTCGCCTCACCCGTGGTGAGCCCGGCCTGGACCGGGACGGTCAACGTGTCCTGGGCCATGCGGCCTCCCGACGTGCCGGGGGCACAGGCGTCCCTCAGCCACCGTAGGCAGCTCCGCGCGGCGGACACAGGTGCCGAAAGTCAGCGGTGCACATGCCTTTCGCCACGGGGTAGTGGCGGACACGGGCTCAGCCGGCCAGCACCTGCGACGTGCGGGCCGCCCAGCCGGTCAGGCCCAGCTCGTGGAAGAGCCTGCGGCACGAGCGGTAGTGGCGGGCCGCGTCCTCGCACCGGGACAGCCCACTGTGGAGCGTGGCGAGGTCGTAGAGGGTGTGCGCGACGCCGACCGGGTCGTCCTGCTCGTGGAAGAGCCGCAGGCCGGCCTCGAGCGAGGCGAGCGCGGTGGCGCCGTCGCCGGACCCGCGGGCCGCCGCGGCCAGCACCCGGAACGCCATCGCCCGGCTGCGCCGGTCGCCCTGCCGCTCGAACATCGCCGCGCCGGCCGTGGCGTGCGCCGCCGCGTCCTGGTGGCGCCCCAGGCCCAGCTCGGCACGGGCGAGCGTGAGCAGCGTGTGCGCCTCCCACATGCGGTCCTCCTGCTCGCGCAGGGCGGGCAGGCAGCGCCGCAGCGTGGCCACGGCCTCCTCGAACCTGCCGTGCTGCTGGTACGCGTACCCGAGCGCCCGCTGCACGTGGGCCTGCCAGACCTCGTCGCCGCGCTTGGCGAAGATGGCCAGGCACCTGCGGTAGCGCGCCACCGCCTGGGGGAGCAGGCCGGTGACCACGTAGAGGCTGCCGAGGCTGAGCAGCGCGGCCGCCTCCCACCCCGGGTGGCCCAGCTCCCGGGCGAGCGCGACGCTGCGCCGCAGCGTCGGCGTGGCGAGGTCGAAGCGGGCCTGGGCCCGGTAGAGGTTGCCCAGGCCGAGCACTGTGGCCGCGTGCCAGCGCCACTCGCCGAGCTCGGCCAGGACCGCCCGGCCCGCCTCGAGGTCGACGACGACATCGGTCCACGGGTCGGTGCGGCCCGGGACCACCCGCAGCTCGCCCGTTGTGCCCACCGGGGCCAGCCGGTCGCCGACCCGGTGGCCGGCGATGCAGGCGACCTCGCGGGTCATCTGCCAGTCGTCCCAGTGTGACCACAGCTCGAACGACATGGCCACGAGCGTGGCGGTGACCGCCCAGCCCAGCTCCCACAGGGCCGCCGGGGACTCGGCCGCCGCGGCCGGCAGCGCGGCCCGCTGGGCGGGCAGCCAGCCCAGCGGGTACGCGGCGGCGGGCCCGCCCGGGTCGTGGCCGGCCGGCGGGCCGGCGCCGGTGACGAGCCGGGCCTCCATCGCGTCGACGACGGCGAGCCAGCCGCCGACCGCCCGGCCCAGGCCGGCCTGGCGCTGGACGGCCTCCCCGCTGTGGCGCAGCTGCTCCCGGGCGAAGACGGTGAGCAGGTCGTGCACCCGGTAGCGGTGCCGCCCGGCGGGGTCGCGGCGGGCGACATCGAGCAGCTGCGAGTCGACGAGGCGCTCGAGCACCTCCTGCACCTCGGCCACCGGCCGGCCGACCAGGGTGGCCGGCACCCAGGCCGGGAAGTCCCCGGCGCCGACCATCCCGAGCGTGGCGAACACCTGCTGCGAGGCCGGGTCCAGCGCCTGGTAGCTGAGCGAGAAGCTGGCCCGTACCGCCAGGTCGCCCACTTGCAGCTCGTCCAGGCGCCGCTGCTCGCCGGTCAGCCGCTCGGCCAGCTCGGCCAGCGCCCAGTGCGGGCGGACCGCGAGCTTGGCGCCGGCGATGCGGATGGCCAGCGGGAGCCGGCCGCACAGCTGCACGATCCGGCGCGCGGCGGCCGGCTCACCCGCCACCCGCTCCGCCCCGGCCACCCGCGCCAGCAGCTCGACGGCCTCGCCCAGGTCCAGCTCGGGTAGGGGCAGCCGGTGTGCGGCCTCCAGGCCGGCGAGCGGGCGCCGGCTGGTGATCAGCACCGCGGAGCCGGCACCGGCCGGCAGCAGCGGGCGGACCTGGGCCTCGTCAACGGCGTCGTCGAGCACGATGAGCAGGCGCCGGGTGGCCAGCTGGGCCCGGTAGAGGTCGGTCCGCCCGTCCGCCTGCCGGGGGATCTTCGTGCGGCGCAGCCCCAGCAGCAGCAGGATGCGCAGCAGCGCGTCGTCGGCCGCGACCGGGGTGGCGCCGATCCCGCCCAGGTTCACGAAGAGCTGGCCGTCCGGGAACTCGCCGCGCAGCCGGTGCCCGACGTGTACGGCGAGCGCGGTCTTCCCCACGCCGGGCTTTCCGGAGATCGCGGTGACCGTGCCGCCCGGCACGGCTGCGGTCAGGCTGGCCACGAGCTCGCCGACCGGGCGACGTCGCCCGGTGAAGTCCGAGACGTCCCGGGGCAGCTGGTTGCACTGCCGCCGCTCCGGGCGGGCCCGCCCCGGCGGCCGCCCGTCCCCGCCACCGGTCGGGCGCCCGGTCGGCCGGCGCTCCACCCCGCCGCCCGTAGGGCCTCCCGGGGGGCCTCCCGGATGGCCCGGCGCGACCCGGACCGCACCTGCGGTGGCCGGCTGCCCGGCGGCGGGCGGTTCCCCCGCGTTGCGCAGGATCGCCAGGTGCAGCTGCTGGAGCTCGGTGCAGGGGTCCACCCCGAGGTCCTCGGCCAGGCGCACCTGTAGCCGCTGGTACTCGCGCAGCGCGTCGGCCTGCCGGCCCGACCTGCGCAGGGCGGTCATCAGCAGGCCGACCAGGCGCTCGCGCAGCGGCTGGTCGGCCACCGCTTCGGCCAGCTCGCTCACCAGCTGGTGGTGGCGGCCGAGGCCCAGCTCCAGCTCGACGCAGCGCTCCAGCGTCGCCACCCGCTCCTCGTTCAGCCGGGCCGCGCCGGCCTGGACCGCCCGGGCGGTGAGGCCGGACAGCGCGCGGCCCCGCCACAGCCGCAGCGCGGCCCGGAAGGCCGTAACCGCCTGCTCGACATCGCCGCTGGCCGCCCACGCGTCCCCCTGCGCCGCCAGCTGCTGGAAGGCGAGGGCGTCCAGCTGCCGGTCGTCGACGCGCACCAGGTAACCCGGGCCCTCCGCGGCGATGGCCGGCTCCGCGGCTGACGCGCCCAGCTCCCGCCGCAGCGCGGAGACGCAGTTCTGGATCTGCCTCTTGGCCGACGCGGGCGGCCGGTCGTCCCACACCGCGTCGATCAGCTCGTCGAGGTCGACCACGCGGTTGGGGGACAGCAGCAGCACGGCGAGGATGGTCCGTCGTCGATGACCGACCAGGTGCAGGGGCTCGCCTGCACCGCACCGGACCCGCAGCGGTCCGAGGACCTCGAACTGCACATGTCCCCCACGCGGCTCGCACGCCGCGGTCGGGCTCGTGCGTGACCTCGGCGCTAGTCCCGCACCAATAGATCATACTCGATAGTGCAAGTGCGGTGCGCCGGTGATGCCGCCGCGGTGAAGGTCGCTGCGCATTGTCAGTGGTGCCTCCCGCCGTACCCGAGCGCCAGCCAGCTCGCGGCGGGCGGCCGGAGAGGAGAGCACCATGAGTGGCGTCCCGCCGGGCGGCCCGCCGCCCACGTCATCGCCCGAGCACCCCGCACCCCGCCGCTCGTACCAGTGGCTGGTCCGCCTCATGGTGGTCGCCCTGGCCGCGGCGGGCCTGGTCCCGGCAATGGCCCTCACCGGCAGCCAGCCCGCGCAGGCCGTCGACCTTGAGGAGAAGAGCTGGAGCAGGGTCGACGGCGGCAACACCTACAAGCTGACCGCCCGCATCACCATCGAGACCGACGGCGCCGGCAACGGCCGGTTCCGGTTCCGGATGGAGTGCTTCAAGAACGGGGCGGTGCACACCTGCGCCATGAGGTTTGCCAGCGGCTACAACGCCTACTGGTGCAACACCCAGGTGCCCAACACCAGCAGCACGCCGCCGGCCGCGTGCGTCAGCCGGGAGCTGGACGCCCGGACCGGCAGCAACGAGGTCTGGGTGGGCAGCTGGCACACGCTGGGGCACCAGGAGGAGTGGGTCTACGCCCGCGGGTTCTACGTGGTCTTCAACGCAGGCGCCGGCCCCACCGGGTCGCAGCACTGGATCGCCAGCAACAACGCGATCGTGAACCTGGCCAACCAGCAGGCGGCCAACGGCTACTCGGAGTGGGGCTCGAACTGCAACTACTACTCCCCGGGCGGCCCGGGCGCGGTCTGCGCCGAGTGGTGCGCGATGTTCGCCACCTGGGTCTGGGACATCACCGGCGTGCCGGAGGTGACGAGCACCGTCCGGCAGATGTACGCGGCCCGAGGCCTGGGCCAGTACGGGGTGCAGTGGGGCACCTTCCACCGCAGCGGCCCGAAGGTCGGCGACTGGGTGATCTGGGGTGAGCCGGGCTTCGTGACCCCGGGGCACGTCGACATCCTGGTCGGGATCTACTCGGACGGGTCGCTGTCCGTCGTCGGTGGCAACATCAGCGACAAGGTGAGCAAGCGGCGCGTCTACCCCGGCTCGACGATCACCAACGGCCAGCGGATCTCCGGCTACGTGACCCCGTCCTACTGAGCACCGGCCTGCGTCCTTACGCGCGCCGCGCCCCGTGGCCGTCACGGCACGGGGCGCGGCACGGACGCTACCCGTCGGGGTCGCACCCCTCGTCGGCCAGCCGCTTGCGGGCCCGGGCCGCGCGCATGCGCGCGTTGAGCGCCCGGGCCCGTTCCAGGCCCGCCTGCTCGACCAACTGCTCCCGGCGCACCTCGTCACTCTCGGTCAGGGCACGCTGCTCGCACAGGGCACCGGCGGTGTCGTGCAGCTGGGCCGCCCGGTCGTGCGCCGCGATCGCCTCGCGCTCCCGGCGGACGGCCCGCTCGAAGGCTGCGGACACCCGGCCCGCGCCACTGGCCTCTCCCTGCGCCGCCATGCTCGCCACCTCGTCCCGGTCTCAGTCAACCAGGACCGGATGGAGATTCCTATGCCAGCCGGCCGGGACCGTGGCCGGTCGGCCGGGCCCGCGGATGGGTGCTTTTCCCCAGTAGGGTGGGCGGATGCGGGTCGGGGTGGTGTTTCCGCAGACGGAGATCGGAGTCGATCCCGCGGTGATCCGGGCGTATGCGGCCGCGGTCGAGGAGCTGGGCTACGCGCACATCCTGGCCTACGACCACGTGCTGGGGGCGGACCCGGCCGACCGTCCCGGCTGGAGCGGGCTGTACGACGTGGACAGCCAGTTCCACGAGCCGTTCGTGCTGTACGGCTTCCTCGCCGCGCTCACCTCGCTGGAGCTGGTCACCGGCGTGGTGATCCTGCCGCAGCGGCAGACCGCGCTGGCGGCCAAGCAGGCGGCCGAGGTGGACCTGCTCACCGAGGGCCGGTTCCGGCTCGGCGTGGGGCTGGGCTGGAACCCGGTGGAGTATGAGGCGCTGGGCAAGGACTTCACCGACCGGGGCCGGCGCATCGGCGAGCAGGTGGCGCTGCTGCGTCGCCTGTGGACCGAGCGCAGCGTGACGTTCCACGGCCGGGACGAGTCGGTCACCGCGGCCGGCCTGGCGCCCCTGCCGGTGCAGCGGCCGATCCCGGTCTGGTTCGGGGCCTCCTCCCCACCGGCGCTGGCGCGCGCCGGGCGCCTCGCCGACGGGTGGTTTCCGCAGTCGCGCCCGGGCCCCCGCCTGGACGACGCGGTCGAGGTGGTCCAGGCGGCGGCGCGGGCCGCCGGGCGCGACCCGGCGAGCCTGGGCATGGAGGGCCGGGTCGGGCTCACGCGCGGGGTGGACGCCGCGGCGGAGCAGGTGGCGCAGTGGCGCGCGGCCGGGGCGACGCACGTCGCCGTCAGCACGATGGGCCTCGGGGCCGGCGGCGTCGACCGGCACATCGCCGCGCTGGCCGAGGTGGCGAGGGCCGTCGGCCTGCCACCCCGAGAGGTCAGCTAGGCCCGGCCGCCGCTCAGGTCGCGAGCGCCAGGACCACCAGCACCGCTATCAGCACACCGAACGCGGTCTGGATGATCAGCCCCGGTCCGAGGTGGGTCCACAGGTTGGGCGGGTGCGGGCGCAGGACCCGCCCGGTGGTCCGGTTGTCTATCTCGTACGCCAGCGGCGGCAGGTCCTTGCGCGGCTGCGGCCGTACGCTGGCGATGATGTGGTCGCCCGGCAGGAGCGCCTTGGGGTGCAGGTAGCCGTGCACCTCGATCTCGACGACCTGGCTGTCGATGGCGTCGCGCACCCATACCTGCTTGACCGTGCAGGTGGGCCCCTTCCGCAGCTCCTTGAGGCCGCGCGAGTCCAGGCCGCCGGGCGGTGCCGACCGCAGGATGGCCGCGAGCGCCCGGACCACCAGGTGGCCGAGCGTAGCCGCGGCCAGCACCGGCAGCAGGACCGGCCAACCGACTGCTTTGTCCCGCGAGTAGGCCTCGTCGGCTTCGGTGACTACGCCCGTAACGGTCGAGAGTTTCGTCCGCATCGCCCATCACCGTCCCCTTTACCTCTACGGTAAGCGACGAGATGGCGAACGCAGAGTGAACATGAACGTCTCATTTGTTTCATCCGGGTCCCGGGCTGGCGGGCCGTCCGGGGCCAGGTCAGACGGCCCGCCAGCCCGGCGGCTCACGCCGGGCGGCCCAGGCGCGGCTCACCCCTCGTAGGCGTCGACCAGGCCCTTCACGTCGATCTTCTTCATGCCGAGCATGGCCTGCATGACCCGGTTGGCCTTGGCCGGGTCGGGGTCGCTCATCAGGTCCGTCAGGGCCCGCGGGACGATCTGCCAGGACAGGCCGTACCGGTCCTTGAGCCACCCGCACGGCCCTTCCTCGCCGCCGTCGGTGAGCTTGGCCCAGAGCTCGTCGACCTCCTCCTGGGACTCGCAGTCCACGTAGAGGGAGACCGCCTCGGTGAACCGGAACTGCGGCCCGCCGTTGAGGGCGATGAACTGCTGGCCGGCCAGCTCGAAGTTGACCGTCATGACCGACCCGGCGGGGCCGGGCCCGGCCTCGCCGTAGCGCTGCACGCTCACGATCCGGGAGCTGTCAAAGACCGACGTGTAGAAGGCCGCGGCCTCCTCGGCCTGGGTGTCGAACCACAGAAAGGTCGTGATCTTCTGCATGGTGTCCTCCGCACGCTGAGCTTGAGCTGTTGCCAGATGGACCACCTGCGCCGCCGGAAGCGTCGCGGCAAGGTGCGGTCAGGGCGAGTCTACGGAGGGCCAGGTCCCGCCGCGCAGCTTACGCGCGTATATAAGCTACGCATCACGACAAATGCGTGGAAGTCGATCTTTAGCGATTCGTCGGCTATGGCGCAGCTCATGGGCGCGGCGATCGACAAGTATCCGATGAGACAGGCGGCAATCGGCGCCGAGTCGGTTATCGTGACCCCAAGGTCGACGCTGTTCGATCTTTCTAGTCGACAGGGCACCCTCTCGTCCGGCAGAAACGGAGGAACGCTCGTGGCTTCACCAGCCGAGACGGCGGTAAGCGGCGCCGGGTCCGAGCCGCAGCGGCCGATCCCGCGTTACCTTACCGAGTACACCCCGACCCGCTGGCGGCGTCGGCTGAGCCCGTTCTCCCGCACCCCGTCCTACTCCAAGATGGGGGAGACCTGGCACGTGGCGGCCAGGACCGCCCCGGACGAGCTGGTCATCGTCGACCGGCCGCCGGACATCGACCGGGACGGGCCCACCAGGCGCACCTACACGCAGTGGGCCGAGCTGGTGGACCGGTGCGCCGCGTGGCTGCACAAGGCCGGCGTGAGGCCGTGGGACCGGGTGGCCATCCTCAAGGCCAACCACCTCGACATCGTCATCATGGGCTGCGCCATAGCCCGCATCGGCGCCATCCCGGTCATGTTCTCGGGCACCTACGGCCCGGAGGCCTTCGTCCCGATGCTGACGCGGCTCGAGCGGGCGTTCCTGGTCACCGACGAGAAGCACATCGACAAGTGCGGCGTGACGCCCGAGGTCGTGGCGGAGCTGACGGTACGCACGATCAGCGTCGACCCGGTCCCCGGGCGGGCCGACATCGCGCTGCTGGACGACTTCAAGGACGCGCCTCCGGTCCCGCCCAACATGCGGGAGCTGACCGAGCCGGTCGTCATCACGCACACCTCCGGGACCACCGGCATCCCCAAGCTGGTGATGCACTCCGCCGAGTCCATCTACGCGATGGCGATCGTGGAGACCGAGCGCTGGCCCCGGTTCGGCCTGCGCCGCGACGACACCGTGGTGTTCTGCGACCCGTACACGCATGAGCGGCTGACCACGATGCAGCTGGCCATGGCCACGGTCGGCTCGCGGGTGGTGTTCCTCTCCGAGCCCTTCCCGCCGAACCTGCGCGAGCTGCTCGTCGAGCACAAGCCGACGCTGGTGGAGGCGCTGCCCAACATCTATCTGGCCTGGGAGCCGCTGACCCGGGAGCCGGCCGGCTACTTCGACAACGTACGGGAGTACGTGAACTCGTTCGACGCGATCCACACCCGGACCATCCGCACCTTCATGGCCGCCACCAAGCGGCGGTTCCCGATCTGGGTGCAGTCGTGGAGCCAGAGCGAGAACGGGGCGCTGTGCGTCCGGCCGTACTTCCGCTTCGTGGTGCGCCGCAAGGGGCACCGGCCGCCGCCCACGCAGCTGATCGGCTGGCCGATCCCGTTCCACGCCAAGATGCGCGCGGTCGACCCCGTCACCGGTGAGGAGGTGCCGCGGGGCCAGGTGGGCCTGATCGAGATCAACCAGCCCGGGCGGTGCCTGGCCTACGTCGGCGAGCAGGACCGGCACGACCTCAAGTGCAACGGCTGGTGGTGGAACACCGGCGACCTCGGCATCATGAACAAGTGGGGCGCCGTGCGCATCGTGGACCGGGAGATCGACCGGATCCCGGGCGGCAGCGCGATCGAGTTCGAGGACCTGATCCTCGACCGGATCCCCTACACCACCGAGGTCGTGATCCTGCCGGTCGCCGGTGACCTGCCGGTGCCGGTCGTCAGCACCGAGAACGACGTGCCGCTGGACCGGGCGGACTGGGAGGCGGCAGTGGCCGACCTGAGCCCGATGGCGGCACCGATCCAGATCAAGTGGGACGAGTTCCCGCGCACCGGGACCTGGAAGATCCGCCGGGTCCACCTGCGCGAGACCCTGCTCGGCGACAACGCGAAGGCCATCGGCATCGGCCGCTGGACCTGAGATCCTTTCTGAGCCGGACGGCGGCTGCGGCCCTGGCAGGGCCGCAGCCGTCGCATGAGGTGAGGCGGAAGGAGCCGACGATGCTGGACCTCCTCGGTCGGGCGATGCACCGGGCGCGCTGGTGGGTGGTCGCCGGCGCGGTGGCCTTCCTGGCCGGGGCGGGCGCGTGGGGCGCGGGCGCGTTCGGGGACCTGGTCGGTGGGGGCTTCACCTACGCCGCGAGCGAGAGCTCGCGGGCGGCCGAGGTGGAGCGCGGCCGGCTCGGGCGCGACGACGCGGACGTGGTCGTCCTCTTCCGCAGCGACCGCTGGACCGTCGACGACCCGGCCTTCGCCCAGGCCGCGCGGAGGGTGCTCGATGCGCTGCCGGACGAGCGGGTCGAGGGGGTGACCGACTACTGGAGCACCCGGCTGCCGGTGCTGGTGAGCACCGACCGCCGGGCCGCCTTCGCCGCGGTCCAGGTCGCCGGCGAGGACGAGAACACGCGCCACACCAACTACCTGGCTCTCGCCGACCGGCTCACCAGCCCGGACCTCCAGGTCACGGCCGGCGGGCCGCTGGCCATGTTCGACGACGTCAACGCCCAGAGCAAGGCCGACCTGACCCGGGCCGAGGCGCTGGCCCTGCCGGTGCTCTTCGTGCTGCTCGTGCTGATCTTCCGCAGCCTGCTCGCCGCGCTGCTGCCGGTGCTCATCGGGCTGCTGGCGATCGTGGGCTCGCTCGCCGCGCTGCGCCTGCTGGCGCTGGTCACCGAGGTGTCCGTCTTCGCCGTCAACGTGGTCACCCTGCTGGGCCTCGGCCTCGCCGTCGACTATGGACTGTTCATGGTCAACCGGTTCCGGGAGGAGCTGGGCCAGGGGCATCCAGTCCCGCAGGCGCTGCGCCGCACCATGGCCACCGCCGGGCGCACCATCGCGGTGTCCGCGGTCACCGTCGCCCTGGCCCTGGCCAGCCTGCTGGTCTTCCCGCAGGTGTTCCTGCGCTCGATCGGCTTCGGCGGCATCGCGGCGGTGCTGCTGGCCGGCGTCTTCGCGCTCACCGTGATGGCCGCGCTGCTGGCCGTGCTCGGTCACCGGTTGCAGGGGCGGCGGCCGGCCAGGCACGCCGCGGACGACCGGGGAGCATGGGCCCGGATCGCCCGGGCGGTGATGCGCCGCCCGGTGCTGGTCGGCACGGCCGTCGTGGCGGTGCTGGTGGTGCTGGGCCTGCCGTTCCTGCGCATCTCGTACGGCTGGCTGGACACCCGGGTGCTGCCCGCCTCCGCGCAGAGCCGCCAGGTGCAGCAGGCGCTGGAGGAGTCCTTCCCGGCCAGCGTCACCCGGCCGGTCGAGGCGATCGTCACGCTGCCGGACCCGGTCGCGGCGCCGGCCGGCCAGCAGGCGCTCGCCTCCTATGTGGACAAGGTCAAGAGCCTCGCCGGGGTACGGCAGGCCGCGGTCACCGGGGCCTCGGGGAACACCGCCCGGGTCACCATCGGCTTCACCGCCGAGCCCATCTCCGAGGAGGGCCGGCGACTGGTCGGCGCGGTGCGGGACGTGCCGCTGCCCGGCGGCGGGCAGGTCCTGGTCGGCGGCGACGCGGCCGCCTTCGCCGACCTGATGGACATGCTGGAGGAGCGGCTGCCGTGGATGGCCCTGCTGGTCGGGCTCGCCACCTTCGTGCTGCTCTTCCTCGCCTTCGGCTCGCTCGTGCTGCCGGTCCAGGCGATCATCCTGAACGTCCTGAGCCTGTCGGCCGCCTTCGGGGCGGTGGTGTGGGTCTTCCAGGACGGCCGGCTGGCCGGGCTGCTGGACTTCACGCCCACCGGCAACATCGACGTGGTGCAGCCGATCCTCATCTTCGCCGTGGCGTTCGGGCTGTCAATGGACTACCAGGTCTTCCTGCTCTCCCGCATCCGGGAGCAGTACGACCTCACCGGCGACAACACCGAGTCGGTGGCGGTCGGGCTGCAACGCACCGGCCGCATCATCACCAGCGCCGCGCTGCTGCTCGTCGTGGTGATCGTGTCCTTCGCCACCTCGCAGGTGCTGGTCGTGAAGATCATCGGCGTGGGACTGGCGCTGGCCATCCTGGTCGACGC
>DASSUC010000282.1:0-3615 GCA_035707405.1 Micromonosporaceae bacterium | reverse complement strand
CAGTTCGAGCGCGTCCAGCGTGAGAAGGCGGCGGCCGAGCAGGCCGCGCGCAGCATGCAGTCTGAGCTCGAACAGATCCGCAGCGGAGGCGGCCCGGTGGCCGGCGACGGCGAGCAGCAGGCGCTACGCGTGCTGATGATGGCGCAGCGCACCGCTGACGACCATGTCGCCGACGCCCGTCGCGAGGCCGACAAGCTGCTCTCCGAGGCCCGCACCAAGGCCGAAGAGGTTACCCGTGACGCCCGGGCCAAGGCCGACGCGCTCGAGCGCGACGCGCGCCAGCGCCACCAAGAGGCCATGGGCGGTCTCGACGCCAAGCGCACCGCGCTGCAGAAGCACATCGAAGAGCTCAAGCAGTTCGAGCGGGAGTACCGCACCCGGCTCAAGGCCTACCTGGAGAGCCAGCTGCGCGACCTCGAAGGGCGCGGCCAGGGGCTGGAGGCGGAGATGACCCGCGAGGGCGGTCGCTCCGGCAACAGCGCGGGCCTCGCCGCGGCCGGCATGACCGGGGGCTCCTACGGCGGCCGGTCCGGCCTCGACGGTGGCGTCCGCTGAGCTAGGCTGACCAGCCTCAGGCTGGTGAGAGGGTGAGCCGTGATCGTCGTAAGCCTGCTGCTCATCCTCGTGGCCGTGGTTCTGCTCGCGCTCGGCCTGGCGTCGGGCTCCGACACGCTGCTCTTCGGCTCGATCGCGGCGAGCATGCTCGCCGCGATCATGCTCTACGTCGGCGACCGCCAGGTCGCCACCGACGAGGTGACGGCCACCCGGCCCCGCCGGGCCGGTGACCCACCCCGGACCGGGGACGGGGCGCCGGCGGAGCCGACCCGCCGCCGGCCCGCGTTCGTGCCGGTCGTGCGGGAGCCGGCTGAGCTGGTGCAGGTGCGCGAGCCGGCCAGCGCGCGCGAGCCGGCAGCGGATGCGCAGGACGAGCTTGGTGAGCTGGTGGAGCCGCGCGGGACGGCGGTCGGGCCGTCCGCGGCAATGGCCCGGCTGCTGCGGGAGCCAGGCCCGGCGGCGGCCACCACACCGTCCGGTGCCTGGTCCCACGCGCCCGGTACGGCCATCGAGGCCGCCGGGGCGCCGGCCACCGCCGGTCCCGCCGTCACCACGACTCCTGACGCGGCGGACGAGGACGAGGACGACTACGAGGACGGGGACCCGCCGGACGAGCCGGCCGCCCAGGAGGTCTCCGCCCCGGTGGCCACCCGCCTGGCCCGGCTCTCCGCCGAGGTGCTCGTCGTTGACGGCCGCCCCCGCTACCACCTTTCCGGATGTGACCACCTGCGGGGTCGCCAGAGCGAGCCGTTGCCGGTGAGCGAGGCGGTGGAGCTGGGCTTCACCCCGTGCAGCCGGTGCCAGCCGGTCCGCGCGCTGCTGGCCTACACCCGGCCGGGCTGACCGCGCGGCGAGCGGGCGCGGCGACCCGGACAGGCCCGGGGGACCGGTGGGCCAGGCCGTCCGACAGGCGTCCGATGCGGGCGGGGCCCCGTCGCCGGGCAGAATGAGTCATGGTCATTGCCGTGCGGGTCAGGCCAGGTGCGTCCCGGGTCCAGGTCGGTGGGGGGTACGCCGGACCGCTCGGTCCGGCCCTCGTGGTCGCCGTCACCGCCCCCGCAGTGGACGGGCGGGCGACCGAGGCGGCACGGAGGGCCCTCGCCGCCGCCCTGCGCGTGCGGCCGGCGACCGTACGCCTGCGCTCCGGTGCGGCCAGCCGGGACAAGCTCTTCGAGGTCGACGACCCGCCGGCCGACCTCGGCGAACGGGTCAGGGACCTGCGTGACGGGCCGGCCGCACCCGGCCCGGCGCCGCACACCCCACCCGCGCCGTCCCGATGAGCCGTGACCTGGAGCTGGCGCTGCTGCTCGCCTCGGCTGTGCTGCTCGTCGCGGTCGGCGCGGTCCGCCTGTCCACCCGGCTCGGGGTGCCCAGCCTGCTGGTCTACCTGGCTCTCGGGGTGGCGATCGGCGAGGCGGGGCTCGGCATCCAGTTCGAGAACGCGAGCCTGACCCGTACCCTGGGGCTCGCCGCGCTCGTGCTGATCATCGCGGAGGGTGGGCTCACCGGTCGCTGGCACACCCTGCGGCCGGTGCTGCCGGTCTCCGTCGCGCTGTCCACTGTGGGCGTCGCGGTCAGCGTGGCCGCGGTGGGAGCGGTGGTCCACTACGCCCTCGACCTGGACTGGCGGCTCGCCCTGCTCTTCGGGGCGGTGCTGTCCTCCACCGACGCCGCCGCGGTCTTCTCCACGCTGCGCCGGCTGCGCCTGCGCAGGCGGCTGGTCACCACGCTGGAGGCCGAGTCCGGCATCAACGACGCCCCGGCCGTGCTGCTGGTCCTGCTGCTGGCAACCGCCGAGGTGGGCGCGCACCCGTGGTGGTATGAGCTGCTGCTGGTCGGCTACGAGCTGGTGGCCGGCGCGCTGGTCGGCGGGCTGGTGGGGTGGCTGGGCAGCGTCGGCCTGCGCCGGGCGGCCCTGCCGGCCGCCGGTCTCTACCCGCTGGCCGCCGTCGGGCTCACGGTCCTCGCCTACGCCGCGGGCAGCGTCGCGCACGCCTCCGGCTTCCTCGCCGTGTACGTGGCCGGCGTCGTACTCGGAAACGCCCGGCTGCCGCACCGTACCGCGATCCTCGGCTTCGCCGACGGGCTGGCCTGGTTGGCGCAGATCGGCCTGTTCGTGCTGCTCGGCCTGCTCGCCTCACCGGGCCGGCTGGGCTCGGCCCTGCTGCCGGCGATCGTCGTCGGGCTGGCCCTGGTCTTCCTGGCCCGGCCGCTGTCGGTGCTCGTCAGCGCGGGGCCGTTCCGCGTCCCATGGCGTGAGCAGGCTTTCCTCTCCTGGGCCGGGCTGCGTGGAGCGGTGCCGATCGTGCTGGCCACGATCCCGCTGTCGGTCGACCCGGTGGGCTACGCCCCGCTGTTCGACGCGGTGTTCGTGCTGGTCGTGGTGTTCACCCTGATCCAGGCCGGGACCCTGCCGTGGGTGGCGGCGCGGCTGCGGGTGACCGCGCCCGGGGAGGCGGCCGAGCTGTACGTGGAGACCGCGCCCCTGGAGCGCATGCGCGCGGACCTGCTGCAGCTCGACGTGCCGCCCGGGTCGCGGCTGTCCGGCGTGTACCTCGACGAGCTGCGGCTGCCGGTCGGCGCCGTGGTGACGCTGGTGCTGCGGGACGGGTCCGGGTTCGTGCCCACCCTGGACACCCGGCTGCGCACCGGGGACAGCCTGCTGATCGTGGCGACGGTCGATGCCCGGCAGGCCGCCGAGCGGCGGCTGCGCGCGGTCAGCCGGCGCGGCCGGCTGGCGCGGTGGTTCGCCGACGAGGGCACCGACCGGCACCCGTGACCCAGCTGGCCGGCGCACCGCGGCGGATGCGGGCCGCGGTGCGAAGACCGCCGTCCGCCGAGGTCAGGGGATGGACAGCCGCAACGGGTTGAAAGGCGAGGGTCGATGCGGACAACCATGGGATTTTCACCGGTTTGTGGGTGGAATAGGTGTGGCATGTTTGTCGGACGCGCGTACGTTCCGTATCCTTGCCAACCTCCGGAGTGCGCGGCGCCGCGCCGCGCGCCCGTTTGTATGTGGGGGACGCCATGGCCGAGCGGGCGAAAGTCGCACGGAAGGCG
>DASSUC010000281.1:0-6949 GCA_035707405.1 Micromonosporaceae bacterium | reverse complement strand
GCTGCGACCGCATTTGCGCAGGTCGAGGGCGTAGAAGTCCCAGCCGCGCGCGACGTAGAAGTCGGCCAGGTGGGTCTGGAAGAAGTAGTCGTTGAAGCCGTGGACGTAGAGCACGGCGCGCCGGGTCGGCGCGTCGGCCCGGCGCCGGACCAGGGTGGCGACCACTGCGCCCTCGTCGTCGCTGCCGAGCTCGATGGTGTGCCGCTCGTACGGCGCACCCAGCACATCCGTATCCACGCCCCGGACGCTACCTGGACGGTCCATATCAAACACGTGGCCTCAAGGGAAGCTCGTCCACAGCCCCTCTCCTCGTCCACAGACCTGTCGATCTTGGTGGTCCGGACGGCGCCGGCTGGCCCAGGCTGGTCCCCGAGCCGGCTCGGCCGCAGTTCTTCAGTGGACACAGTGGAGAGAATGATGTTCGATACCTACCTCACGATTGTGGGCAATGTGCTCACTGCGCCGCAGTGGCGGCGCACCACGCAGACCAACGCGCTCGTGGCGAACTTCAAGGTGGCCTCGACGTCCCGCCGGTTCGACCGGGAGGCCAACCGGTGGACCGACGGCAACAGCGTGCGGGTGCGGGTCAACTGCTGGCGCCGGCTGGCCGAGGGCGTGGCCTCGTCGCTGATGGTCGGCGACCCGGTGATCGTCGTGGGCCGCCTCTACACCAGGGAGTGGACCGACGAGCACCAGCAGCGCCGCCTGATGTACGAGATGGAGGCGGTCGCGGTCGGGCACGACCTGGCGCGCGGCCGGGGCAAGTTCTATCGCACCCGCCCCAACACGTCGACGAGCATGGTCGAGAGCGGCGACGCGGAGGCACGGGTGAACGGCGAGCCCACCGAGCAGGTGCGCAACGACGAAGCCCCGGCGACGTTCGGGGCCGGGCTACCGCACGACCCGGACGACTTCGACGTGCTGTCCGGAAGCGCTCTGGCGTACGACCCGCTCGGGGCGTTGGGGTACGCACCGGCGCTGGGCTCGACCGCATCGGGGGACGGCGAGGACGGGTATGCGCGGGAGGGTGTCGCCGCGGGCGACGGGGACGGCGAGGGGCTGGACGGGGAGCAGATCGGCGGGGGACGCCTGGGTGGGGACGAGCACGACGGGGCCGGGTTCGGCGGCGCGGTGGTCGTCGGCGGCGAGGAGCAGGCCAGTTCCGGAGACCCCGACGGCGCCGACGCCCGGCGGGGGCGGCGGAGGGTGAGGACGCCCGTCCCGGCGTGACCGGACGGGGCGAGCGCCGGGGAGGCGTCCACCCTCCCACGCCTCCCCGGCTCCGCAATCCATCGATATGCTTCATGGCATGCGGGCGGACGTGATCGTCGTTGGCCTGGGCAGCATGGGCGCCGCCACGGCGTACCACCTGGCCCGGCGGGGAGCTTCAGTGCTCGGGCTGGACCGTTTCACACCCCCTCACGACCAGGGGTCCCACGGGGGCGGGTCCCGGATCATCCGGATGGCCTACGCCGAGGGCGCGGACTACGTGCCGTTGCTGCGGCGGGCCTACGACCTGTGGGGCGAGCTGGAACGCGAGACCGGCGAGACGCTGCTGACCGTCACGGGAGGGCTGATGATCGGGCCGGCCGGGGGCACCACGGTCGGTGGTGCGCTCGCCTCTGCCCAGGAGTACCAGCTCGACCACGAGCTGCTCGACGCCGCGGCGGTGCGCCAGCGGTTCCCCGCGTTCACCCCGGCCGACGACGAGGCAGGGCTCTACGAGGAAGTCGCCGGGCTGCTCCGGCCGGAGGCCGCGGTCCGGGCGTACCTGCGGCTGGCCGAGGCGGCCGGCGCACAGCTGCGGTACGGCGTGCCGGTCACCGGTTGGCGGGCGACCGCGGACGGGGTGGTGGTCAGCGCCGGCGACGGCGAGCTGGCCGCGGCCCGCCTCGTGGTCAGCGCCGGCGGCTGGGCGCCCCGGCTGCTCCCCGATGTCGCCGCCGCGGTCCAGGTGGAGCGGCGCGTGCAGCACTACTTCCGCTCGCCGGGCCCGGCCTACCACCCCGACCGCTTCCCGGTGTGGATCTGGGAGTACGCGCCGGGCGCCGCAGCCTACGGCCTGCCGGCCGTCGACGGTGGAGGGTTCACCGACGCGGTGAAGGCAGCGCACCACCAGGTCTACGATCCGGTCGACCCGGACCTCGGGGCGGCGCCGGGCGAGCCGGCCGAGGGGGAGGTGGTGCGCGAGTGGCTGCGCAGCCGGCTGCCGGAGCTGGCGAAGGCCCCTTGGCTGGGCGGGAAGCAGTGCCTCTACTCGGTCACCCCGGACGAACACTTCATCGTCGGCCGGCATCCGGCCCATGAGCAGGTCGCGGTGGCGGCCGGCTTCTCCGGGCACGGGTTCAAGTTCGCCCCGGTCATCGGGGAGATCCTGGCCGACCTCGCGCTGACCGGCGCCACCGGGCACCCGATCGGGCTGTTCGCACCCGACCGGTTCGCCCGGGCGGGCGACGACCTCGTCACGAGCCTGCCGAACGCCTGAAACCAGGAAAGCTGGAGTTCCTCTCTTCCAGCCAGCTACGGCGCATCTGGCCACGCCGTCGCAATGCCGCGGCATACGAGTGCTCCTCGCCGGGTAAGTGAACGTGACAGGGTTCCCGTGGAGTCTCAGTCCATGTGGCCATTGCATCGTCACCGAAGTGGGGATTGCGAATCAGATCCACAGGTCTCAGTCTCTACGTGACACTTCAAGCGGCGCCACGGCACCAACGCGGAGGCGGGCCAATGGTATTATCCAACGACGACTCAGAGGACACGCGGATCCGAGATCGAGTCGCCGGCCAAGAAGGCCAGCGCCAGTGGAGACAGCTGGAGACTGCCCGACGGATTGCGCGCGAGACGCTGAAAGCTGACCATCAGGCACTGGAGCTCGACGCCAAGCTGGCCTTCCGCGTTACCACGAGTTCCTGGCGCGTCCTCGAAGGTGAGCGGGCTTGAGTTTCCCGGACACCGCTGTCGATCTCTGATAGACCAGCGGACCATGGGGCGGCCGGCTTGCTAGAACATCAAGATCAGTCGCCTTGCAGAAGATTTTATCAACCATGGGAGTGCCGGATTCCGGCACCCGGCGCATCCTCGACGAAACTCCGCAAAGCTCGCTAGGATCGCAGGCCGATCGGGTATCCCGTCGGCCGGCCCAACCAGGCACAGATCGTCGTGAGCGGATGGAAAATATGGATTATCCGCGATGCGTCATGGTATTCTGGGGCTGGCCCGACGACCTGGCAGGGCGGGTGGCAGGGTGAAGGTCCTCGACGTGCACGATCCATTCTTCCGCGCTGTCACATCATCAGCGTTCTACCGTGATAAGATCGCCGACCTCGCGGCTGGGCGCTGCGCGGCGATCAGGGTGCCTGAGTTCATGCCCCGGTCAATATGTGTGGAGATACTGCGGGCGCTGACGACAGCGCAGTTCGACTCATACGGCACGGAACGGGTCTACCCACCGGTCATGCGCCTCGGCGTCGGAGTCAGCGACCACCGGCAGGACGGTGGGGTCGCGGACAGCTACTGGGAGGCCCTGGAGTCCAGCCGGAAGACCTGGCTCAACCTCGGCCTGCCCTTCGACCCGTTCAAGGTGTGCCGCGACGGGCTGGGCGCGCACTGGCCGAACGCCGTGGCGGTCGGCCGCAGGGGCGACCGCGAAATGGGCGCCGGCGTGGCCCGTGAGCCGAACCAGGGTTTCCAGGTCCACTACGATGACGCACTGCGCGAGTTCGCTGGCAATCTCCTTGATGCGAACCTGGTCGCGCAGTTCGCGTTCAACCTGTACCTCAGCGTCCCGGAGGTGGGTGGCGAGACGGTTGTATGGAGGCATCGGTGGCATCCGGCTGATGAGACGTTCCGCCTTCCTCGGTCTTACGGCTACGCCGAAGGCGTCGTGGCAGAGGCCGAGTCGTTCGAGCTGAAGCCCACAGTGGGTGAGGCCCTCCTATTTGATCCCCGGAACTTTCATGCGGTGCGGCCCAGCAACGGCTTGCGCCGTATCGCGTTGGGTTTTTCGGTTGGCCTGAGCGACACCGGCGCGCTGCTGGCCTGGGGCTGACCTGGACGCTCGCGCTCGCCACGCTCTTGTTCCGACGGCAGTGACGTGTTTCTGACAGCTGGATAAGCTGCGCTGTCCACCTTGAGGGCCCAGGGAACGGCTATCTTTATAGCGTGGAGATACTACGGTACGCCGCGTTTAGCAGCGACCCTGCGGGCGGCAATCCGGCGGGCGTGGTGTTCGATGCTGCAAACCTCAATGATTCGACCATGGTGGCCACGGCTGCTGACGTGGGCTTCTCCGAGACGGCATTCGTGAGGCAACTCGGGGATGGGAGCCTTGGAGTCCGGTATTTCAGCCCGCTGGGAGAGGTTCCGTTCTGCGGCCATGCGACGATCGCGACGGCGGTCGCGTACGCGCAGCGCCACGGTGTTGGGAGCCTGCAGTTGCGTACGAAGGCCGGTCTGGTCCGCGTCTCCACCCGCACCACGACCGATGGCTCGCTCATAGCTACATTGGTGAGCGTTCCGCCGCGTTTGAAACTGATCTCAGAATCTGATCTGGGCGAGCTGCTCTGCGCCCTGCGGTGGTCGGTCGACGACCTCGACGCCGCCTTGCCGCCCCGTGCGGCCTACGCCGGTGCATGGCATCCGATCATCGCCGCCGCAGACCGGAGTCGGCTATCGCACCTGGACTATGACATGTCCGCCCTCGCCGACCTGATGCTATGCAATGACTGGGCCACCGTTGATCTCGTGTGGCGGGAGTCGGCAACGGTTTACCACGCGCGGAACCCGTTCCCGCCGGGCGGGGTGGTCGAGGACCCGGCGACCGGCGCAGCGGCGGCCGCCTTCGGCGGCTACCTGCGCGAGCTGGAGCTTGTTCCGACCCCTACCACCATCACCGTCCACCAGGGCCACGACATGGGCCGGCCTGGCACGATTATGGTGACTGTGCCGGCGGAACCGGGCAGCGGTATCGCGGTCACCGGGACTGCCGTCCGTATCTGACCGCTTGACCGGCCCGAGAACCGGTAGGAGCAGGGCGCTGTGGGGCCCGACCACCTGGCCGGACCCCACAGCATTGATCAACCTCAGTCGGCGACCTCGACAACCATCTCGACCTCGACTGGAGCGCCCAACGGGAGTTCTGCGACCCCGACCGCGCTGCGTGCATGGCGGCCGGCATCACCGAACACCTCGATGAAGAGGTCGCTGGCACCATTGACGACCCCAGGCTGGCCGGTGAAGCCGTCGGCCGAGGCCACGAAGCCGACCACCTTCACGACCCGGACGAGCTTGTCCAGACCGGCAACGGCATCGATGGCAGCGAGTGCGGCAAGCGCGCACCGCCTGCTGAGCTGGTTGGCCTGTTCCGGTGTCACGTCCGCGCCGACCTTGCCGGTGGCGATGAGTTCACCGTCCACCATTGGTACCTGGCCTGACACGTAGACGTGTGAGCCCGTGCGCACCGCGGGAACGTAGGCGCCCCTGGGCGGGCTCACGTCCGGTAGCTGAATGCCGAGTTCGGCGAGTCTCGCGTAGGGGTCGCCGCTCATAACATGTCTCCAGCACCGGCGAAGGTGGCGCTGGACGACGGGTTGTGTCCACGTTCCGGGCGATGGGCGGGTAGTCCTATACGTGCTAAATGCATATGCGGCATAGTACGGAGCCGGGCGGTCGCGGTTCACTGCGCCACTGGCTGGACCGGCGCTGGCCGGCGGGCGGCCGAAGGAACGTGCTCCTGCGGATCGGCCGCCGGCTACCGGCGGCCGGCAGTACGGAACGCCAGCTTGGCGTCGAGTTCCAGTGCCTGGTGGTCGGCCGCCAGCGTCTCGCGGGCAATTCGCTGCGCAACCTCCAGCTGGGCAGGCCGAACGTGACTCCCATGAGTGGCCGGGTTGTCGCTTGTATCGCTGCTGTCCGACTCCTTGGAGGAAGTCACTCCTGGCCTCCGCATCGCCTGGCGTCATTGACAGATTTTCGTCCATAGATGATATGCGTGTGCTCGCCATGGCGTCGACCAGTTGGCGTCGACTGGCCGCGCCGGCTGGAGACTGATGACCTGCCGGCCGGCGCGAACGGCGTACCCGGTGGCCGGCAGGGTTGAGGCTGAGGCGTCAGGTTGGCGGCCAGGATGGTGACTATAGCGCCTTTCGCACATGGGCCAGGAGGTTGCGGGCCCGTTCGGTTTCTGGGTGGGTGGCACCCAGCACCCGGCAACGGTCCGCAAGCAGCTTGGCGAGTTCGGCCTCAGCTTCCGGCACGCGGCCCTGCATCATCAGGACGTTGATGAAAGTGTGACGAAGCTGCATGACCGCGGGGGTGTCCGGTGGCTGGGCGGCGTTGGACAGCGCGTCGCGGATCTCGAACCCGGCGTCGTCCGCTTTTCCCTGCTCCAGCAGGCTGCGTGCGAGAGTCACCTGCGCGAACAGCGTCTCGGGGTTCGCTGGCGACCAGAGGCGTCGACAAACATCGAGGATCTCGCGGACCATGCTTTCCGCCTCGGGGGCACGCCCCAAGGCAAGCAGCGCGCGGGCAAGGCTGTGCCGTACGACTATCGTGTCCCGGTGCTCGTGGCCGCGGACATCGTTCTCGGCGAGGACAATCGACCGTAGCAGCGGTTCGGCCTCAGCCCACCTGCCCTGTTCCAGGATGGCTTTTGCGAGCTTGTGGCGGCTCGCGAGCGTATCCGCGTGGTTCTCGCCCAGGCTTATCCGGCGCGCGGCGATGACTCGTCGCAGCTCCGCCTCTGCGGCGCTGTGGTCACCGCCCTCCAGGGCGATCCGTCCCTGCTCGTGGCGAAGCGCAAGGATCTCGCGGTCGTCCTCGTGGAAACCGAACAGCCCGCAGTTGGTGATGATCTGCCGGACGAGGTCGCGTGCGGGCCCCAGCAGGCCTCTCACGATCAGGTATCGGCTGGTCAGCCTTGTGATCTCGAGGGCCGATGCGATCACCCTCC
>DASSUC010000280.1:0-2013 GCA_035707405.1 Micromonosporaceae bacterium | reverse complement strand
CATGCTCGGCGAGCCGCTCTCCCTCGCGGTCGACGCGCCCGCGGGCGGGGCGTGGTGGCAGTCGGTGGCCAGCCACCCGAAGCTGCCGCGGGGCGCCTTCGGCGTGGCCCAGGAGCCGCTGGGCACCCTCGAGCAGATCCTCTACGGCCCGGCCGACGCCCCGGACGGCCAGCTGAACCTCTTCGGCGGGCTCAAGCGGGCCATGGCCAAGTGCGGCTACCGCGACCTCAAGGAGTTCCAGAAGGTTGGCCTGGTCCTCGACCTCTGACCCGCCGCGTCGCACCCTGTGACCTGCTCGTGGCTGGTTCGTGGCCGGAGCGTGCGTACCGTTGGCCGTACCCGGGGGAGGGAGGCCGGTGTGCGACGCGACGGACGGGGCCGGCCGGCGCGGGCCACCGCGGCGGTGACCGTGCTGGCGATGGTCGTGCTCGCGGCGGCGACCGGGTGCACCCGGGACGGGCCGGGCCGCCAGCGGCCCGGTGCCACGCCGACCCCGGTGGCCAGCCGCGACTTCCGGCCAGGCGCCACCGGCCTGGGCGACCCCTACTTCGCCGACCACGGCAACGGCGGGTACGACGTGGCCAGCTACGACCTCAAGCTCAGGTACGACCCGGGCACGGACCGGCTGGACGGGACCGCGACGGTCACCGCCACCGCAACGGCCGACCTGTCCCGCTTCAACCTTGACTTCGAGCGGCTCACCGTCACCGCGGTGACGGTCGACGGCGCCCCGGCCCAGTGGAGCTGGGCGCAGGGCGAGCTCACCGTCACGCCGGCCCGTGGCCTGCCGGCGGGTGGGCAGTTCCGCGTGGAGGTGGCCTACGGCGGGGTGCCGCGGGCGTTCGGGCGGCCGGGCCTGTCCGGCACCGGCTTCCTGCACACCGCCGACGGCGCGCTCGCGCTCGGCGAGCCGGAGTCGGCGACCGCCTGGTTCCCGGCCAACGACCACCCGCAGGACAAGGCGACCTACGCCATCGCGGTGACCGTGCCGGCGGGTCTCACCGCGGTCAGCAACGGGGTGCCGGAGGGGTCGCAGACCGCGGCCGGCTGGACCACCTTCCGCTGGGCGGAGCGGGTGCCGATGGCGAGCTACCTGGCCACCCTCGTGATCGGCCGGTTCCGGGTCACCGAGCGCGTGCACCGAGGCAAGCCGGTCTACACCGCGGTCGCCTCGTCCCTGCCGGCCGGCGCCGCCGACCGGGCGATGGCGCGTACCACCGAGGTCGCCGACTTCCTGGAGGGGCGGTTCGGGCCCTACCCCCTCGACGCGTACGGCGGGGTGGTGCACAACGAGCGGCGGGTCGGCTTCGCGCTGGAGACGCAGAGCCGGCCGGTCTACTCGCCGGCGTTCTTCGACCGGGGCGGCGACGGCACCTGGGTGGTGGCGCACGAGCTGGCGCACCAGTGGTTCGGCGACAGCGTCTCGGTGCGGCACTGGAAGGACATCTGGCTCAACGAGGGCTTCGCCACCTATGCCCAGTGGCTGTGGACCGAGCACCAGGGCGCGGCCACCGTGCAGGAGACCTTCGACCGGGAGTACGAGACGGCCGCGGCTGAGGTCTGGCAGACCCCGCCGGGTAACCCGGGCGCGTCGAGGCTGTTCAGCGGCTCGGTCTACCGGCGCGGGGCGATGACGCTGCACGCCCTACGGCGGGCGGTAGGCGACGAGGCGTTCTTCCGTACGTTGCAGACCTGGGCCGCGGAGCGGCGCAACGGCAACGGAGAGGTCGCCGACTTCATCGCGCTCGCCGAACGGGTCTCCGGGCGGGCACTGCGGCCCCTCTTCGACGCCTGGCTGTTCGGGACGACACGCCCCGCCCGGCCCTGACCGATCGTGGCACGGACACCGGCGGAAGGGGCGGGTTCCGCGGACGCTACCGGTGCGTCACTATGGCGGGCATGCGCTATGACGTCGTGGTGGTCGGCTCCGGGTTCGGCGGGAGCGTGGCCGCGCTGAGGCTGGCCGAGAAGGGCTACCGGGTCGCCGTGCTGGAGGCGGGGCGGCGCTTCGCC
>DASSUC010000279.1:0-19523 GCA_035707405.1 Micromonosporaceae bacterium | reverse complement strand
CGGCGTGCTCAAGGTCGACGGCGAGGTCGGCAGCAAGAAGGCGTACGACCCGCGGACCTGGGGCAAGGCGGCCGAGGAGAGCATGGCCAAGCGGGTCGTGCAGGCCTGCGAGGACCTGCGCTCGGCGGGCACGACCATCCGCCGCTGAGGTTCCTGGCGGTGCTCGGCATCGAGGGGTATGAACCCCAGTGGCACCACGATGCCCGTACCCTCGCGGCGGCCAACCGGGCCCGCTTCGCCCCGCTCATAGGCCAGCCACTGGTCGGCTCGTGGGTGATGTGGGACGCCGCGGCGGGCGCCTGGTTCGCCGGCGGTCCGGTGGTCCTGGGCTTCCCCGAGGCGAACGTCGAGATCACCCACCGCAAGTTCGACGAGTGCGCGGTCACCTGGGACCGGGTGGACCTGTCCCGGCCGGTCGCCTGGCCCGGGCTGGCGCTGGACTGGCGCGCCGGCACCCACCCGGCCGTGGTACGGGCCCACGGCCGGCCGCTGCGGGCGGTGAACGTCATCGAGCGCCTGATGTCCGCGCCCTGGCGGCCCGTTGTCCTGCACGCGGTGGAGCTGCTGTTCGACGGTGCCCGGCTGGCCGTCTTCAACGCGCTCGACGAGAACGGCATCACCGGGGCCGACGAGGTCGACCTCCCGGTGGGACGCTGGCGCCGGGTGCGGGTGGCGGGACGTGGTCCCGCACCTGGCGACGGGCATGCCGACCCGGGCGAAAGCCCAGGAGGACGGCTGGTGCGGTGACCCCGGCAGAGAAGCGTCCTCGTCAGTCACCAGCTGCGTGCTATGGCGTGGTGCGCTGCTCCTCCTTGGCCTCCGGCGGCGCGCCCCAGGCGACCAGCAGCTCCACCGCCTGCGCCGGGTCGTCGGTGACGCACAGCAGCCGGGACAGGTCCCCGTCGGGCGCCGCCGAGAACAGCGGGCGCAGCAGTGACTCCACCGGCAGCTCCTCGGTCCAGAACCGCTTGCCCAGGAAGATGAACGGCCCACTCGCTCCGTCCGTCGCGTAGAACGTCTTCGTCGCCGCCTGGAACACCTCCTGCACGGTGCCGGCGCGGCCCGGGGCGAAGACGATGCCGCCGCGGGCCAGCCGCAGGATGGTGTCCTCGCGGATGGCGTTGGAGAAATACTTGGCGATCCGGGCGGCGAACAGGTTCGCCGGCTCGTGGCCGTAGAGCCAGGTCGGCACGGAAAGGCCGCCGCGGCGGGCCCAGTCGGTGGCGCCGGACCCGGGCCGGCGCGGCGCCATCGCCGGCTCCGCGCCGCCGGCCGGCTCGTCCTCCCCGGCCGGCAGCTCCTCCCCGGTGGGCAGGGCGAACCGCCGCCGTACCGAGAGCGCGAGCGCGGTGTACGGGTCGTGGTCGGTGAAGTCGGGCGCCCCGGTGAGCTCGGCCATGGCCTCCTTCAGGGCACCGGCGTCGTCGTCGGCGTCGGCGAGGAAGGCTCCCAGGTTCGCCGCCTCCATGACTCCCGGCCCGCCGCCGGTCACCACCAGGCAGCCGGCCCGGGCCAGGCCGTAGCCGATGAGCGCGGCCAGCTCATACCCTGCGGAGCCGCGTGGCTGGGCGTGGCCGCCCATGATGCCGATGACCGGACCGCCGTCCGCAGCGGCCCACTCGGCGACCGTGTCCTGCAGCCCGTCGTCGATCCCGTGGTCGTGCATGCGCTGGCCGAGCGCCTCCCGGATGCCCGGCAGCGCGCCGCCGTGGGCGAGGAAGTGCCGGTGGACGACGGTGTCGTACATCCCCTCGAAGCCGTGCTCGGCGAAGCCGGCGGCGAGGTCCTGCGGGGTGTAGAGCCGCGCCGGGTGGATGGGGTAGGGCATCTCCTGGAACGGCGGCAGCACGTGGGCGCCCCGGCGGACCAGCTCCGCCTCGACCTCGCGGGACGGGAAGTGGCAGCCGACGAAGAGGGTGTCGGTGACGTCGATGCGGGACAGGTCGGGCGGATCCTCGTCCAGCCGCAGGCCCTGCACGGTGAGCCCGGCCAGGCTCCCCTCGGCGAGGTGCGTGGCCAGCTCCTCGCGCGACTCGACCTCGTCCGGGCTGCCATCGTATGCGTGGCTGACGTCGTCTTCGTGCACGTGGCCATCGTGCCCGGCCGGCGAGTGGTTGACACACCGGGGATGGGTCGAGGGCCCGGCGATGTGCCGCCGGGCCCTCTTAACCGGGTCCTGGGGAGGCTCCGGACCTTTAGTTTGAGCGGGTCAGCCGGGTGTGCGCACCGGCCGGTCCGTGACGAGTCGCTCAGCCGTTCAGCTAACAGATCGGGGCCGATACCGGTTAAATAGCCGCATGCGGAACCTCCTGCCACAGCCACCGGCCACGCTGCTCCCCGCGGACGAGGAGATGCGCAGCTCGCTTGCCGCGCTCGTCGAGGCTGAGCACGTCGATGACGATGCGGCCGTCGCCGCCGTCGCCGCGCGGTTTCCGGCGTCCAGCGCGGCGTGGGCGGCGCTGGCCGGGCGCGCGCTGCGGTCCGGGCAGCCGGTCGCGGCGTACGCCTACGCCCGCACCGGCTACCACCGCGGGCTGGACCAGCTGCGCCGCAGCGGGTGGAAGGGGCACGGTCCGGTGCCCTGGTCACACGAGCCGAACCGCGGCTTTCTGCGTTCGCTGCTCCTGCTCTCGCGTGCCGCCGACGCCATCGGCGAGGCCGACGAGGCGGCCCGGTGCGCCCAGTTCCTGCGCGACTGCGACCCGGACGCGCCGACCAACGTCTGACCGCGGTTGTGTCACAAACTTCCCTGCTCCGCGACCCACTCTGTGGGCTGGCCGGTCACCCGTGCGATCCGGTCGTAGTCTGCGTCGTAGTGCAGGACCGTCGCCCCATGGATCTCGGCGGTTGCTGCGATGACCAGGTCTGGCAGGCGGAAGTGCCGATGCTGGCTCGCCTCGGCCAGCAACCGGTGCACCTCCATCGCCCGATCCATCGCCTCGGTCGACACGTCCAACCAGCGCTGGCCGTGGACCGCTCCCCAGAGGCTCTCGTACGCCTTCGGATCGGGTGCGTTGTTGAGGAACTCCAGCGCCGTCATCTGACAGATCGCCAGGCGGCCCTCAGCTAGCAGGCTCTCAAAGCGACGCCGTACCCGCGCATGCCGGCCCCGTAGGACGTACACCGAGGTGTCGGCCAGGTAGATCGGGCCGGCCATCACGCTGCTTTGTTAGTGCGTGCGTCCTCGGCAAGCTGCGACAGGTCGCGGCCGCCGCCGTAACGCCACGCCTCACCAGAGCCTTCGAAGTCCATTGTCACACTGTCAAGGGCAGCGATGATCTCCCGCGCTTGTCGGCGGACTGCGAACGCGTGCAGCGCGGCGTTGATCGTCGCGACCTTGGTGTTGGTGCCCAGCACCTCACGGGCGCTCTCGAGCCACTCCTCGTTGACGTCTACCGTGATGCGTGCCATGGCTGTAATGATACCCCATCCGGGGACATGGGTAAGCACCAGAAAGGGCAACGCTGACTCACCTATCCGCGGCAGTGGAGCGCACACGCGAAAGTCGATGGCAGCCTGTTTAGGAACGCCGGCACCGAGGGCGGCGGGCTACAGGCCCTCTGCCACCGCCGCCGCGATCTTCAGCCATGCCTCACGGGTGGCGGTCGAGAGCTGGCTGTAGCGGATGGGCTCGCCGGAGTCGAGCAGGCGCTCGTACGGCGCCAGCAGCACCATCCTGGTCCGGGCGGCGAAGTGGCGCTGGATCGGCGGCAGGTCGATGTCCTTGCGGATCGGCGGCATCGACACCACCGTCACCGCCTGGCGGACCAACCGGTGGCGACCCGTCTGCTCCAGGTGGTCCAGCATCCGGGCGGCTGTCTCGGCCGAGTCGTTGCGGGCCGACATGGTGACCACCAGCTGGTCGGTCGCGTCGATCGCGGCCTGCCAGTTCGCCGCCCGGACGTTGTTGCCGGTGTCCACAAAGATCAGCTTGTAGAACCGGCTGACCACGTCGCGGATCTCGGCGAAGGCGCTCGAGGTCAGCATCTCGCCGGCGGTCGCCGACTCGTCCGAGGCGAGCACGTCGAACATGCCTTCGCCCTGCGCGCGTACGTACTGTGACAGGTCACCGACCCGGCCGTGCGAGCCGGCGAACAGCTTGAGGTCACGCAGCAGGTCCCGGACGGTGCGGACGTGGAAGTCCTGCTGCGCCCGCATCCCCAGGGTGCCCTGCGTCTCGTTGTTGTCCCAGGCCAGCACGTAGCCACCGCGCTTCTGGCCGAACGTCATCGCGGTCAGCAGCACGGCCACCGTCTTGCCGGCGCCACCCTTCGGGTTGACCACGGTCACCTGGCGCAGCCCGCCGAAGTTGCGCCGCACCATCTCGACGTCGTGGCGGTACTCCTGCTCCCGCCGGCCCGGCCCGAGCCGGACCAGGCCAAGGGTTGACCTGCGCACCGCCCCGCGGAGGCCCATCACGGCCACCGGGTCCGGCGGCCGTGCCGCGCGGCGCCGGGCGAACTCCTCGGCGGTGGGTACGAACGGGTCCGCTGCGTGAGCCGGTTCCCGGTGCGGCGGTGACCCGGGCTGTGGCGCGTACCCCCTGGGCGGCCGGGCCGGCGGCGCCGCGGTCACGCCCGGACGGGGTGTGCCGGGCCGCTCCCCCTCCCGCCCGTGGCGCGGGGCAGGGGTGTCCTCGACAGGGGCGGTCGGCCGGGCCGGCGTGCGGCCGGCGGCCGAGGTGTCCGTGGCGGGCAGCTCCGCCGGCGGCTGCCAGGCCGGCGCGCGTAGGGCCCGCTCGGCCGCCGCGGTCACCAGCGGGTCGTCGTACCGCGGCGGTCGGCTCGGCGTCGCCGGTTCCGCCGGGAGAGGTGGCCTGACCGTGGTCGGAGGCGGCAGCTCCCACGCCGGCTCCCAGCTGGGCGGCGTCGGCTGCCGGGCGGAGTGCCGGGGCGTCTCGGCGGGTCTCGTGCCGGTGGCTGGCCCGGCGGTCGAGCTCGGCCCTGCGATGTCGGGCATGGCAGCGGGGCTGGGTTCGGCACTGCGGCCGGGTCCGGCCGTGGCAGGGCCGGCTGGACCGGCCCCGACCTGGTCAGAGCCGGCTACCGCGCGGCTCGCCGGCACCGAGCCGGCTACGGCTGAGCTGGCCGCGGCGGAGCCAGTCGCGGGGGCCGCCGGAGCCGGGGCCGCGGGGCCCGGTGAAGCAACGCCTGGTGGGGCAACGCCTGGCGATGGTGGCTGTGCCCACGGGGAGGGCGGTGAGGCGGCGCTGGGCTGGATCGGGTCGGTCTGGGCAGCGTCCTGCCGGGTGGCTGGACGGGTCGGCAGGGCTGGCTCGGGACGGGCAGGGTCCAGCCGTATGTCCGGGCGAGCCAGCGGGGCCGGGTCCGGCCGTGCGGAGTCCAGCGGTGACCGGGGTCCGGCCTCTGGCCGCGCCGGGCCGGTCCGGGGAAGCGGTACCGGCGGAAGGGGCACCGGCCGTGCCCGGTCAGGCCACCCCAGATCCGGCCCGCCCGGCTGGTCGACCGGTGCTGGCCGCGACTGCGGGACAGCGTCTCCGGCGGGATCCGCACCGGACCCCGCCTCCGGCCCGTCAGGCCCAGCCGGATCAGGCAGTGCCTCGGCCGGGCGCGGGTGCGGCACGGCAGCTGGTGGCGTCGGCGCGTGGGCGCGGTCGGTGCGGGCGTCGTCCACGCTGAACCCTCCCCCTGGTTCGGCGACGTGATCCGCATGCAGCGTCGCACAGCGCACCCACCGTCGCACACCGCCTTACTCTCCGGGAAGTGCGTACACCTCCCAGGCGCCGGGCTCCACCCACCAGAAGCGCTTGTGGCCCAGCGTGGTGAACACGCTGTCCTCGAGCAGTGGCAGGTCGCCGTCGAGCGGGTTGACCGAGACCGCTCGTCCCTGGGTACGGCGTACCTCGATGGTGACCCGCTGCCTGCGCAGCAGCGAACGGGTCACCACCGGCACCGCCACCGCGACGTCCAGCACCCCGTCGCCCGGGTCGGCGGCGGGCGCGAGCGGGAGGCCGTCCACCGTGGCGTAGCCGGCCGCGTTCGCGACCACGCAGGCCAGCACGGTCTCCGTACCGTCGGTCAGCACGCTGTCGTCGACCTCCACCCGGCCGCGCCACGTCACCGCCTGCCCGTCCGCGTCCTCCCCGCCCAGCAGGGCGCCGTTGAGGGTCACCGAGCCCGCGTCGGTACGCAGCAGGTCCAGCCGCCGGGTCTGCCCGGCGAGCACCGCCTCGGCCACCTCATCCGGCGTGCCGGGCAGGCCGAGCAGCGCGGGCAGCCCACCGGTGCCGAGCGGCAGCACACCGAGCGGGGGCAGGTCCGGCATGGTCCGCTGGGGTGGCAGGTCGTCCGGGCGGCGGACGGGCGGCGGAGCGTACCGCCGGACGAGCCGGCGCACGACGGCCCGCAGCTGCCCGTCGGTCGCGGTGGCCACCACCAGCCTGGTCTTGCGGTCCGGGTCCGGCCAGGCCAGGCCGTCCGGCCGGGGTGGGCCGTCGAGCCGGGCCAGTGCCGCGTCGACCTCCTCGTCGGAGCCGGCGGTGATGAGCTCCGGGCGGGCCCCGCCGCGGACGAGCACGTCCCGGCAGGTGAGCACGGGGGCTCGCGTGGCGGCAGCGCCTACGCTGTCGGTGAGGGACAGCAACAGCACATCGAACACGCTGTTAGCCTGACATCCCGGGGAAGCGGCGGCGGCCCGGCCCCTGGGAGGCGAGGCGCATGCCGGCGATCGTGCTCGTCGGTGCCCAGTGGGGCGACGAGGGCAAGGGCAAGGTTTCAGACCTGCTCGGTGGAGCGGTCGGCTACGTGGTCCGCTACCAGGGCGGCAACAACGCCGGCCATACCGTGATCCTGCCGGATGGCCGCAAGTTCGCGCTGCACCTGGTGCCGAGCGGGGTGCTCACGCCGGGGTGCACGCCGGTGATCGGCAACGGCGTGGTGGTGGACCCCAAGGTCCTGCTGACCGAGATCGATGGGCTGACAGAACGCGGCGTGGACGTCTCCCGCCTGCTCGTCTCCCTCGACGCGCACCTGATCATGCCGCACCACCGGGCGCTGGACCGGGTGGTGGAGCGCTACCTCGGCGCCGCCCGCATCGGCACCACGGGCCGGGGGATCGGGCCGGCCTACAGCGACAAGGTGGCGCGGGTCGGCATCCGCGCCCAGGACCTGCTCGACCCGGGCATCCTGCGGCAGAAGCTGGAGCTGGTGCTGCGCGAGAAGAACCAGGTCCTGGTCAAGGTCTACAACCGCAAGGCCATCGACGCGTCGGCGACCGTCGAGGAGTATCTCGCGTACGGGGAGAGGCTGCGCCCGTACCTCGCCGACACCCGGCTGGTGCTGGCCCGGGCGCTGGAGCGCGGCGAGACCGTGCTGCTGGAGGGGGCCCAGGCGACCCTGCTCGACGTCGACCACGGCAGCTACCCGTTCGTCACCTCGTCCAACCCGACCGCCGGCGGCGCGTGCGTGGGCTCGGGCGTGCCACCGACGCGCATCTCCCGGGTGATCGGCGTCAGCAAGGCCTACACCACCCGGGTCGGCTCCGGGCCGTTCCCCACCGAGCTCTCCGGCGCCGCCGGCGCCCACCTGCTCAAGATCGGCGACGAGTACGGCACCACGACCGGCCGCCAGCGCCGCTGCGGCTGGTTCGACGCGGTGGTGGGGCGCTACGCGGTCCGGGTCAACGGCGTCACCGACCTGGTCGTGACAAAGCTCGACGTGCTCTCCGGCCTGGAGAAGGTGCCGATCTGCGTCGGGTACGAGATCGACGGCGAGCGGGTCGACGAGATGCCGATGACGCAGACCGCGTTCCACCACGCCCGCCCGGTCTACGAGGAGCTGGACGGCTGGTGGGAGGACATCTCCAAGGCGCGCACCGAGGCCGAGCTGCCCGCCGCCGCGCGGGCGTACGTCGACCGGATCGAGCAGCTCTGCGGCGCCCGGGTGAGCGTGGTCGGCGTGGGGCCCGGACGCGATGAGAACGTGGTCCGGCATCCGCTGCTGTAGCCCGCCCGGGCCGACGTAGCATGTGCCCACGTGCGGGTACTCCTCATCGGTTCCGGCGGGCGGGAGCACGCGCTCGCCCACGCCCTGGCCGCCGACCCGGCGGTCACCGCCCTGGTCGCGGCCCCCGGCAACCCGGGCATCGCGGCGCTGGCCACCCTCGCCGAGGTCGACCCGCTCGACCCGTCCGCGGTCGCCGGGCTGGCCGTGGCGACCGCCGCCGACCTGGTGGTGGTCGGCCCGGAGGCCCCCCTGGTGGCCGGCGTCTGCGACGCGGTACGCGGCAAGGGCATCGCCTGCTTCGGCCCGTCCGCGGCGGCGGCCCGGATCGAGGGGTCGAAGGCGTTCGCCAAGGACGTGATGGCCGCCGCCGGGGTGCCGACGGCTGCCGCGCGCGCCTGCGCGGACCCGGCCGCCGTGGCGCGGGCGCTGGACGAGCTCGGGCCGCCGTACGTGGTGAAGGACGACGGGCTCGCCGCCGGCAAGGGGGTCGTCGTCACCGAGGACCGCGCCGCGGCGGTCGCGCACGCCGCGGCCTGCGGGCGGGTGGTGGTCGAGGAGTACCTGTCCGGGCCGGAGGTGTCGCTCTTCGCCGTCACCGACGGGACGGCGGCCCTGCCGCTGCTGCCGGCGCAGGACTTCAAGCGGGTCGGGGACGGCGACACCGGCCCCAACACCGGCGGGATGGGCGCCTACGCCCCGCTGCCGTGGGCACCGCCCGGGCTGGTCGACGAGGTCGTGGCCCGGGTGGTCGAGCCGACCCTGGCCGAGCTGCGCCGGCGCGGCACGCCCTTCGCCGGCCTGCTCTACGCCGGCCTGGCGCTGACCGCCGGCGGCCCGATGGTGATCGAGTTCAACGCCCGCTTCGGCGACCCGGAGACCCAGGCGGTGCTCGCCCTGCTGGACACGCCGCTGGCCGGCCTGCTGCTGGCCGCGTCCACCGGCACGCTCGCGAGCCACCCTCCGCTGCGGTGGCGGGACGGTGCGGCGGTGACCGTCGTGGTCGCCGCCGCCGGCTACCCGCAGGCGCCGCGCACGGGCGACCCGGTCGAGGGTGCGGACGTGGCCGGCGTGCTCCACGCGGGCACCGCCCGGCGGGCCGACGGCGTGCTGGTCTCGGCCGGTGGGCGGGTCCTGTCCTGCACCGGCACCGGCCCCGACCTGGCCTCCGCGCGCACGGCCGCGTACGCCCTCGTCGACCGCGTGCGGCTGGCCGGGTCGCAGCACCGCACCGACATCGCCCTCGCCGCGGTGCAGGACCGGGTGGCCGTCCCGCAGGCGTTGCCTGGCAGGTGAGAACTGGCAGGTGAAAGTCGTGACCGGTGAGGTCTTGCGGTAAGGGTGGGGCGCGGTAAGTTCCGCACCATGACCGTCCGGTGCCTCACTGTGATCGTTCGGGTACGTGTGGTCGGGCGGGCCGCCATGGGAAGGCTGCTGCGGTGAGCCCGCCATCCGAGCCCCGCTCCGGCCCTGTGCCGGCGCCGGAGGCGGGCGCCGTCGAACTGCCAAGCGGTGCTACGGAGTCACTGGCGTCGCTGCTCGGCGGGCGCGGCGGAGCCGTTGACGCATCCCTGCCACCGGTCGCGTTCGTCGCCGGGTACCTGTTGGGTGCGGAGTCGGTCGGCTTCGGCGTCTGGCTCGCCATGGCCGTCGCCGTCGGCCTGGGCGCCTGGCGGATCGGCCGGGGTGGCCGTCCCCGGGCGGTGGTCCTCGGCATCCTCGGCGTGGCGGTTGCCGCGCTGGTGGCGCTGCGCACCGGCCGGCCGGAGGACTTCTTCCTGCTGCGGATCGCCACGAACGTGGTCAGCGCCCTCGCCTGGACCGCGAGCATCGCCGTACGCTGGCCGCTGCTCGGCGTGGTGGTGGGGCTGGCGCTGGGGCAGAAGGGGCGGTGGCGGCGCGACCCGGCGCTGCTGCGCGCCTACCGGGTCGGCAGCTACGTCTGGGTGATGCAGTACGTGGTCCGCGTCGCGGTGCTGGTGCCGCTCTACCTCGCCGGTCAGGTCGTCGCGCTCGGGGTGGCCCAGGCGGTGCTGACCTGGCCGCTGGTGGCGGTCTGCCTGGCGGTGAGCTGGTGGGTGGTCAGGTCGGCGCTGCCGCCGGACCATCCCGGCCTGCGCCACCCCGTCCCCGCCGCCTGACGCGGTCTACTGTGGACTCAGAAGGTCCCGCGGCACCACCTTCCCCGTCGCGTTGCGCGGCAGGGCGTCGAGGAACACCACGTCCCTGGGCACGCAGAAGCGGGCCCGGTGCGCCCGGACGTGCTCGCGGACCGCCCCGGCGTCGAGGGCCGCGCCGTCGTGGAGCACCAGGTACGCGGCGAGCCGCTGGCCGTACTCGGGGTCGGGGACGCCGACGACCGCGACCTCCCGCACCTGCGGCAGGTCGGCGAGCAGGTTCTCGACCTCGGCCGGGAAGACGTTCTCCCCGCCCGAGACGATCATGTCGTCCTCCCGGCCGGCGATGTAGAGCAGCCCACCGGCGTCCAGGTGGCCAAGGTCTCCGGTGGCGAGCAGGCCGTGCCGGCTCTCCTTGCCGGCGCCCGACGTGTAGCCGTCGAACAGCATCTCGTTGCCGACGAAGACCCGGCCCACCCGGCCCGGCGGCAGCGGCGCGCCGGCGGCGTCGAGCACGGCGACCCGCGTACCGCGGGGTGGCCGGCCCGCGGTGTCCGGCGCCTCGCGCAGCTCGGCCGGGGTGGCGATGCTGGCCCACGACGCCTCGGTGGTGCCGTAGAGGTTGTAGAGGATGTCGCCGTAGGCGTCCATGAACCGGTGCGCCAGCCCGCCCGGCAGCGCCGACCCACTGGCCGCCACGATCCGCAGCGGCGTCGGCACCGCCGGCAGCTCCAGGATGCGCTGCACCATCACCGGTACGACGAACAGCGCGGCGCAGCCCTGCTCCGTCACGGCGCGCAGGGTGTCCGCGGGGTCGAACCGCCGCCGCAGCACCATGGTGGCGCGCAGCGCCAGCGCGATCTGCAGCGCGCCGTACCCCCAGGTGTGGAAGAGCGGCGCGGCGACCATCATGCGCTCGCCCACCCGGAGCGGGACGCGGGAGATGACCGACGCGAGCGGGCGCAGGCCCGGCGGGGTGGGGCGGCGGGCTCCCTTGGGCACGCCGGTGGTGCCGGAGGTGAGCACGATCGTGCGCCCCTCCCGCCCGGGCGGTCGCAGCGCGCCGGCCGGCGCCGTCGCGACCATCCGCTCCACCCGCGCCTCGTCCAGGTGCGGCACCGCATCCGGCACGCCGGTGCGGTCGCTGTCGTGCAGCACCGCCCTGACCTGCTGCTCCTGCGCCACGGCGGCGAGCTGCGGCGCGGAGAGCCCGGTGTTCAACAGCACCGCGTCCGCGCCCAGCAGGCCGGCGGCCACCGCGCCCTCGACCAGGCCGGCGCCGTTGCGGCACAGGATGCCGAGCCGGTCCCCGGCCGCCAGGCGCAGGTCGCGGCGCAGGGCGCGGGCCAGCCGCTCGGCCCGGTCGAGCAGTGCCGCGTACGTCAGCTCGCCCCGCTCGTCGATGACCGCGACCCGGTCCGGGCTGCGGGCCGCGGCCGACCGCAGCTCGCCGGCGAGCCCGAAGCCCCACCGGCGCAGCGCGTCGACCTGGCGCGCCACCCGCAGCGGCGAGCCCGGCTGGAGCATGCCGGCCCGCCCCAACGTCGCCAGCACGAACACGGGATCCACAGCGCGCTCCGGTCAGCGGATGTGGTGGCCGGAGATCGCCCGTGCGACCACCAGGCGCTGGATCTCCGAGGTGCCCTCGAAGATCGTGTAGATCTTGGCATCGCGGTACCACCGCTGCACCGGGTGCTCCCGGCTGAAGCCGTACCCGCCGAGGATCTGCACCGCCTTCTCGGTCACCGCCACGGCGACCTCGCCGGCCTTGAGCTTGGACATGGAGCCCTCACCGGCGGCGAACGGGCGGTTGTTGCGCCCCATCCACGCCGCCCGCCACACCAGCAGCCGCGCCGCGTCGATCTCGGTCCGCATGTCCGCCAGCGCGAACGCGACCGCCTGGTGCTCCACGATCGGCCGGCCGAACTGCACCCGGGTGCGCGCGTAGTCCAGCGCGTACTCGTACGCCGCCCGGGCCACCCCCACGGCCTGGGCCCCGACGGTGGGCCGGGACAGCTCGAACGCTCTCATCGCCGGCTGAGCCGAGCCGCTCCTTGGCGCAGGCGATGCCGGCTGGTCAGGCACTGCCGGCTGAGCCGAGCCGCTCCTTGGCGCTGGCGATGCCGGCTGGTCGGGCACTGCCGGCTGGGCCGAGCCCCTCCGCACCCCCGGGCCGCCCAGGGACGCGGGTGTTGTGGCTGCCTGGGCGGCGCGGGCGCGGGCGAGCCGCTCCAGGAGCGCCTCCCGGCCGCCCAGCAGGCACCGGCCGGGCACCCGCACGTCGTCGAGGAACACGTCGGCGGTGTGCGACGCGCGCAGGCCGAGCTTGCGCAGCTTGCGCGGGGAGTGCAGGCCGGCGGTGCCGGGTGGCACCACGAACGCGGCCTGCCCCCGCGCGCCCAGCTCCGGGTCGACCGAGGCGGTGACCACGTGCACCCGGGCGATGCCGCCGTTGGTGGCGAACGCCTTCTGTCCATTGAGGACCCACTCGTCGGACGCCTGGTCGTAGCGGGCCCGGGTGCGCATCGCGCTGACGTCCGAGCCCGCCTCCGGCTCGGTGGTGCAGAACGCGGCGACCGCCGGGTCCGTCGAGTCCCCGAAGCACTGCGGCACCCACTCGACGAGCTGGTCCGGCGTACCCGCGCCGTAGATCGTCGCGACAGCGAGCGACGTGCCGAAGATGCTCAGCCCGATGCCCGCGTCGCCCCAGAAGAGTTCCTCGCTGACGATCGGCAGGGACAGCCCGGTCGGGTCCGACCAGCAGCTGGCGAGGAACTCGAAGCCGTACAGGCCGATCTTGGCGGCCTCCTGGATGACCGGCCAGGGCGTGGCCTCCCGCTCGTCCCACTCCGCCGCGACCGGGCGCACGACGTCGGCGGCGAAGCCGTGCACCCAGTCCCGCAGGTCACGCTGCTCGTCGGAGAGGTCGAGCGAGAACTCGGCCATCGGACCTCAGGCCTTCGGCAGGTCGAACAGGTTCTGGATGTTCGCGGCCAGGCCCAGGTCGCCCTTTGCCTTCAGCTTGCCGGTCATGAACATCATCACCGGGTTGGCGTTGCCCGAGACCACCTTGATGAAGTCCACGGCGCCCATGGTCAACGACAGCCGCGGGTCCCGGCTCGGCTTCTCCGAGACGGTGCAGGCGCCGTCCTCGATGACCACCTCGTACGTGTCGAGGCCGCCGTCCGGCCGGTCACCGATGTTCCAGTGCAGGACCGCGTTGGTGCTGCCGGCGCGGTCGGCCCGGAACAGCCGCGGGAACCGGGCGAAGATCTCGTCGAGCAGCTTGCCCCGGGACTCGCCCTGCATCACCGCCAGGATCTGGTCAGCTGAGGCGTTCTTGACCAGCTGCGCAAACTCCTTGGACTCCATGTTGGCGAGGTTGGACAGGTCAAAGTCTGTCATGGCTCATCCTCTCGAGTACCTACCCGTGCGTAACCCTACTTGCGGGTAGGTACGCTGGCAAGGTGACCACCGGCCCCACCGGCAAGCGCCTGCCCCGCGCAGTGCGCGAGCAGCAGATGCTCGACGCGGCGGTGGCGGTCTTCTCCCGCCGCGGGTTCCACGCCGCCGGCATGGATGAGATCGCCGAGGAGGCCGGCATCTCAAAACCCATGGTGTACGCGTACCTGGGCACCAAGGAGGAGCTCTTCGTCGCCTGCCTGCACCGGGAGGCGACCCGGCTGATGGAGGCGATCGCCCGGGTGGTGGAGCCGGACCTGCCCCCGGACGAGCAGCTGTGGCGAGGGATCCGGGCGTTCTTCGGGTTCGTTGCCGGGCACCGGGACGGCTGGGGCGTGCTCTACCGCCAGGCGCGCGGCCAGGAGCCGTTCGCGGCCGAGCTGGCCGGGATGCGCCGCCGCATGATCGAGGTGGTGGCCGGCCTCCTGGAGCGCGCCGTGACCCGCGCCGCGGACGCCTCCGGCGGTACGGGGGCGAAGCGCCCGGCGCCCGGCCGGGATCTCACCGCCATGGCGTACGCGCTGGTAGGGGTGGCCGAGTCGCTCGCCGACTGGGCCGCTGAGCACCCGGACGAGGATGCGGAGGTCACCGCCGCCCGGATGATGAACTTCGTCTGGCTCGGGGCGGACGCCCGGCTGCGCGGAGCATCCTGGCGCCCTTCGACGTGCAGGGACAGCCCTGCCGCCTGACCACCAGCAGCGTCCCGCCTCCGTCCATGGTCAACTCAACTTCACTGAAATTGGGCTTATCCGAACGAAGGTTGGCCCCAATTCCAGTGAAACTGATTTGATCTTGCGACATCGAGGGGGCGACGGCGGTGTCCAAATATCGCCATGTCCGGCAGATGACTCAGCGGCCACGGCGAGGCGCCCGCTCCGGCAGGCTGCCCCGGTGGCACGATCTCCGTACCGACCGCGGCAGCTCGAGTGGCGGGTCTTCCTCGGCGCCACCGCCGTCAAGCGTGGCCTGCTCACGCCGTACCAGCTACGGAGCAGCGCGTGGATCAGCCCACTGCACGGGGTCTACGCCGACGCCCGCCTGGAACGCGACCACGAGCTGCGTTGCCGGGCGGCGGTACTGCGCCTGCCCCCCGGGGTCGTCATCGCGGGACCGTCCGCGGCGTCGCTGCACGGCGTCGAGTTCGCCGCGCAGTATGATCATGACGTCCACCTCATCGCGCCGGCGGGCAAACGGCTCGCCGCAACTCGTGACCTGCGGGTACATCACACCCGGCTCGACCGCCGGGAGGTAGCCCACCGCAACGGGCTGGCGTGTACGACGCCCGTGCGTACTGCCTGGGATCTCGCACGCTGGCTGGACCTGGCCCGCGCCGTAACGCTGATCGACGGGCTGCTCGCCCTTGGCCTCACGACCCGGGCTGAGCTCGACAAGCTGGTCGGCGAACGCGCCGGTGTCCAGGGCATCGCCCGGGTCGCGCGCGTTGTCGACCTCGTTGACGGTGGCGCGCAGTCACCGCCCGAGTCGCAGCTGCGGGTGCGGCTGGTGCTGGCCGGCCTGCCCCGGCCGGCCACCCAGTTTCCGATCAGGCTGCGCTCCGGCGCCGTCGTGCACCCCGACCTGGCCTGGCCGGACTACCGGGTGGCGGTCGAGTACGACGGCGCCTGGCACGACAGCACGGACCAGTTCCACCGGGACCGCCGCCGGCTCAGCCAGCTGGCTGCCGAGGGATGGGTCGTGCTGCACGTGACCAGCCGCCGGATGCGCGAGCTGTCCAGTGTGGTCAATGAGGTCCGGCAGGCGCTGCGGGCCCGGGGCTGGCCGGGCTGACGGACCCCGGCGTGGCGCCGGTGCCGGTGCCGGTGCCGGTGACGGTGCCGGCCAGGTGCGGCTTGCCGGAGCGCGCGTCGTGCAGCGCGAAGATCCACCCGCCCTCGGCGGCCGAGGTGGCCGTGAACGCCACCGAGGCCGGCAGCAGGACCGGCAGCTTGAAGCCGACCTCGACCTCGTACGTGTCCGGCAGCCGCCCGGCCAGCGCGGCCAGGCACCGGGCCTTGCTCCACATGCCGTGCGCGATGGGCCGGGCAAAGCCGAACAGCCGGGCGGCGACCCGGGAGGTGTGGATCGGGTTGCGGTCGCCGGAGACCGCGGCGTAGTCCCGCCCGACGCTGCGCGGCACCCGCCAGAGCACATCCGGCGGCGGTGGGGGATTCCGGTCGCGCCGGTCACCGCCCCCCGACGCCCCGCCCTCCCGGCGCAGGTACGTCGACACGCCCCGCCACACCTCGACACCGTCCACCGTGGCCACCGCCACCACGTCGAGCTGCCGCCCCCGGTCATGCGGGCGCAGGTGCTCGGCGTGCACCGCCAGGTCCAGCGCCTCGCCGGCGAGGACCGGCCGGGCCACCGTGACCCGGTTCGCCAGGTGCACCAGACCGACCACCGGGAACGGGAAGTCGGCGGCGGACATCAGCTCCATCGCCAGCGGGAACGCGAGCACGTGCGGGTACGTCGGCGGCAGCACGTCGGCCAGCGGGAACCCGCAGGCCCGGTCGTACGCGGCGAGCCGGCCCCGGTCCACGGTCACCCCCCGCAGCACCAGGGTGCGCTCCGGCACGCTGCCGGTCGAGCGCCTGGTCATCGCCCGTAGCGCGGCCCGCCGGTAGAGGGCCGCCGGAGAAGGCGGCCGGGAAAGCTCCACAGTGGACATGGACTCACGCCCCGAGCAGGCTCTGGCCGCAGACCCGTACCACGTTGCCGGTCACGCCCGCGGAGTCCGGCGCAGCCAGCCAGGCGACGGTCTCCGCCACGTCCACCGGCAGGCCGCCCTGGCCCAGGCTGTTCAGCCGGCGGCCGGCCTGGCGGACCGTCACGGGCATCGCGGCGGTCATCGTGGTCTCGATGAAGCCGGGGGCGACCGCGTTGACCGTGACCTCGTGCTCGCGCAGCGCCGGCGCGAGCGCCTGGACCAGGCCGATGACGCCCGCCTTGGACGTGGCGTAGTTGGTCTGGCCCCGGTTGCCGGCGATGCCGGAGACCGACGAGACGCAGATGATGCGGCCCCCGCCGGGGACCAGGTCCCGGGCGAGCAGGATCTCGGTGACCCGCTCCTGGCTGACCAGGTTGACCTCGATCACCGCGTCCCACGCGTCCGGCGTCATCCGCCCGATCGTCTTGTCCCGGGTGATGCCCGCGTTGTGCACGACGACGTCCACCCCGCCGTGGCGGGTCTCCACGAACTCGGCCAGCCGGTCCGGCGCGTCGGCCGTGGTCAGGTCGAGCTGGAGCGCGGTGCCGCCGACCGAGTTGGCCACCCCCATGAGCGCCTCGCCGGAGGCGGGCACGTCCAGGCAGATGACGTGCGCCCCGTCCCGGGCCAGGACCTGCGCGATGGCGGCGCCGATGCCGCGCGCGGCGCCGGTGACCAGGGCCACCTTGGCGTCCAGGGGCGGCACCACCGGTGCCGGCAGCCGGGCCGGGCCGACCCGGATGACCTGCCCGGAGACGTACGCCGACCGCCCGGAGAGCAGGAACCGCAGCGTGGACCCGATCGCGTCCTCGCCGCTCGGGGCGGCGTACACCAGCTGCGCGGTGCTGCCCCGGCCGAACTCCTTGCCCACGCTGCGGACAAAGCCCTCCAGGGCCCGCTGGGCGACCGCCTCGCGGATGCCCGCCAGCGGCGACGGGCCAGGTCCGGTCCCCGGCCCACCGGAGCGGCTGCGCCGCGCCGGCCCCGGCCAGCTGTACGCGTCGGGCGGCGTGCCCAGCACCACCACCCGGCCGGAGGGCAGCAGGGAGCGGGCGTACGGGTGGAACGTGTCGTAGAGCGCCCGGAGGCGGCTGGAGTCTGTGACGGATGTGGCGTCGAAGACGATCGCGCCTACGGGCGCGTCGGCCTTCTCGACGATCTCGCAGCCCTCCAGCGCGGCGCGGACGGCCGGGCCGAGCCGGCCGTCGCCGGCGAGCAGCACCGGACCGGGCAGCAGCGGCTCCTCGGGCCGGAACCGGCGCAGGTGAGGTGGGGTGGGCAGGCCGAGCCGCTTGAGGATCGCGCGGCCTGGGCCGGAGTTCGCGAAGCTGGCGTACCGGTCGGTCATGGGCGTAGCCTACTGGCGAGTAGGTTAAGCGCAAGGCGAGAAGCGACGAGGAGCAGACAGCGTGCGCCGAGTAGCGATTATCGGGGGCAACCGCACCCCCTTCGCCCGCTCGAACAGCCACTACGCGGCAGCGTCCAACCAGGACATGCTGACCGCGGCGCTGGAGGGGCTGATCGCCCGGTTCGGCCTCGCCGGCGAGCGGATGGGTGAGGTCGTCGCGGGCGCGGTGCTCAAGCACTCACGCGACTACAACCTCACCCGCGAGTGCGTGCTCGGCTCGCGGCTGGACCCGCACACCCCGGCGTACGACATCCAGCAGGCGTGCGGCACCGGGCTGGAGGCGACGATCCTGGTCGCCAACAAGATCGCGCTCGGGCAGATCGAGGTGGGCATCGCCGGCGGGGTGGACACCACGTCCGACCCCCCGCTCGCGGTCAACGAGCGGACCCGGCGCACCCTGCTGGAGATCAACGCGGCCCGCTCGGTGGGTGGCCGGCTGCGCGCCGCCGCCCAGCTGCGCCCGCTCCAGGCGCTGCGGCCGGAGGTGCCGCGCAACGCCGAGCCGCGTACCGGTCTGTCGATGGGGGACCATGCTGCGGTCACCGCGCTGCGGTGGGGGATCAGCCGCGAGGAGCAGGACGAGCTGGCGCTGGCCAGCCACCGCAACCTCGCCGCCGCGTACCAGCGGGGCTTCTTCGACGACCTGGTCACGCCGTACCTCGGGCTGACCCGCGACCAGAACCTGCGCCCCGACACCAGCCTTGCGAAGCTGGCCGCGCTCAAGCCGGTCTTCGGCACCCGCGGGCCGGACGCGGACCGGGCCACCATGACCGCTGGCAACTCCTCGCCACTGACCGACGGGGCCGCGGTCGTGCTGCTGGCGAGCGAGGAGTGGGCGGCGCGGCGCCGGCTGCCGGTGCTCGCCTACTTCACCACCGCGGAGACCGCCGCGGTCGACTTCGTGCACGGGCGCGCCGCCGGCAATGGCGCCGCGGAGGAGCGTGAGGGGCTGCTGATGGCCCCGGTGTACGCGATCCCGCGGCTGCTCGCCCGCGCCGGGCTCACCCTCGGTGACTTCGACTTCTACGAGGTCCACGAGGCGTTCGCGTCGCAGGTCCTGGCGACGCTGAAGGCGCTCGCGGAACCCGCCTTCGCAAAGGAGAAGCTGGGCCTGGACGCCCCGCCCGGCCCGGTCGACCGGGCCCGGCTCAACGTCAACGGCTCGTCGCTGGCGGCCGGGCACCCGTTCGCCGCCACCGGCGGGCGGATCGTGGCGACCCTGGCAAAGCTGCTCGCCGAGAAGGGGCAGGGCCGCGGCCTGATCTCCATCTGCGCCGCCGGCGGGCAGGGCGTCGTGGCCATCCTGGAGCGTCCCGCGCCGGCGTGACAAGCAGTCCCTGCGCATGTCGGGTGAGGTGCGTTCGCGCCGGCCCCCGGCCCGCTGGGGAAGAATTGGGCCGTGCCGGTCCCCAACGTGCTCGCCACCCGCTACGCATCACCCGAGCTGGTCGCGCTCTGGTCGCCCGAGGAGAAGGTGCGCGCCGAGCGCCGGCTGTGGCTGGCCGTGCTGCAAGCCCAGCGTGACCTCGGCGTGCGGGTGCCGGACGGCGTCGTCGAGGCGTACCAGGCGGTGCTCGACCGGGTGGACCTGGCCTCGATCGCGGCCCGGGAGCGGGTCACCCGCCACGACGTGAAGGCGCGGCTGGAGGAGTTCTCGGCCCTGGCCTGGCACGAGTACGCGCACCAGGCGATGACCTCCCGGGACCTCACCGAGAACGTGGAGCAGGTCCAGGTGCGCAGGTCACTGGAGCTGGTGCGGGACCGGGTGGTCGCCGCGCTGGCCCGGCTGGCCCGGCTCGCCGTACAGCATGAGGTGGTGGTCCTGGTGGGGCGCACGCACAACGTGCCGGCGCAGGCCACCACGCTCG
>DASSUC010000278.1:0-58345 GCA_035707405.1 Micromonosporaceae bacterium | reverse complement strand
GTTGAAGCGGCAGATGTTCGGCCGCGCCAAGCTCGATCTGCTCCGTAAACGGGTACTCCTCGCCCCGTAAGCGGCTGGACCAGGGGCCAACCTCGATCAACAAAAGTGAGCCAGAACCAAATTTCGGCCGCCGTTGACACGTGGGCCTGCGCGGTTGGTGGGGGTTTGAGGGGCCAGAAGCGGATGGTCGCCGGCCCTGCGTGGCGGGTGCTGGCGGCCTGGTCGGGTTTCTTGACCCGGTAGCTGTTGTGGCGGGCGCGTTTGACCGCGCGGGGGCAGTTGCGGTGCCGGCGGGGCGGGTTGAGCTTGCGGGTGATCTCGGCATGTACGGCTGGCAGCGCCTGGGTCCAGTCCTCAGGGGGAAAGCCCGCCGTCCCGGTCGCGGTACGGCGGGCGATACGCAGGGCCCGGATATAGCTGACCCGGTCGGGGTCGACCTCAGCGGCCTCGGCCGCCCGGGTGACCAACGCGGCCAGGGCATAGTGGACGACCAGCCAGGCCCAGATCTCCTGGTAGACCAGCTCGGCCAGCTTCGAGCGCAGCAGCCGGCCCGGGCCACGCAGGTGCGTCTTGAGCTGATCATGACCGGTCTCCTGCTCCCTCGTCCGCGCGGGCATCGGCCGGGTCGGTGATGGTGGTCAGCAGCACGACCAGCTCGCCGGTGCCGTTGCCGGCCCGGTCGGGCACGTCGTACTCGACCACCCGCACCAGATGCGCTTCCTGCGGGTCCAGCGGCTGCCCGGCGTGGGCGGCGGCCAGGATGCGCTCCCGACGCCTGCTGCGGATCTTGGCATCCATCACCACGCTGGTGTAGGTGCCATCGGTCAGCACCGCGACCACGGGCAGCCGCAACCCGGTCGGGGCCCGCCACAGCAGCGCCGCCCCGGTGGCTGCCGCGGTGGACCAGGCTTGGAAGGAGTAGAACCCCCGATCGGCGGTCAACAGCTCATCGACGCGCAGCCGCGGGTACAGCCGCGCGGCGAGGGTCTGCTCCCCGACGCCGTAGCCGGACACCTCGCAGGCCAGGAACGCGTGCGTGCCGCACTCGGCCAACGCCACCACCCGCGCCTTCGGGTACGCCGAGCGGTTAGCGCCCGAGCCGGCGTAGCCGAACTCGGCGGCGTTGCTGGGCGTGTCGGGCAGGTCCACATCGAAACCGTCGACCGCCAGCACCCGCCGCCGGCGCAGCCACGCACCCCGGGTCTCCGCGGTGCCCACCGGCTGTACCACAGACTCGAAGATCTCCGCCATCACCGCCGCCCCGACCCGCTGCCGCGCCTGGGTGATCCCCGAGGAGGTCGGCACGCTCCAGGAGGCGTCCCAACACCCGAACCGGGTCAACGCCCCCATCACCTTCGTGGCGACCTCCTCGTAGTCGTCCTCAGCGAACAAGCACAACGCCATCGTCAGATACGCCACCACATGCGCCGGCAACGTCCCGAACGCTTGGCCCCACCCCGAACCGGGCCACCGCCGCGTCCACCGCATCCCGCGGCACCGCCGACACCAGCACACCCAACGACACCTGATCCGCCGTCACCGCCTGCGTCATGACCGGCAAGCACACCACCGGCCGGCCCGCCCGTCACGCCGCCACGCCGACCATCCACAAAGACCCAGCACAACACCATGATCAACTTAGTCTTAGTGGCATTGCGCCTGGGCCCGGGGGGCCATGGAGCCGCGCCGGATCAGCGAGGGCATTCCCGGGCACCGCGAGCGGGTGGAATCCCTACCCGACCTGCAGCAACCCTAAGTCGAGCCATGCAAAGTCATCATTGGCGGAAAGGTGTTTGAGCAGTCAAACATTTCGCACGGCACAATGGAACTTACTTAAGTGATCGACCGCGGTATCGTCCTGCTTGTGGCTGGTTTGACGCGTGAGGCTCGGGCGGCGGAGGAACGGCTGCCCGCCCGGATCGCGATTGGTGTGTTGGCGCGGGCATTCCCTCACGAGCTGCTGGACGACGTCATCGGCGCCACCGATACCCGGGAGGTGCGCTCGCGGCTGTTGCCGGCGCGGCTGGTGCTGCTGTTTGTGCTGGCGTGCTGGCTGTTCATGCGCTCGGGCTACGGGCGGGTGCTGTCCAAGATGGTGGACGCACGGGTCGTGCAGGGCTCGGGCGTGGGCGGTTGGGCACCGCCGACCACGGCGGCGATCGGCAACGCGAGGGCTCGGCTGGGCGTGGCCCCTGTGCGACTGTTGTTCGACCGGGTCAAAGGGGTCCAGGGCGCGCTGTCCACGCCGGGTGTGTTCTGGCGCGACCAGCGGGTGGTGACGATGGACGGGTTCACCGCGGACGTGCCCGACACCGATGACAACGCGGCGCACTTCGGCCGCGGCGTCGACGGGTCAGGCACCCCGAACCCGTATCCGCAGCTGCGCGCCGTGCTGCTGGGCGAGGCCGGAACCCGGGCCGTGGTCGACGCCGTCTACGGGCCGTTTCGCACCGGTGAGCAGACCCTCGCCGAGGACCTGGTCGCCTCGCTGCGCAAAGGCATGCTGTGCCTGGCCGACCGCGACTTCACCGCCTGGGCGCTGTGGCGCAGGGCATTCGCCACCGGGGCGCATCTGCTGTGGCGGGTCTCGGCATCGTTCAAGCCCTCCGCCCTGGAGGTGCTCGGCGACGGCTCCTACATCGCCGAGCTGCACCCGCCCCGCAAGAAGGACGGGGCCCCCATCCGGGTGCGGGTCATCGAGTACACCGGGTGGACCCAGCGCGACGACGGCACTGAGATGTCCGAGCTGTTCTGCCTGGTCACCACCTTGCTCGACCCCACTACCGCCCCCATGGCCGAGCTGGCCGGCCTCTACCACGACCGGTGGCAGGCCGATACGACCATCGGCGAGATCAGGACTCTGCAGCGCGGTGGCCCCGAGGTCGTCCTGCGCTCCAAGAGCCCTGAGCTGGTTGAGCAGGAGTTCTGGGCCATGCTCTGCGTCTACCAAGCCATCCGCGACCTGCTCGCCCAAGCCGCTCGGGCCCCCGGGCTGGCCCCGACCCGGATCAGCTTCAAACACGCCGCGGGCCGCCCGCGACTGGGCACCTCCCGATCACCGCTAAATTGATCGCTTAAGTAAGCGGCATTGCGGGATGCCGGTACTGCCGCTTGGAAGGTTGCGGTGTGGCGAGCGATCATATGCTCGGTCTGGCTCGGCCTCGGCAAGGGGCGGCCAGCTGTCTGGGGAGGCAGGCGCATGTGGGGAGCTGAGTTGGAACTGCAGCATGCCAGCAGTCCGCCGGCGGAAGAATCGCAAGACGTGCGTTCCGACCGTTTACAACGGTCAAGTAATAGCGTATTCGACGACAGCACGCCGATTGAATGGGTGCCCATCAGCGTGCTGTTGCCCGCTGACTCGCCCCGACAAAGGGGTGAGAACATTGAGCATACGCGCATGCTGGCGAGCATGGACGTGCGGTTTCCACCTATAATCGTGCATCGTTCTACGATGAGAGTCATCGATGGGATGCATAGGCTGGGGGCGACGCGGATCCGTGGTGACGAAAAGATCGAAGTACGGTTCTTCGACGGCACCGAGCATGAGGCGTTCATCCTCGCGGTCGAGACGAACATCGCGCATGGCCTGCCCCTGTCGCGTGCGGACCGGATGAGGGCCGCGCAGCGGATCATCGCCTCCGACCCCACCTGGTCGGACCGTGCGATCGCGGCCGCGGCCGGGCTCAGTGCTAGGACGGTTGGCAACGTACGCCGGCGGGTTCAGCCGGGCCTGGGCGGCGAGGTAAAGGCACGCATGGGACGCGATGGCCGAGTGCGTCCACTCGATCATGTCGAGGGCCGGGTCAGGGCTTCCGAAATCATTAGAGAACGGCCAGGCGCCTCTCTGCGGGAGATCGCGAGAGATGCGGGGGTGTCTCCCTCCACGGTCCGTGATGTCCGCCGGCGGCTCCAGCGGGGTGAGGATCCCGTCCAGCAGCTGCGGATACCGGGCCCGCGCCGAGGTGAGCTGCTCTCGAACGGGCTGGAGGACGACGAGTCCGCAGTGGAGTCGCGTCTGGCACTCATGCTGCACGGCCTGAAGAGTGATCCCTCGTTGCGGCTTACCGAGTCGGGCAGGTCCCTGCTGCGCTGGGTCTTCTCCCGAACGATCCGTCCGGAAGAGTGGCGTGACGTTGCCACCAACGTGCCACCTCACTGCACGTACATCCTGGCGGAGGTGGCCCGGGCCTGCGCGGACGAGTGGCTTCAGATCGCAAATGACCTGGAAAACAGATCGGGGGCAATGGAGCGTGAACGCCGCGGCCGTGAGGTAGGGGGCTTCCGTCCAACTGTGGCCCGTACGCAGTTGGACGGGACAACCCCTGGACGGGGGCAGGCCTTGGACGGGCAAGCCTCATCTCCGCCGCTCCCAACCCATGTTCGTTCGAGTGAGAGGTGGTCGAGGTGACGACGGTCGTGATTCGTCCGCGTAGCAAGTCCCGCATGTGGGGGTGGACGTACCGATGACTGTGAGCGTGAGCCCTGCGGTCGCGGAGCTGGTGAGCCTGCCCATAGCTGATCGATGGGAGAAGACCTCCGCCCCGCAGCTCGTCGGCGTTGGCACAGCCGTCACGGCGGAGTCGTACTCACAGCAAGAGTTGCTTGATCTTTTTGAGATCACCGACTCCAAGGTTCATTCGGTCTTCCTCAACAGCGCGATCCAGCGCCGGTTCCTCTCCATCCCGCCACGGGATGGCATGAGCGCGGCCGTCCCGGAGACCCAGGGGGCACTGCTTTCCAAGCACAAGAGGCTCGCCGTCGACATGGGGGCGAGAGCCGTCCGCGCATGCCTGGCAGAGGCCGGGTACGGGCTGTCCGACATCGCCTACCTGTGCTGTGTCACCTCGACGGGCTTTCTCACTCCCGGCCTTAGCGCCCTACTCATCCGCGACATGGGAATCGACCCCGGATGTGTTCGCGTGGACATCGTGGGGATGGGCTGTAACGCGGGACTGAACGCCCTCAACGCAGCGGCGGCCTGGTCGGTTACGCACCCAGGGCAGGTCGCCGTCATGGTGTGCGCGGAGGCGTGTTCGGCCGCCTACGTCATTGACTCGACCATGCGGACCGCGGTGGTCAACAGCTTGTTCGGCGACGGCGCTGCGGCCACCGCCCTGGTGACGCCGGCGGCGCGGCCGCCGGGTAACGGCATGGCGGCCGGGCCGAAGGGCCCGCGCGTGCTGTCCTTCGCCAGCCACATCATCACCGACGCGGTCGATGCGATGCGGTACGACTGGGACGACACAGAGGGCAAGTTCAGCTTCTTCCTCGACCCGGACATCCCTTATGTGGTCGGCGCCCATGCCGGCCTGGTCGTCGACCGCCTGCTGTCCCGCGCCGGCCTGCGCCGCAGAAGCATCAGGCACTGGCTGGTGCATTCCGGTGGCAAGAAGGTCATCGATGCAGTCCGGGTTAACCTGGGCCTCACCCGCCACGACGTCCGGCACACCATCGAGGTACTGCGTGACTACGGCAACCTGTCGAGCGGTTCGTTCCTTTTCTCGTACGAGCGCCTGATCGCCGAGGGTGTGGTTGAGGCGGGAGACTACGGCGTGCTGATGACGATGGGCCCGGGCTCCTCCATCGAGACGGCGCTTGTCCGATGGTGAAGGGGGAGGGGGCGGACAACGCCGGCCAGATGGTGGATGCCGCCGGTGCGTGGGCGGGAGCCGACGACCTGATGATCCGCGTCCATGGTGGACAGCCCCTGTCGGTGGAGTCGGTCGCTGCCGTCTCCGCGCTCTGTGACCGCGCCGAAGACCGCGGCGGGGATGCCAGGGTCGTTGTCCAGGTGTCGGGTACGCCCGAGGGGGCGTGGGCCGGTGGCCTCACCGTGGCGTTGGTGGGTAAGTGGGAGCGAGCACTGCGCCGGCTGGAGCGTCTTCCCATGGCGACGATCGCGGTGGCCACGGGTGACTGCGGTGGTATAGCCCTCGACGCGCTGCTCGCCACCGACTACCGCATCGCCGCCACCTCGGTGCGCCTGATGATGCCGGCGGCGGCCGGCGTCATCTGGCCGGGCATGGCGCTTTACCGCATCGCTCGTCAGGGGTCGAATGCGGCGGCGATCCGCCGTGCGGTGCTCTTCGGCGTGCCCCTCGACGCGGCCGATGCGCTGGCGCTGCACGTGGTCCACGAGATTACCGACGACCTGCCGAACGCGCTGGCGGCGGCGATCACGCTGAGCGGGGCAGTCTCCGGCACCGAGCTGGCGGTCCGGCGGCAGCTGATGTTCGACGCGGCGACCGTGAGCTTTGAGGACGCACTCGGTGTGCACCTGGCCGCGTGTGACCGCACGCTGCGGCAGGCATCCGCCTGGTCGGCGTCGTGATGCCAGGCGCCGGCATCGTGACGCGGGAGGCGGGGCGGGAAGACCTGGAAGACATTCGCGCGGACCTGCCGCACGCCCGCCGCGTGCTGGCCCGGTCAGCGCAGCGGACCGAGGCCGTGCTGGCGTCACTGGCCGAGCCTGCGGACCGGTCGCCGGAGCAACGCGGTGCCGCCGCCGCGGCGAAGGACGCCAGCCGGGCGCTGCGCTGCGCGTTCCTGGACGTGCACGTCGACGCGGTCTATGACGAGCTGACCGGCGGCCGTACGCGGGAGCTTCGACTGGCCGAGCTGTGCCGGGCGGCGGCGGCCGCGTTTCCCGGGCTGGTGCCCGCGCAGAGGCAGCTCGCCGCCGAGCGGGCCCGGCCACAGGCCGGCAAGGAAGGTCATGAGATCGACCAGGGCATCTTCCTCAGCCGGGTCCTGCGGTCGCCGGTGGCAGGGGCGCACCTGCTCGATGCCATGCTCCGGCCCACGCCACGGGCGACCCGGCTGTTGCCGGAGCTCGTCCGCGACGGCACCGTCGACCTCGGTTCTGTCCGGCTGGAACGCAGGGACGGTGCCGCGCACCTGACGATGTGCCGCGATGACTGCCTGAACGCGGAGGACGGCCGGCAGGTCGACGACATGGAGACCGCTGTCGACCTTGCGCTGCTCGACCCGGGCGTACAGGTGGGCCTGCTTCGCGGCGGCGAGATGAGCCACCCGCGCTATCGGGGCCGGCGGGTGTTCAGCTCCGGGATCAACCTCAAGGCGCTGCACAACGGCGACATCGCGCTGGTCGACTTCCTCCTGCGGCGGGAGCTGGGGTATATCCAGAAGCTGGTCCGCGGTCTGCTCGTCCACGATGCGCACTGGTCGTTGCGTACGGTGGACAAGCCGTGGATCGCGGTCGTGGACAGCTTTGCCATCGGCGGCGGCGCCCAGCTGTTGCTGGTTGTCGACCACGTCATCGCCGCGGCAGACGCGTACCTGAGCCTCCCGGCGGCCCAGGAGGGGATCGTGCCCGGTGCCGCGAACCTCCGGCTCACCCGGTGCGCCGGCCCCAGGCTTTCCCGGCAGCTGATCCTGGCCGGACGCAGGATCAGCGCGAGCGAGCCCGACGCCGGGTTTCTCGTTGATGAGGTGCGCAAGCCGGACGAGCTGGACCACGCCATCGAGCAGAGCATCGCGCGCCTTCAGGAGCCTGCGGTGGTGACCAACCGGCGGATGCTGAACCTCGCCGAGGAGCCGCCCGACGAGTTCCGCCGTTACATGTCCGAGTTCGCCTTGCAGCAGGCGCTGCGCCTCTACAGTCACGACGTGATCGGCAAGGCTGGCCGCTTCTCCGCGAAGAGCGGTGCCCGATCCTCATGAGCGACGACGACCGGCCCCGGGTGAGGTACGTCAAAAAGGACCGCGTCGCCCACGTGACGCTTGATCGGCCGGCCGTGCTGAACGCGATGGACCTGCGGATGCACGAGGAACTCGCCGCGGTCTGGGATGACGTCGAGGCCGACGACGACGTGTGGGTCGCGGTGCTGACCGGCGCCGGCGACCGGTCCTTCTCGGTCGGTCAGGATCTGCGCGAACGAGCCCGGCTCGACCAGGCCGGCGCGCCACCCACGACGTTCGGCAGCCGCGGCCAGCCCGGCTGGCCGCGGCTGACCGAGCGGTTCAGGCTCGCCAAGCCCGTGGTCGCGAGGGTGAACGGCTACGCGTTCGGCGGCGGGTTCGAACTCGCCCTCGCCTGCGACATCATCATCGCCTCCGACCGGGCAGTCTTCGCGCTGCCGGAGGCCCGGCTCGGTCTTGTCCCCGGCGCCGGGGGCGCGTTCCGGCTGGCCCGGCAGCTGCCGCTGAAGGCCGCGATGGGCTACCTGCTGACCGGCCGCCGGATGCCCGCTCGGGTGGCGCTGGAGCTGGGGCTGGTCAACCAGGTCGTGCCGGCCGAACAGCTGGACGAGTGTGTTGCCGAGTGGACCGGCGACCTGCTACGCAGCGCGCCACTTGCGGTGCGGGCGATCAAGGAGGCGGTGATGCGGTCCGTCGACATGCCGATCGAGCAGGCCTTCACCGCCCGGTTCGAGTGGGAGCAGCGGCGGATGTCCAGCCATGATGCCGTTGAGGGTCCACGCGCGTTCGCGGAGAGACGCGAACCCGTGTGGCAGGGACGCTGAGGCCGGCCGCCGGGTATCGAGGCTGATCGCCGGGGCTCAGGCGGGAACCGTCCGCTTGTCGGGGCTCGGATACCGGAACGAAACCTGGTCAAACTCGATATCCGGCGCGGCGCCGTTGCGGGACTGCGCCGCGGGCAGCGTACGAGCGCCCTCCCGCTCCGCAATGAGCGGCTTGAGGTCCAGCACCTCGAACACGCGCTCGAAGCTGACCAGCGCGGTCAGGAAGTGGACATGCATGTTCGACAGCTGGTTCACCGGGCCGTACAACCGCATGAGCAGGGTCGCCATGGCCACGAGCGTGCCCAGCTGGAGTACCCCGTTGATGACCAGGCCGCCGCCGAAGCCGTAGACCACAGCACTGGTCATCGAGGTGAGCAGCGTGACGATGATGCCGAGCATCGCCCCGATGGCGACGGTACGGACGGTGATGTCACGCACCCTGGCCGCCCGGTCGGAGAACTCGTCGAGCTCACGCACTGGCTCGCCGTAGAGCTTCGCGAGCATCGCCCCGGCCACGTTGAACCGCTCGTTCATCAGCGAGCCCAGCTCAGCGTCGAGCTGCATCCGTTGCCGGGCGAGCCGCTGCAGGGTGCGCCCGATCACTCTGGCCGGCAGCAGGAAGATCGGGATCATCAACAGGGCCACGACGCTGATCTGCCAGGACAGGTAGAGCATCGCGCCGAGCACGAGAACGATCGTCAAGATCGTGGACGTGCTCTGCGACAGGAGTGTCACGACCGCCTGCTGCGCCCCGATCACGTCGGTGCTCAGCCGGCTCACCAGCGCCCCGGTCTGTGCCCGGGCGAAGAACGCGAGGGGCTGCCGCTGCACGTGGCCGAACGCCTTGGTGCGCAGGTCGAATATCAGCCCCTCGCCGATGCGGGCGGAAAGCCAGCGCTGGAGGTAGGCCGCTGCCGCGTCCACCACGGTAAGCCCGGCGATGAGCAGCGACAGCGACACGACAACGGACATCCGTCCACGTTGGATACCATCGTCGATGATCAACTTGAGGATCATCGGGACCGCCACCACGACGCCCGCGTTGGTCGCGGTCAGCAGCAGCAACAACAGCAGCGACCACCGGTGCCTCATCGCGTACGGCAGGATCCGGCGCACCGTGCCGGCGGGGACCTTCTTGCGGGTGGCGTCTTCGATGTGGAGGCCCATCGGGGGCCGGCAGCGGCCCTATCGGCGGGCCTCCCATCATCACCATGTGGCTTCCTCGCTCCGGTCGTCAGAACTTGTCCAAGAACTCGATGATCGCCGCGTTGACCGCGTCCGGGCGTTCCAGATGCCCGAGATGGCCGCACCCGGGAATCTTCACGAAGTCCCCGTTGGGGATGGCGTCCGCGACCTCGGCACCCAGGTGTGGCGGGGAGATGAGGTCATCGCCGAACGCGATGACGCGGCAGGGTGCGGTGACCTTCCGCAGCGCTGGACGGCGGTCCTCGCCGGTGTCGATCCAGGACTGGCCGTCGGTGGCGCTTTCGTCGTCGCCGGCCAGCTCGAAGATCTCCAGCCAGTTGGCGACCGCGTCGTCGTCATTGTGCGTCTCCGGCGACAGCATCTTGAGCACGGAGTCGACGGCCCTGCACTTGGGCGGGAGGCGGACGCCGCTTCGCTGCAGCACCCGATCCGCCTCGTCCTGCGCCCGCCGCAGGACATCCGACCGGGCGCGGGTGGCCATGAGGACCGCGCAGTGGACCAGGCGCGGCTCGTTGATCGCCAGCTCCTGCGCGATCGCCGCGCCCAGGGAGGTGCCCACGATCCGGCACGGTGCCAGGTTCAGCGCCTCGATCAGGCCCCTGGTGTCGGCGACCAGGTCCGCCAGCGAGTACTTGCCCGGCGGCGCGTCGGACGGCGGGATGCCACGGTTGTCGAAGGTGACCGTCTGGTACCCCGCCTGGTGTAGTGCCGGCGTCTGGTACATGTCCCATACGTGGGCCGCGGCCGACGACCCCATGATGAGCAGGACGCTTTTGCCCTGACCCGACCGCCGGTAGGAGAGCCGGATCCCGTTGGTGTGCAGGAACGCCATCTAAGCCCTCTTCACCAGCGCCACTCGCGTTTGTTGAACAGGTGCTCCGCGGTGATGCTGTGATCTTTGCACCAGGTGAGGAATTCGTCGATCTGTTTGAGCTGGTAGGTATCCTCGGTGTAAGTGGTCGCCATGACGTGCCCCTGCCAGCTCTCCTCGCCCATGGCGTAGACATAGGCTTCGTCGGCGCCGAGCTCGGTCATGATTGCCGCGGCCTGCTGCGCGTTCGATCCTGAGAGCTTGCGTGAGTCACTCATCTTCTTGGTCACCGGCCGGGTCAGCAGCCCCTGGTAGAGCCAGGTCAGCGGGGCGCCGTCGCACTCCATGCCCAGGAAGGCCAGGTCGGTCTTGCCGAGGTGGGTGCGGATGTACCGGTAGAGCACCGGGTCGATGCCGGAGGAGTCCGCGCCGATGAACACCGACGCCCCGGCCAGCTGCACCAGGTAGGTCGACTTGGCGCGGATGTCGAGGTCTGAGTGCTCGCCGAGGAATGGCGTGGCGACCACCTTGCCGCCCGGGAAGGGCACCTCGCCGAAGTCATCCACCTCGAGCACGTTGAAGCCCAGTGCCTTCAGGTAGAGACCGATGGACGGATCGCAGAGGTTGCCGCGGGAGGAACGGGGCACCACGACCGCGTCGGTCCGCGCCCGCAGCTGTATGAGGGTCTCCAGGACGATGTGGTCCTGGTGCCCGTGCGTGATCAGGATCAGGTCGATGTGGTCGGGTACGTCGTCGAGGGTGTACCGGTCGCCATGGCGATTGTCGGTGCTGATGAACGGATCCACCACCACGGCGGCCTGCGGTGTCTGCAGCACCAGGCACGCATGCCCGAAGTACCGGATGCGCCCGCCACTTTCGATGTGCCGGTCGGGCGAGACGCTCGGCTGCGTGGCCTGCGCGTCGTCGAGCTCGAGCGCCTCACGAAGCCGGGCCGCGGTCGCGCCGCGGGCCCGAGCCGCGAACAGCTCATCCAGGCCCGGGTGGCGGAACGGGATCGGGAGGTCCAGCGTGTCCGGTGCCCGAAGGCGGGGGGTGCTGAGGATGAACGGCCGCTCCACCCCGGTATCCAGGGACAGCTGGACCGACTGGCGGCGCTCGTCATAGGCCGGGCTGTGGTAGAGCAGCGGCTCGATGAAGTGTATCGAGGCCTGGTTGCTCGTGTCGTAAGCCAGCTCCACCAGCCCGTTCAGCGCCGCTGGCAGCTTCGGATACAGCGGGGTGAGATCGAACCCGGTCGCGTGCTGGCGAAGCAGCTCCTCGGCCTCGGCGACGGCCGCGGCGAAGACGAGCATCTCGGCGCGGTCGCGTTTGATCGTGTCGAGCAGCGCCCGGGCATCCGAAAGGCGAGACTCTTCGATGTTGATGAAGTAGCCACCGCGCAGGGCCGGGTTGTTGCTGGCCGCGATATGCACCTGCGGGGAGTGCAGGTACGACTCGATCAGCGGGACCTGTACGTTTGCCAGATTCATCGATGCCTGGGCCGGCGTGACAATTGTGCATCCAGGCGTAGAACCGGTCGACCAGCGGCTCGATGAGCGCATTCGAGCGGAGAAAGACAAGGTCGGCCATGTGACCCCTCCGTCAGTTGGACATTGCCACCAGCACTCTGCGGGTTCCCTCGAACGGGCGCCGGCCGTGGGCGAGGAGGACGTTGTCGATCAGCAGGACGTCCCCGCTCTGCCAATCCACGTCGATGGCATTGTCCAGGCCGCACCGCTGGATCTGTTCGATGTGCGCGTCCGGGATAGGGCTGCCGTCGGCGAAGGTCACGTACTGCGGGAACTCGTGTGGCTCGAGGATGTCGTACAGCTCGGACGCGGTCTGGTCACCGAGCCCGGCTGGATGCCACTGGTCTGCCTGGTTGAACCAGACCTCGGCGCCGGTGACAGGGTGCTTCACGGTCGCGGGACGGTGCTGGGTGATGCGGATGCCGTCCGGGCCCCACTCCCACTCGGCCTGCGAGTCCTTGAGATACTCCTCCACCGCCCTGCGGTCGTCCGTCTCGAACGTGTCCTGCCAGCTCTTTCCAAAGCCGTACCCGTCATGCAGGTTCTGCACGTACCGGATGCCGCTGGCGAACGCCTCCCGGACCTCGGCGTCGAGCGAGCTGAGCCACAGCTCGCCGTCGAGCACCGGGGTCGCACCTCCGCTCTCCGCCGCCTTCTCGCAGTAGAAGACGAGCCGGGTCGGCCAGCGGTGAGCGTAGCTGAGCTCGTTGTGCATGGAGATGGTGAACTGCTGGGGGTATTCGGTGGAGGTGTAGAGGTTGCCACGCACCCGGGTCCGCGGCGAGTTGCCGTGTACGTAGGGCAGGCGGTTCGGCACCAACCGGTCAAGCACCGGCTCGATGGACTCCGGCGTGACGGCGAAGCCCCGGAAGACGAGCGCCTTGCGATCGGTGAGCATCTCGGTGAGATGGTCAGGGTCCAGGGCGGCGAGCCAATCGGCGAGTTCTCCGGTGCCGGTGGACCCGCCGGTGATCTCGTGCGGCCTCCAGGCACGGCCGACCTTCAGGGCGGTGTCCATCGTCTCCCCATCCTGTCCTTCGGGCTGGCCACACCCTGATTTCCCGCCGGCGAGCCAACAAATCTGTCCCGGGGGCGCTGCCCGCACCGGACGCCGTCCCCCGAGAACGTTCAGGAAACCAAAGCGATGTGTCGCGCGGTAGTGCGAATGATCTGTTCGACTGCGGGCCCGCGTCGGTCGTACAAGACTCAGGTCAGGCTGGGGCGATGGCGAGGACCGCGTTCTGCCCGCCGAAGGCGAAGGAGTTGCTCAACGCCAGGCTGATCCGGTGGGGCGTGGCGGAGGTGGCGACGTTGAGGTCGATCTCCGGATCCAGGCGGTCCAGGTTGGCCGTTGGTGGCACCAGAGCGCGTTCGATGGCGAGCAGGGTGTAGATCGCCTCGACGGCGCCGGCGGCGCCGAGCAGGTGGCCGGTCACCCCCTTGGTGGGGGTGACCAGCGGGCCACCGGGCAGTGTCCGGCGCAGCATCTGTCCTTCGACGCGGTCGTTGAGCGGGGTTGAGGTGCCGTGGGCGTTGACATGATCGATGTCGTCCACGCTGGCCCCGGCGTCCTCGATCGAGGAACGGAGCGCCGCCTCGATTCCGCGCCCGTCCGGGCAAGGCATCGTCATGTGGTGAGCGTCGGCCGACGCCCCGTAGCCAACGATCATCCCGCGTATCGCCGCCCCGCGGGCTCGGGCGTCGGCGAGCCGCTCCAGCACCAGCACGCCGGCGCCTTCGCCCGCCACGAACCCGTCCCGGTCCACGTCAAAGGGGCGCGACGCCGCCGAGGGCTCCTCCCGCCGGGACAGCGCGCCCATCCGCGCGAACGCGGCCATGATCAGCGGAGTGAGCATTGCCTCGCCGGCGCCTGCCAGGACCACGTCGCATCGATCGCGTTCCAGCAGGTCACGGCCTATTCCGATCGCCGTCGTGCCGGATGCGCACGCAGTGGCCACCACCAGGCTGTGGCCGGCGGCTCCAAACTCCATCGAGACCTGTCCGGCCAGCATGTTGGGCAGGTACATCGGCAGCGTCAGCGGCGAGACCCACGCGGGATTCTCCAGCATGAGCCGGTGCTGTTCCTCGACGGTCTCGCCGCCGCCACCACCGGTGCCGAGCACGACAGCGACCCGGCCGCCGTCCCAGGCGGCCGGGTCGAGGCCCGAGCCGGCAACGGCCTCATGAGCGGCGACGAGCGCGAGCTGGACGAACCGGTCCAGGCGGTGCGCCCGGCGCGGGCCCAGCAGCTCACCTCCGTCGAACCCCGGTACCCGGCAGGAGATGCGGACGGGGTTGTCCTTCAGAGCCGGATCGTGGGCCGCCGCCGGCTGGCCGGAACAGACCGTCTCCCAGTTCGCCTCGACCCCGATCCCGGCCGGAGTGACCAGGCCGATGCCGGTGACGGCCGCCTCGAACCCGCTCATACCGCCGTCGCGCTCCGCTTCTCCATGAGCTCGACAATGTCTTGTACGGTCTCGGCCGCCGAGTAGCCTGGGGGACTCTCACCCCCAGGCCCTCACAGAACCGTACGTAACGTCGGGTAGGCCGCCGACGAGGTGCCAGCTTATGCTGGTCCTTTTCCGACGGCCCCCCGCCGAACGCGTTATGTTGATCTCCACATAAGCGGTTCTGAGGGGGCGGCGGCGCAGCAATGCGCCGTCGCTACCCGGCAGGCACTGGGATCTTTACCCCGTACAAGAAGCCCCCGGGAGGCGAGCTGACCCCTGTGCGCCGCGCCTGCAACACCGCGTTGAACCGGCTGCGCGCCGCTGTGGAACGCACCATCGCCCACCTGAAACTGTGGAAAGTTCTCAAAACGGGCTTCCGGCGGTCGCTGGACGAGCTTCCGCGGTGTTACGCCTCGTAGCCAAGCTTGAGGTCTTCCGCGTGTACGGCCTCCGTTGAAAAACCAATTAAATGAGTTTTCGGAAAGCCTCCAGTCCGTCTGCGGGATGCCCGCGCACGCCGCCTGGGTTTTGGTGTCCATCCGGGCGGTGATAGAGAAGTGCGCCCGGTTGCGCCGGCAGGCCCAGATCACCGTCTTGGCGTAGAACGCCGAATCGGCCCGCACCACGATCAGTCCGGTGGCCCCGGCGGTGCGGGCGGTGCCGATGGCCTCGGCGACCTGCCATGCCGCGCCTCGGGCCGAGGCGGCGTTGCCGGCGCGCAGCCTGGTGACCGCGATCACCGGCGCGGACAGTGGGGTGGACAGTGTTGCTATCAAAGGGTTGTAGCCGCGTAGCCAGCCGTTGTACCCGCCGACCTTGGCATGGCCGAACCCGGCGCCCTGCTTCTTCTTGCCGTACACTTGGCGCAGCATCGAGTCGATGTCGATGAAACACAACGCGTCCGCGCCGTCCAGCGGCCGCGCCCGCCGGGCCAGCTCCACCAGCACGTCGCGCCCGGCGGCCTTCAACTGGCGTCCGTGGCCGTGGGTGAACTCGCGGAGGAACTCGCCCAGCGTCGACGGGGCGTACACCGAGGCGAACGGCGAGCCCATGCCACCGTGCCGGACAATGTTGAGATCTTCGATGCTGTCCGCGCCAGCGACCATACCGGCCACGATGGCGGCCACCTTGCCACCCGCATTGGCGCCCTTGTTCCCAGGAATGCGCACCCGGGCGGCCACCACATCTGGCCTGCGGCCCTGTCGTTTGTCCACTGTGGTTGGATATAGTGATCTAGGCAGTAGTCGCTTGGGGACCGGTCCCCCCAGCGACACCTTGTATCCGGCGCGATACTGGCGCTCGCCCTGCGAGCGGCTGGAAGGCGCTTCCGGCGGGAGAGGACACGAGCGCTCGGGCCGTCGGCGAGTACGTAGGTACCGGTACTCACCCAACTTGGGTTGGCCGGCTCATGCCGAGGTCCGGTGCGCCTGCGAGCGTTGGGTTATGACCAGGTCGTATACACACAACGCAGGCATCGTCCGTCCCGCTGTGGCCGGCTTCGGCGGTGCTCTCATCGGCGCCGTGGTAGGGCTCGTGGTCGGGGCCAACATCGGCGGGAACTGGTTCACGTCGTTCAGCATCGCGGGGCAGCAGGGCTACGAGGCGACCGGGCTGGTCGGCGCGGTGGTGGGGGCCGTAGCGCTCGGCGCTACCGGCCTGTGGCAGGGACTGCGCCACCAGCGGTAAGGGGCTCGGGCCCACTGCCCGCCGTTCGACCGCATGGGCCCGGCCGTCGTGGTACGCGGTCGCGACGGACCCGCGAAGGCGGTCGGGAAGGGGTGTGGTCGGGCATCTCGTGGATGCCTGGTGCACCACGGGATGGTGGCCCCGGACACCTGGGCGTCCGGGGCCACCATCGGCGGTTACATCGGGATCGCGTTGGAGAACAGCAGCAGGTTCGGTGACCCGGCGCCGGGGTTGATCACCACGCCGGGGGTGGCGTTGTTGGCCAGCGCGTTCTTCACCTGTACCGCGGTGTCGGCCGGGAACCGCTGCCGCCACAGCGCGGCCGTACCCGCCGCGTGCGGCGAGGCCATCGAGGTCCCGCTCAGGACCGCGTACGCGTTGGCCGCGGTGAACCAGGCCGAGGTGATGCTCGCGCCGGGGGCGAAGAGGTCCACGCCGACCCCGAAGTTGGAGAACCCGGCCCGGTTGTCGGTGCTGGTCGTCGCGCCGACCGTGGTGGCGGTGTGCGCTGGGACACCCGGGCAGCCGAGCCCGGGGCCGCCGACCCGCGCCGGCGAGAACAGGCACACGTTCCCGCCCGAGTTGCCGGCCGCGAGCGAGTAGTGCACGTTCGCCGTCGCGATCGAGTTGAGCACCGCGGTGTCGACCGGGGCGAACGCCGACCCGCCCAGGCTCATGTTGGCCACGTCCGGGCCAGGGGTGAGCGGAGCGGACAGCGTCACGTAGTTGACCCCGGCGATGACCAGCGCCCAGGTGGTGCTCCCGGAGCAGTTGAACACCTTGACCGAGATGAGCCGTACGCCCTTTGCCGCCCCGGTGGTGCTGCCGCCGACGGTGCCGGCGACGTGCGTCCCGTGGCCCTGGTTGCAGGGCGCGCAGCCGCTTGCGAACGGGTCGAACCCGCACACCGCGCGACCGCCGAACTCCTGGTGGTTGAGCAGGATGCCGGTGTCGATGATGTACGCGTTCACGCTGGCCGCGGTGTTCGGGTAGTGGTACTTGTTGTCCAGCGGCAGCGAGTGCTCGTCGATCCGGTCGATCCCCCAGGACGGCGGGGCCAGCTGCACGAAGTAGTTGAGGTCGACCTGCTGGTCCTGCGCCACGTAGTCGACCTGCGGGTCACCGGCGATCAGCGAGGCGCTGTCGTCGCTGGTGTCCACGGCGAAACCGAGCCCGTTCGCGTCGTAGACGTGCCGGACGGCACCGCCGTACCGGTTGGTCAGGTCGGTCGCGACCCGCCCTGTTTCCTCCGGAGGGGTGCCCGGCTTGAGCACGACGATGAAGCTACCCGGTATTGCGGTCGGCAGCTCGGCATACTTGATCGGCCCGGGCGCCGGCGCGGGCACCGCGTCCGGCTCGACGGAGACGGCCGGACCGGCACCGGTCAGGCCCCCGGCGATGGTGGCGACCGCGACGGCCACCACCAACCGGCGGGAGAAGCGGATGGACATGTGACCTCCTGGGCTGCGATGGGCTCTCCCCGGTGTTGCGCGCGCCCAACCAGTTGACCGCCGGCCGGTTGCGATCCGGTTGCCGGCCGGTTGTACCCGGCGGGTCCGGGCACCTGGCCGGCCGCAGAGGTCGCGACCCGCGAAGGCCGGCACGGGTGGGCCCCACCCGTCCCGGGCCGCCCGCAGGGCCGGGGAAAGATCGAACGCTTCTTCGGGGACGTCACCAGCGAGTTCTGGTAGAGATCGCCGCCGCCCCTGTCCCGCTGGAGCGGCACCGAACTGGCCCGTGAGGTCATCGCCCGCGGCATCGCCGAGGCGATCTGTCCGTCCACGATCCGCTGGAGCCTCGCCGCCGGCGCGCTCGAACCCCGGCAGCACCAGTCCTGGATCTTCATCCGCGACCCGGACTTCGCAGCCAAGCCCACCCGCGTGCTGGACCTGTACGCCCGCGCCAACGGCGGCGTCGCGCTCGGCCCCGACGAGTACGTCGTCTCCAGCGACGAGAAGACCAGCATCCAGGCCCGCCGCCGCAGCCACCCGACCCTGCCACCGGGCGCGGCCCGCACCATGCGGGTCAACCACGAGTACGACCGCGGCGGCGCCCGGACCTACCTGGTCGCCTATCCAGAATTTGCGTGCCTGTGGCGGCCGTGGAGCTGATCCTCAAGGTCTGTTGCGAGCGGTCGGGATGCCGCATAGCGTCATCTTCGGCCGCCGCTCGGTGGCCCCTGACGGGAGGTGCCGTATGAAGATCGAGGTCAAGAAGCTCGAGCAAGTGATCGCCACCTCGTCGAAGCCGAGCTGACTGGTGTGCTTCCGGTTGCCGGGCTGCTCGCACTCCGGCAACCGGAGCACTGTCTGAGGGACAGGATGATTCCGAAGCTGAAGGAGCTGACCTGGGAGCGGGCGGCTGACGAGCTGGTGGTCGCGTTCGATCCCAGTGAACAGCTGGTGTTGGCCGACCCGAGCGGCCAGGTGGAGGCGCTGTTCCGCCTGCTGTGCGAGGGCGCGCGCGACACCGGCCAGCTAGCCCGGGAGCTGGCCGGCCGGTATCCGGATCTCACCGTCGCCGAGGTCGAGTCGGCGATCGGGGCATTGGACGAGCTGCGCCTGCTGGACGACGCGCAGCGCGAACCATTGCCGGCCGCCCAAGCCGAGCGGCACTTCTCCAACCTCGCCTTCTTCGACACCTTCGCCTCGCTCGAACGGCCGGCCGAGGAGTTCCAGCGTCGGTTGTTCGAGGCGCACGTGGTCGTGCTCGGCGCCGGCGGGCTCGGTTGTACGGTGTTGATGAACCTCGCCGGTCTTGGGGTCGGGCGGATCACCCTGCTTGATCATGATCTGGTAGAGCCCCGTAACTTCGCACGCCAGTTTCTCTATGCGGCCGCCGACATCGGCACGCCGAAGGTCGAGCGGGCCGCCGCCAGGCTGGAGGCGTTCGACCCTGCGCTGCGGGTGCGGGCGGTGAACCGCCGGGTCAACGGTGCGGCGGACGTGGCGGCGCTGCTCGACGGGGCCGACCTGCTGGTCACCGGCATCGACCAGCCGAACGAAGTTGATCTATGGGTTAACGAGGCGTGCCTGGCTGCGGGCGTGCCGTACGTGCGGGGCGGGATGCTGCCCACCCGGGTGGTCTACTGGTCGGTCGAGCCCGGCCGCAGTGCCTGCTATGCCTGTGCGTTGCGCGCCGATGCCGAGTCGGCGGACGGTGCCGGCACCGCCGGCGTGGCCCGGCGGCTGGCGCCGGTGCTCCCGACCGTCAACCGGGGTATCGGTCCGGTGGCGAGCTTGGTCGGCTCGCTGGTGACGATGGAGGCGTTGCGGTATCTGACCGGGTTCGCCCCGCCGGTCGCCGCCGGACGGTTCCGGCTGGTCGACTTCCGCGCTGGTGTGGCCGAGACCGAGCAGCCCTGGCCGCCTGATCCCGACTGCGCCGCATGCGCGTCGGTGCCGGCCGCCGGTGCTGAGCCGTCCGGTGTGGACTAGCCGATGGACTCGCCGGCGTTGACCGAGCGGAGCCGGTTGAGGCTTCGGGAGCTTTCCGTTGTCGCCGACAGTGACGGCGAGTTTCTCGTAGGAGATCCGCAGTCCGGTACGTATGTCGCGCTGCCGGCCATCGGCGTCACGGTGATCGAACGACTCCGCGCCGGGGCGACGCTCGGCGAGGCCCGGCAGGTGGCGAGCGCCGAAGCCGGCGAGGACGTCGATGCGATCGACTTTGGCCATACCCTGGTGGGGTTGGGCTTCGTCGCCGAGGTCGACGGGACGCCGATCACCGCCGCTCCCGACGCCCAGCCGCGGCGGTGGATCGCCGGAGTGCCGCCTGAGGTGGCCCGCAAGCTCTTCACCCCGTTCGCCTGGGCCTGCTACGTGGCGCTGTTCGCCGGTTGCGCCGTGCTGCTGGCCGTACGGCCGGACTACCTGCCCCGGCCGGACGACCTGTACTTCCTGTCCAGCCCGGTGAACAGCCTCGGTGTGCTTGCGGTCTGGGCGATGCTCTCCACCGCCGGTCACGAGGCCGCGCATTGGTTGGCCGCGCGCGCGGAGGGCGTGCCGGCCCGGTTCAGCATCGGACGGCGGCTGTACTTCCTCGTCTTCGAGACCGACCTCTCACATCTCTGGGGACTGCCGAGGCGCCGCCGTTTCGGATCGCTGCTCGCCGGCCTCGCCTACGACACCGTGGTACTCAGCGCGCTGCTGGCCGTCACGCTGACCAGCCGGAGCGACGCGGTCGACCGGGCAGCCGCCGCGCTGATCGCGGTCGAGATCTCCGGAATCCTGTTCCAATGCCTGGTGTTCCTGCGCACCGACCTGTACATGGTGCTGGTCATGATGTTCGGATGCCGCGACCTGCGGCGGGTCAACTCACTGGAGCTACGCCGGATGTTCGGTCGGTTGAGCCGGGAACAGGCGGTGGAGCTGGCCGCTGCCCATCCGACGGACCTGCGCGTAGCCCGTTGGTTCAGGTGGCTCTCGCTCGCCGGCATCATGGCCGCGACCGTTTACCTCGCCGCCTTCGTCATCCCGGCGCTGTGGACACTGGTCGGGTGGATCGCCGCGAGCTTCTCCGACGCCGACCCGACCGGCGGCCGGTTCTGGCAGTCGGTCGTCTTCGCCGTGCTGGCGCTCCTGCCCATCGCCCTTGTCGTTGCCGTCGCCATCCGTGACCAGGTAAGGACGCGTCGCGGCCGACGCGTGGCGCGAGGCTGACCAGCCAGCGACCGGGCCGTCGGCACGAGTGTTCACGGGTGCCCAGGTACCCGTACCCACCCAGGATGGGTTGGTCGGCTCATGCCGAGGTCCGGCGCGCCTGCGAGCATTGGGTTATGACCAAGTCGGATACACACAACGCAGGCATCGTCCGTCCCGCTGCGGCCGGCCTCGCGGTGCCCTCATCGGCGCCGTGGTAGGGCTCGTGGTCGGGGCCACCATCGGCGGGAACTGGTTCACGTCGTTCAGCATCGCGGGGCAGCACGGCTACGAGGCGACCGGGCTGGTCGGCGCGGTGGTGGGAGCCGTCGCGCTCGGCGCCGCCGGCCTGTGGCAGGGACTGCGCCACCAGCGGTAAGGGCTCGGGCCCCCAGCCGCCGTCACGGGGCGGGGCCCCGGACGCCTTGGCGTCCGGGGCCACCATCGGCGGCTACCTCGGGAGAGCGGTTACATCGGGATCGCGTTGGAGAACAGCAGCAGGTTCGGTGACCCGGCGCCGGGGTTGATCACCACGCCGGGGGTGGCGTTGTTGGCCAGCGCGTTCTTCACCTGGACCGCGGTGTCGGCCGGGAACCTGTGCCGCCACAGCGCGGCCGTACCCGCCGCGGCCCCACCCGTGCCGGCCCTCACCGGCTGCCCGTCAGCACCATCCGCTGACCGGGCCGTCGGTCCCGGTGTAGACGAACGCGTCGCTGACCCACGTGCCGTCGGTGAGCTTGTTCCACAGCGCGGTGGCGCCCCACCGGCCGGTGTGCGTGGTGCCGTTGCGGGAGCAGGCGATCTTGACCGTGGCTCCGTCGGCGACCTGGCCGGCCAGCGAGTAGCCGGTCCCGGGCCCGGTCCGCTTGTTGACACTGCCGCCGCCGTTCGCGTCGACGATGCCCGAGTCGAAGCCGAGCGCGCCGTAGTTGTACATCAGGCCGCTGCCGGCGTAGGCGATCCTGCTGCCGTGCAGCGCGTAGCCGCCGGAGTACTGCTGAGGACCGTTGATGAAGACCCACTTGCCGATGATGTGGTACGCGATGTTGACGTACTGGCCGTGCTGCATGAGCGTGAAGTGCACGTGCGGGTAGCTCGCGGCGCCGCCGCATGGGATGGCCGTGCCGATGTTGCCGAGGTAGTGGCCCACGCTGACGCTCGTGCTCGGCGGCACGGTCCGGTTGACGAGGTGGTAGTACTTCGTGGTGTACCCGCGGTCGTGCGCGATGACGATCTCGCCCCGGCAGCCGGGGTTCTCGTAGGCGCTGCCGGCCCGCGCGGCCAGCACCCGCCCGTCGCCACCGGCGAGGTCGATCGAGCTCCACGGGCCGCTCCCCGCGTCCCAGGCGTGCGGTCCGCCGCTCAGCCTCCACTCCTGGCCGACCCCGTACGGCAGGCGCATGCCCGTGCGGTAGTCGCCGTTGGCCGTGACACCGACGTTCCCGCCGTGCGAGGCGAAGATCTCCCGCTCGTAGGCCGAGAGCATCGGCGCCCGGGCGGAGATCGCCGCGAACGCGGGCTCGCCGTCGAGCCCGACCTCCCACGAGCCGTTCCGCCGCTCGGCGAGGAACAGCCGGCTGTCCGGGTAGGCGTCGGACCCGGCCGGCGCCACCAGCGTGGTCATGCCGAGCACCCAACGCCCCTCGTGCGCCCGGATCACGCCCACCCGGGCGTCCGCCCAGGCGGTGGCGGTACCGGTCGCCCGGGCGTGCGCCTTTGCGGCGGCCACGTCGCGCAGCGCCGTGAACGGGTCCGGCGGTGGCGCGGCCGCGGCGGTGGGCGCGGCGGCGAGTAGGAGGACCGGGGCGACGGCGAGCGCCGCCACCAGCCGGGTAACCAGATGACGCATGACAACCTCCGTCAGATCGGCCTGATCGCGTACAAGATCGCCCGCAGCTCCTGGAGCGAGCGGGTGATCACGGCGGGGCTGGACGCGAACCGCAGCGCCTCCGTCCCACCCTCGAAGCACCACGTCGGTGGGGCGCTTCCGAAGCACGGCACCACGTACGGCTCGTTGAAGACGAACCCGACGCCGTGGTTGCGCGCCAGCCACGACGTACGGAAGCGCCCGGTGGAGCTGACGATCGCGGTGTGCGCGCTGGTGCCGTCGGCGTAGCCCGCGTAGTTCGCGGTGTGGTCCAGCACCGCCCGCGCCGTCGAGCCGTAGAGCTGGCCGGCCAGGCTTTCCAGGTACGCCGCCTGGCTGGTCGCGTTGCTCATGTGCACGCCGGCGATGCCGACCTGCCAGTTGTCGGTGCCGCAGGTGACCAGCGGGTCGTAGTTGACGTTCTGGCAGTTGGAGTAGCGGTGCACGGACGGCGACGAGAAGTTGAGGATGCTCTCCTTGAGCGACCACCAGGTCACCCGGGACACGGTGGTGAGCTTCTGGCTCAGGTCGCCCGGCACCCGGGCGATCGTGTTCGCGGCGACCCACCGCACCGCCGCCTCCTGGCTGGCGGTCAGCTGGTAGCCGTTGGCCCACAGGCCGGGCACCGCGTTCCAGTAGGCCCGGTGCGTCCACCCCCGGTGGTTGCGGTAGTAGACCTCGATGAGCTCACCGACCGGCCCACCCAGCACGCTGGCGGTGTCGTACCCGGCGGCGGTGGCCTTGACCTCGTAGGTCGTGCCCGGGCCGCTGCGGATGTTGACCGCCGTGGTGGCCTGGATGGTCGTTCCCCGGGCCGGCGCGACCACCGCCGCCTGGCTCGGGGCGGGCGCGGCGAGCAAGGTGGCGAGCAGCGCGAATGCCGCCACGCCGGCGCCTGCCAACCGGGCGGCCACGCCGGCACCGCCAGGATTGGCAGATATCAGTTTCATGCGCCATCGCTCCTCTCCTGCGAGATCTGGTGCTTTATTGATGTCGATCATTGAGCTATGCCAAACCGCAGACAACCCCAGAATCTGCACCGGATGGCCTTGGAAGACCCGGGCCGCCGATAATCGAGAAGGTCCAGCGCCGGTCCGGCGGCGCCGGTTGCAGCGGGAGGTCGCGGATGGAGACCCTCAGCGACGTACTGGCGGACGCGATGCGGCAGGCCGGGATCGGCTCGCAGACGCTGAGCAAGCTGACCGGCGTCCCGCGCACCGCGATCGACAACTGGAGGGAAGGGACGGTACGCCGGCCGCGGCACTGGCGGCCGCTGGCCCGCATCGCGCGGGTCCTGTCGCTGTCCCGCGAAGGGACCGATGCGCTGCTGGCCAGCGCCGGGTACCCGGGCATCGCGGAGCTCGCCGGCGACCTCGCCCCCGGGCATCCCGACCGGGCGCACCTCGACCCCTGGCTGGCCCGGCTGGAGGCGCCGCCGCGACACCAGCTCCGGGCGCCCGCCGCCGACTTCGTCGGCCGTGACGCCGCCCTCGCCACGCTGCTCGCCGCGTTACGCACCACCCACCCGGCGGCGATCTCCGGGGTACGCGGGATGGGCGGCGTCGGCAAGACCGAGCTGGCCGTCCTGGCCGCCAACCGGCTGCGCGACGAGTTCCCCGACGCCCAGCTGATGCTCAGCCTGCGCGGGGTGAGCGCGGCGCCGCTGCCGGCGGCGCACGCGCTGCGGCAGGTGATCCACACGTTCAGCCCCAACACCCAGCTTCCGGACGAGACCGACGCGTTGGCGCGGCGGTACTGCGCCGTCCTGAGCGGGCAGCGGGTGCTGGTCCTGGCCGACGACGCCAGCGACGCGAGCCAGGTCCGGCCGCTGCTGCCGCCACCGGGGTGCGCCCTGCTGGTCACCAGCCGGCAACGGTTCTCCCTGCCCGGGATGACCACAGTGGACCTGGAGCAGCTCACCGAGGCGGAGGCGGTCGAGCTGCTCAAGAGCGTGTGCGACCGGGTCCCTCCGGCGCAGGCCCGGGCGCTGGCACGGGCCTGCGGCTACCTGCCGCTGGCGCTGCGGGTCAGCGGGAGCGTGCTGCTCAACGACCCGGCCCTGGCGGTGTCCGACTACCTGGCCGCCCTGGCCGACCGGCGGCAGCGGCTGGCCCGGCTGCGCGACCCGGACGACACCCAGCTCGACGTGGCGGCATCGCTCGCGCTGAGCTACGCCGGGCTGGACCCGCCGACCCGGGCGGTGCTGCGCCAGCTCGGCGTGTTCGCCACGGACTTCGACACGGACCTGGCCGCGGCGGTGGTGCGGGCGGACGGCGTCGCCGCCGCGCTGCACCTCCTGCTGCGCCGCAACCTGATCGGGTACGACCCGGCGCGCCGCCGGTGGCGCCTGCACGACCTGGTCCAGGACCTGGCCCACGGGTACCTGACCGAGGCCGGCGAGCTGCCAGACACCATGTGGCGGTACGCCGAGGCCGCTGTCGGGGTCGCCGCCGCCACCCAGGAGCAGTTCCAGTCCGGCGACGAGGAGGCCGCGCTGGCGCTGGCCCGCTTCGACCTGGACCGCCCGCACCTGGACACGGCGCGGCGGTGGGCGGTCGCGCACGCCGGCACGGACCGCGCCGACCGGCTGCTCGTCGCCGAGGCCGAGGCGTCGGACCTGCTCGGCTTCCTCCGGTACGACCACCGCGCCGACCTCACTCCGCAGGCGCACCGAGCCATCGCCGCCGCGCGGCGGCTCGGGGACCGGCGGGCCGAGGCGATCGCGCTCAACCGCCTGGGCCACCTCCACGTCGACCTGGGCGAGGTCGAGCAGGCGATCGCCTGCCACGAGGAGCAGCTCGCCCTCGTCCGGTCCACCGACGACCACGCCGGCGAGATGCGCGCGCTCAACGGCCTGGCCATCGCGTACACCCAGTTCGGCCAGCTCCGGCGGGCGATCGAGCGCAACGAGGAGCAGCTCGCCCTCTGCCGGCGCCGCCAGAACCGCCGTGGTGAGGCGATGGCCCTGTGCAACCTGGGCCGGACCGAGCTGAGCCTGGGGCAGGTGGCGGAGGGGCTGGCCCACCTCGAGCCGGCCCTGGCGATCGTGCAGGAGCTCGGCGAGCCGTACGGGGAGAGCGTCATCCGGTCCAACATCGCCGACGCGTACAGCGCCGCGGGTGACGCGCACGCCGCGATGGCGCACTATGACGCGGCGCACGCGATCGCCCGTACCATCGGCGACCGCCACCTGGAGATGCAGGTCCTGGCCAGCCTGCCGCCGGCCGCCGCGGCGGCCGGCCGGGCGGCGGAGGGCATCGAGTGCGGCTGCCGGGCCCTGGCCATCGCCCGGGAGATCGGCGCGCGCCAGAGCGAGGCCAAGGCGCTGCGGGCGCTGGGCCTCGGCCACGCCGCCCTCGGAGACATAACCCGAGCCCGGTCGGCCTTCGAGGAGTCGCTCGCCGTGCTACGCGCCATCGGCGACCGGTACGGCGAGGCCGAGTGCGGCTGGGACCTGGGCCTGCTGCTCGTCCCGGTGGACCGGGACCTGGCCCTGTCGCTGCTGCGGGCCTCCGTCGCCTACCAGCAGGACATCGGGCACGCCCGCGCGGACGAGCGCGCCCGGATGCTCGCGCAGGTGCCGGCCGCGGCCCGCTGACCGCGGCCGCCGCGGCTCAGTGGTGCACTTTGAACCGTACGCTCTGCTGAAGGTAGTCGATGTGGTAGAGCACGATGTAGCTGGTGCCGTCGGCGACGTCGTGGGCCAGCACCGTGCGGTGCGGGCCGCACGCGGTCACCGGATCGGTATAGGTCAGGCCCCCGCCGACCAGCGGGTAGAACCCGACGCGGAAGGTCTGGCAGCGGTCCGCCGGGTTGGCCCGGTCCTTGATGTGGGACACGCTGACCGTCGTGCAGCCGGAGTCGGGCACGGTGAGGACCGCGGTGCCGACCCAGCCGGCTTCGTAGAAGCCGTGGTCGGGTCGAAATGACACGCATTTGTGGTGCCCTTGGCCGGTCCCGTTCGCCGAGGCGGTCGTGGGAACCAGAGTGGTGGCGAGGACGGCCGCAAGGACGGCCACGATATAGGTTAGGCGCTTCACGTCGGGCCCCGATTCATATCGGTACGGCTACCGGTTCGTCTCCATCGTTCACCGGCCTGGCAGGTTCGTAAAGTGCCTGCTGTTCGGCTCCGCTGGTGACGGTTGACGGCAGGGCGGCTTTCAGCCGCGAAGCCGAATCTTGAGGTCGGTGTACTGGGCGGAGCACTCGACGTTGTTGCAGCCGACCGCCTGCACGGAGACGCTGGCCTGTCCACCGCGGTACAGGCCGTTGCCCGGCGTGACGACGACGCTCCAGGACACCGCACCGCCACCCGGTTCGCACGCTACGAAGGTGCCGTTCTGCCCGCTGACGGTGGACACCCGGCCGACCCGCTGGGTGAGGAACACCTCGACGGTCGCGTTCTCCACGGAGCTGGCGCAGGTCGCCGTGCCGGAGACCGTCGCGGCACCCGTCATGGCGTCGAACGTGGCGATGCTGTCGACCGTGACGTCGACGGTGGGTGGCGGCGCCGCGCCGCGGGCGGTGAGCACGAGCTGGCCTCCGCTGCTGCTGCCGCAGCAGGCGGCGACCTCGACGTAGTAGGTGGCGCCGGGCCCGGCGTCGAAGCGCAACGACCGCTCCGAGCAGGCCAGCCACGTCTCGCCGCTGGGCGTACCGCGGAACAGGTTGAGACCGGTGTTGTAGTCACTGCTGGAGGTGTCGACCTCCAGCCGCACCGGCTCGGTCACGGTGAGGGCGAACCACACGTTCGCACCGGCGTCCGCGCTGGTGCATCCGCCGTAGGTGGTGTAGCTGGCCGCTGTGGTGTCCTGCGTGACGGTCGACGGCAGCGACGAGATGAGCGTCGCGGCGGTGGGCTCGTCGTTGCTCGGCACCGCAGCGTAGGCCGGGCTGGCGCCGGCGCCGAGACCGGCACCGACCAGCAGGAGCATCACGAGAGTCGATAGTGGCCGCATGGTGGGCCTCCTGGGGACGGGATTGTGACGCTCCGTTGACGCCCGGCCGCCACCCATGGGTGTCGTACGAACGTCCCCAACCAGCTCGTATGGATGGCTGACTGCCGTGCGGGGGCGACCGGCTCACCCTGGCTCACGCTGGCGGCCCAAACGCCATCGTTGCTGATATCTGGCGGTCGGCGCGCGGCTGGACCTGGAGCGGCGGGTCGTGCTGCTCGTGGTCGCCCAGGCCAAGGGGCTGGAGTTCGACGGCGTGGTGGTGGTCGACCCGGACGGGATCGTGGCCGGGTCGCCGCGCGGGGCGAACGACCTGTACGTCGCGTAGACCCGGGCCACCCAGCGGCTCGGCGTGTTCCGCCCGGCGTAGGCGCGTCTCAGTCGCCCATCCACTGCGTCCAGGTCTCCTCGCCCTTGCCGCGCGCGAGCATGCCCACCACGAAATAGGCGAAGAAGCCGACCGCGAGCCCGACCGCGTACCAGCCGAAGAGGTGCTGGTCGTCGAAGAGCGCGACGACGGCCGTGCCGCCGACGGCCGCGATGACCGTGGCGATGTCGGACAGGGCGGCGGCACCCTCCCTGCGGCGCAGCGTGCGGTAGGTGACCCACCCGATGACCAGCCCGAAGCACACGGCTCCGATGTCGGGGACCATGCGACCCCACCTCCTTGCCAGATGGTCCTACCGCGCCGCCCTGGCGATGTGCAGGCTCGCCGAGCAGTACGCGGAGTAGGCCAGGCCGAGCACGTTGCCCTTGCCGAGCAGCCGGTGGCGCATCTGCCGGATCGCCTGTCCCACGGTCAGCCCGGCGCCGAGCGCGGTGAGCAGCTCGACCGCTACCTCGCCGGCGACCTGCTGGTGTACCGCGATCTCGGTGCCGATGACGCCCGCGGCCTGGAGCCCGACGAACGTCTCCACGAAGTTCACCAGCGTCTCCGGGCTCACCTCGGCGGTGTGGCAACCGTTGATGACCACCAGCGGCGTGGTGACGGCCCAGTGCTCGGGCGCCCATCCCTCGGCGGTGTCCAGCGCCCAGCTGAGCAGGTCGTCGGGGAGGAGGCGCTCCCGGCGGCCGACGCCGAGCGCCGGCTTGCGGCCGGCCGCCACGCTCTCGTACAGGCCGTGGCAGTAGAAGTAGACGATCTCGAGGTCGTCGTCGCGCAGCGCCCGGCGGATCTCGTCGCGGGAGCGGCAGGTGACGACCGAGGCGGGTCCGGCATTCGAGGCGAGCGACCGCAGGTGGGCCTCTGTCAGGGCCCGGTCGAGGTCGAGGCTAACCCCGACCACCAGCTCGGAAGGCCCGCTGGGCACGATGGCCAGCGGCAGCTCGCGCCCCGCCGGCATGGCTGGAGGCTGTTCGATCGTGTGCGCGAACCCCCAGAAGCCGTACGGGCAGACGGTGCCGTTGCGGTGCTGCGCCGAGTACGGGCACCGGTCGGCGCCCAGCCCGGCCGGGGTGCCCGAGGCGACCCAGCCGGCCAGCAGCTGGCAGGGGTGGCTGCCGCCGGCGCTGTCCTGCGGGATGTCATAGACCAGGGCCCACGGGAAGGCCAGCCCGCCGCCCATCGCCGCCACCTGGATGGTGGCGGAGCCCGCGCTCAGGCGTTGGCGCAGGCGCCGCGCCAGGACCAGGTCGGAGCGCAGCAGCGCCGTGTAGAGCTGCCAGCCCAGGCCGGCCAGGGCGGTCAGGTCCGTGACGAGGGCCGCCGGGGTCTTGGCGTTGTCGCGGTCGTAGCGGTTGCGTACCGAGCTGCCCACCTGGTCGATGTGGATGTCGCGCAGCGCCGCCCGGGCGGCGGCCAGGTGGGCCGACACCTGGGCCTGGCTGAACGGGACCGCGGCGAGCTCCTCGGGTGCGCCGTTGATGACCAGCCGCGGCCCACCGGCCTCCGCAGCGTCCAGCAGCAGGCTGAGCTCGCGGGACGGCAGCGTGCCGACCGCGTCGAGCCGGCCCGCCAGCGAGTAGTCGACGGTCGCGTGGTGACCGCGCCGCGGCCCATGGCCGGCGCCGACCTGGGCGTGCAGCAGCAGCGACTGCAGCACGTTGCGCTGGTGGTAGATGACGACGCGCAGCCGCGCCGGCCCGGGTGCGGCCGGTGCGGTGACAGGCACCTCGAGCGCGGGCCGTCGGTCGGCGGGAGGGCAGGCGTGGGGCGTGCCGGGCGGGCAGTCGCAGACCCACGACGGGCCGGCGCGGGGCAGGAACATCCGCCTCGGCACAAAGTCAACGTCAAAGTCGTCGCTGGTGGCCACGCAGTCGAGCCAGGTGCCCTCAGCGGTGGCGGGCAGGTCGGGCTCTGGGAACGGCGCGTCCTGCGCGGGGGTGACCACGCTGTCCGGCGAGCGGGCGCCGATGTCCAGGCGCAGCGCGTACCGGCCGGTTGGGGTCAGGTCGCTGCCGCGCGGGAGGCGCCGGCCGGTGGCGTCGGACACGGACAGGTTGACGTAGCGGCTGTGCGTGGCCGACGACCACAGCGCCGACACCGCCGAGCCCCAGCCGGGCTCGACACCGGCGGGGTCGCCGGCCGGAGCGGGCCAGGCCCGCTGGCCGTCACCGGTCACCAGAGCGGCCCTGATCGCCTCGGCCAGGACCGGGTCGTCGCGCAGCAGCAGGATGAGCTGACGGGCCAGCCGGGCCCGCTCGGCGTCGGTGGTGGCGTGCGCGAGCCGGGTCAGCAGCTCCAGGCAGCGCGGGCGCAGCGCGGCCCAGCGGTCGGGGAACGTGGCGGGCAGCCGGTCCCAATGGCGGGCCAGCGCTACCAGTGCGGACGGCAGGCCCACCGGGTCACACCCCGACGAGGAGGTAGGGCGCCCAGTGGTGCGGCATGGCGAACGGGCGGCTGGTCGGGTCGCTGAGCCGGAACCGTAGCGACTGTTCGGCGGCGATGGCGGTGAACGACGAGGCGCCGGCCCCGGTCGCGTCCGCCTGGCCGGCTGCCGGCGCGAGCCGCCGGTCGAACAGGTCGGCCAGCTCGTCCGCGGTGACCGTGCGCAGCCACCGCTGCGCGGCGCCGAGCGCCCGCGGTATGGACATGGGCGGCTCTGCCGTGTCCGGGTCGCCGAGCAGGTGCAGCGTGTAGAAACGCATCATCAGCAGGGCGCAGGAGATGTCGGGTACGGGCCACAGCGTGCCCACCGCGGCCGCGGCGCCGCCCTGAAGGAACGCGGTCGGCAGGCCGAGCGCCTCGTCCGGGGTCCGCAGCGCATCTATGGCGGCCGACTCGCAGGCCGAGGCGACCACCAGCCGGGCGCGCGCCAGGATGTCGCCGCTGAGCAGGTCGGCCAGGGTCATCCGGTCGCCCCCGCCGAGTTCGAGCCGGGATGCCAGGGGGTCGCTGTAGTCGTAGCCGCCGTGGCAGGCGAGGTGGATGTAGCTCGCGCCGGGCAGCATCTCCAGCAGCGCGGACCGGTCCGCGGCCTCCCGGTAGCGCACCCGCCGGTGGCCGGCCGGAAACAGGCTGGCCACGTAGGCGAGCTCCTGCTCGGCGAAGGGCAGCGGCTGCGGGTTGGGCAGTGGGTTGCCGACACCGGCGAGCACGCGGTCGGTGCCGCCGGCCGCGGCGGCGGCGCGGGCGCTGGCCAGCAGCCGGGCGGAAGGGGCGTAGCTGACCTCGAACCGGTCGAGCAGGTGGACCGTCCCGTCCCGGTCCGGGAGCCGGGCCGCGTGCAGCGGCAGCACGCCGAGCAGCCCGGTGGAGACCAGATGGACCCGGCTGACACCGGCGGCGTCCAGATGCCGGGCGAGCGGCCCGGCCAACCCCGTGCCGAGGATGTCCAGCAGGGCGTCCAGCGGGTCGTCGGGCACCGGACCGGCGGCGAGGTCGACGGTGGTGAGCTTGAGGAAGGCAGGTAGGAGTTCAGCCATGGTCAGCGGGCACCGGACCGCGACCGGCTCGCCGTCGCCCGAGGGCACGACGACCGCGGCGCTGCCGTGCTCGGTGGTCACCAGGTACGTCAGTGCCTCACCTGGGGGGACGGCACCGGTGACGGTGTGCCGGTCCGGTTGGTCGAGGAAGCCCGCGGTGCCGGGCAGCCGCCGGATCTCGCCGATCGCGGCCTCCAGCTGGGCCTGCGCATCGACGATCGCCGCCCGCAGCCGGCGGTCCCGAGCGGGGTCGCGGGCCGTGGCGGCATCCTCAGGCCGGGGGAGCCGCAGCTGGTGGGTCTCCAGCGCGCGCAGCCGCGCAGCGGCCTCCTCGAACACGCCGAACGCCGCGGGGTGCCGCTCGCGCACCTGGGCGAGGTCGACGCGGTCGCGGTCGAGGCGGTCGCCGACCAGCCGGACCCGGCCGCGTTCGAGCACGACGGCCGCCTCCGCGGGGCGACCTGCCCTGGCCAGCGCGTAGCCGGCGCCGGGCGCCAGACCCGCGGAGGCGGCGAGCGACTCTTCCTTGGCGGAGCGCAGCAGCGTCGCGTGGTAGATGCGCTCCGCGTCGCCGATCGCGGCGAGGAGGGCGTCCGCAGCCTGCGGCCAGCGGCGCTGGGCGGCGTAGGCCTGGCCGAGCATGCGCCACGCCTGCCCGGTGCGTTCGGGCACGGACTCGCCGAGCACGTCCACCACGCGGCGCAGGGCCCGCACGGCGGGCTCGGCGGCGGCCGGGTCGGGCGCCCGGCTCAGCTGGATCTGGGCGAGCAGGATCGTCGACTCGGCCCACTGCACCGGCACGGTGGTCTCACGGCGTACGTCCAGGGACCGCTCCAGGAGCCCGGCGGCCCGGTCGAGGTCCTCCTCGTGGCCCCGGGTGGTCAGGGTCGCGGCGAGGTTGTACTGGGCGCGGGCGCGTTCCATCGGTTCGCCGTACCGGGCGTAGACGTCCAGCGCCTCGGTGTGCAGCCGCACCGCCCGCCGCCAGTCCTCCTCGGCGGCGGTCTCCTCGGATGTGGAGATCTCTTCGGATGTGGCGGTGGACCGGCTCAGGTACAGGCCGGCGAGGTCGTCGGTGGTCCCGGCCCAGAACAGCGGGGCCTCGTCCACCCCTACCAGTGCTCGGGCGCGCTCGTGCCATTCGATGGCCCGCGCCAGGTCCCCGGCGGTCGGCAGGGCGGCGGGCATGGCGAGGGCACCGCCGAGCATGCCCGCCGACCTGGCCATCAGGAAGGTGTCACCGAGCTGCTCGTAGCAGTTGTACGCGGCCTGGGCGTGCTGGACCGCGGCGTCGGCGTTGCCCTGCGCGTCGCCGCTGCCGCGGTGCAGGTAGCAGTACGCCAGGTTCAGCTCGATGGCGCCACGCAGGTGAGGGGGGATCGACACGACCCGCGACGCGCGCGTGAGGTGGCTGACCGCCCGCTCGATGTTCGCCGGGTCACCGGCGAGAGCCTCGTTCGTCAGCACGAACCCGATGTTGTTGTTGACCTGGGCCCACTGCACCGGGTGGCGGTCCTCGGTGAAGACCTCCAGGGCGGCCTCGTGCCGGGTGAGCGCCCGCCGCAGGTTGCCCGCCCGGTCCCCACCGGCCTGCCCGTACGCGTTGGCCAGGTTGGTCATCAACGCGGCCCACTGCTCTGGCGAGCCGCCCCGCCGGATGACGGTGAGGGCGTGGCGAAGGTGGACGATGGCCCGGTCGGCGTTGGCGGTCGGGTCGCCGGCCAGCCGGTCCCGTAGCGCGGAGGCGAGCCGCGCGTGGGCCAGGGCCCACTGGTCGGGGGCTGCGTCGCGGGTCAGGTGGGCCAGCGCCTGCTCGCCGTGCGCGATGCTGGCCTCGACCGCGGCCGACCGGGACCCGGTCACCGTCGACAGGTACTCGTCGGCGAGGGTGCGGTGGAACCAGCCGCGGACGAGCCGTGCCCCCGGCGGTACCCGCTCCAGCCCGGCGGTGAGCTCGCGGGTCCGTGCGGCGGCGTCCGGTGCCGCCTGCCAGCCGGCGACGTGCCTGCGGACCTGCTCGGGAAGGGTCTGGTGGTCCCGCCCGGCCAGCTCCAGCAGCGTCTGCCACAGCGCCTGCACCTCCTGCTCGGCGTGCCCGGCCAGGCGCCTGCGCAGGTACGCCGCCGCGGCCGGGGCCGCGGGTGCCACGCCGGCGGTGCCGGCCTCGGCGAGGTTGGACCACGCCTGCTGCACGAGCGGGGTGAGGGACGGGTCGAGCAGCAGCGGCCACCGCGTGACGACCTCGTCCCGGGCCTGGTCGGTGGGCGCGTGGAGCAGCTGGTCGGCCGCCTCGCTCACGGCGATGACGAAGGACAGCGCGTCACGGTCCATGTCCACGCCGGTGGCCTGCGCGGACATGGGTGCGACCGCGTCGCGGGCGTCGGCGTACCGGCGGTGCTCCACGAGCACCCTGGCCAGCGTCGAGTAGCTCTCGTCCGCGTCGGCCACGATGCCCAGCTCGGTGAAGCGGCCGGCGGCCTCGCGCAGCGCCGCCAGGCCCTCAGCCAGCCGGCCGCTTGAGAGGTGGTCGGCGGCGACCACGCGCACCGCCCGGGCGCTGCCCTCGGCGTCACCGGCCTGGATGAACAGCTCCAGCGCCCGGGCGTCGGCGGCGTGGGCGTCCTCGACGGCGCCCAGGTCGCGCCGCACGTTGGCGAGGTTGCCCAGCGTCCGCGCCTCCCCGACGAGGGAACCGGCCTGCCGGTAGAGGACGACGGCCTTGCCCAGCAGGCGGGCCGCCTCCGGCAGGTGGTAGCTCTCGCGGGCGAGCTGCCCCAGGTGGGCGACGGCCTGGGCCCGTACCCCGGGATCGTCGGCGGACCCGGCGATCCTGGTGAACGTGGCGTGGGCCGCAGCCCGGTCGCCCAGCTGCTGCTGGGCGATACCGAGTGCCTGCTGGGCGGAGAACCACCGGGCGGGGTCGTCGGCGGGGTTCGTGGCGTCGACGATGATGCCGGCGACCTCGACGATGCCTGGCCAGTCACGCCGCGTGAACAGGTACGGCAGCAGGTCGTACCCGGCGCGGGCCACGTGGGCCGGGGGCCCGCTGCCCGCTTCGCTGCGCAGCATCGCCAGCAGGCCGTCCCAGTTCGCGTCGTACCAGGCCAGTGCCTCGGCGCGGGTGGGGCCCGCCCCGTGGCCGGCGGCGCCGGACAGGGCGTGGGCCATGGCGGTGAGCTGGTCGAGCTGAGCGTCTACATCGGACATATCGGGAAGGTTCTCCAGCGGGACCGGTCACGACGGCGTCGCGGGTTGGCCGCCGGCTCCGTCCGGGGCCCCTCGTACGGAGCGCAGCAGCAGGTCGGAGACGTCGCTGACGCGTACCTCGTCGGCGGCCTTGCCCTGCTGCTTGCGGGTGGTGACCCCGTCGGTGAGCATGACGATGCAGTACGGGCACGCCGCCGCGACCACCTCGGCTCCGGTGCCGAGGGCCTCGTCGGTGCGGGTCTCGTTGATCCGGGTGCCGATGGACTCCTCCATCCACATCCGGGCGCCGCCCGCGCCGCAGCAGAACGACGTCTCGCTGTTGCGGGGCATCTCGGTGAACCGCACCCCGGGCACGCTGCCGAGGATCTCCCGCGGCGGGCTGAACACCCGGTTGTGCCGGCCCAGGTAGCAGGGGTCGTGGTAGGTGACCGCGGCGTCCACCGGGTGGGCCGGCACCAGCCGGCCGTCGGCGACCAGACGGGCCAGCAGCTGCGTGTGGTGCACCACCTCGTAGACCCCGCCGAGCTGCGGGTACTCGTTGGTGAGCGCGTTGAAGCAGTGCGCGCAGGTCACCACGACCTTGCGGGCGCCGGCGGCGTTGAGCGTCTCCACGTTCTGCTTGGCCAGCTCCTGGAAGAGCAGCTCCTGGCCGAGCCGGCGGGCGGGGTCGCCGGTGCAGGTCTCCGCGCCGCCGAGGACCATGAACTCGACCCCGGCCTCGTGCAGCAGCTCGGCCAGGGCGCGGGTGGTCTTCTTGGCGTTGTCGTCCAGCGCGCCCGCGCAGCCGACCCAGAGCAGGTACTCGATGTCGTCGGGGATCCGCTCCTGGCCGTCGGCGCCGAGCACGCGTACCTGGAACGGCAGCCCGGCCGTCCACTCCGTGCGGGCGCCGGCGCCGCGGCCCCAGGGGTCGCCGGCCCGTTCCAGGTTGCGCAGCATGGTGTGCGCCTCCTTGGGGAACTCCGACTCGATCAGCACCTGGTAGCGGCGCATGTCCATGATGTGGTCGACGTGCTCGATGTCGACCGGGCACTGCTCGACGCATGCGCCGCAGGTGACGCACGACCACAGCACGCTGGGGTCGATGACGCCGCCGGCGCCGGTCGGGCCGACCAGGGGCCGCTCGGCCTCGGCGCGGACGGCGGCGGGCAGCGCCGCGCGCTGCTCGTCGGAGGAGGCGAGCAGGTACGGGGCCTTGGCCAGCGCGTGGTCGCGCAGGTCCATGATCACGAGCTTGGGGTTCAGCGGCTTGCCCGTGTTCCAGGCCGGGCACTGCGACTGGCAGCGGCCGCACTCGGTGCACGTGGCGAAGTCGAGCATCCCCTTCCAGGTGAAGTCCTCGACCGCGCCGCGGCCGATCTTGTCGTCCTCGCCGGGGTCCTCGAAGTCCACCGGCCTGCCGCCGGAGTGGACCGGCAGCAGCGGCCCCAGGCCGCGCGGGCGGCGGGAGAGCGCGACGTTGACCGGGGCGGTGAAGATGTGCAGGTGCTTGGAGTGCACGACGATCACCAGGAGGGCCAGCACGCTGCCGAGCGAGCCCAGGATGCCGGCGGTCTCCAGCACGTCGTTGGCGGTGCGGCCGGCCGGGCGCAGCAGCGCCGCGACGGCCTCGGAGGCGAACGCCCCGCTGGCGAACGGGAAGTGCCCCGTGTTGACCTGCGCGCCGCGGTAGAGCAGCAGGGTCCACATTACGTTGAAGATCATAAATAGTACGAGCCACGCGGCGCCAAGGTGCGACCGGAAGAACCGGGACCGGCGGCCGGCGCGGTGCGGGTTCTGGCGCAGCCGGATCGCGGCGAACACGACCAGGCCGGCGAGCACGGCGACGGTGAGGAGGTCCTCGACGAACCCGAGCCACGGCTGCCGGCCGATGAGCGGGATGTGGAAGTCGCGCTGGAACAGCGCGCCGAAGCCTTCGATGATCGTGATGGTGAGGATCACGAAGCCCCAGAACACGGCGAAGTGCGCGGCTCCGGGCACGCTCCACCTCAGCAGCTTGCGCTGCCCGAGGACCTCGGCCAGCACGGCCCGCAGCCGTATCCCCACGTCGCTGGTGCGGCCCGGCTCCACCGGCTGCCCGGTGCGCCCCAGCCGGTAGAGCATGAGGACGCGCCGGCCGGCCAGCGCCAACGCCACCACCGTGATCGCCAGACCGAGTACTAGTCGTACGGTCAACCTGTGCCTCCGTGAGGTCGCGGGCGCTGGTTACGGGCTGGGCCTTGCGCATGCCGGCGGTCGGACCGTGCGCGCCGCGCCGGGCGCGACGGCTCCGGTCCGGACGGTGACCACCGGCATACTCCGCACGGCACTCGATTCTGCCAGGTGGGCCTGTGCGGGACCGGCTGGATGGCGCCCTTTCCTCTCAAGATCACGACCGCGGCAGCAGGTGTGCAGTCTGGCTGCACATCTGGCGTATGAGATCGTGATCTTGGCTGCTGCCTGGTCGTGGCGACGGGGACACTGAGCCGGCGCTCAAGGGATGTTGAGCCGGGCCACCTGCGGGTCGTGGTCGCTGAGCGGGTTGGCCAGCTCGGCGTTGGTGTGCACCACGTCGTAGCCGTACCCGGCGGCGGCCAGCGCCGTCGAGACCATGATGTGGTCGAGGACCTGGGAGTTGCCCTCCCACACGTAGGTGTAGCGCTCGCTGTCGGGCAGGGTGGCGGGCAGGTCCGTGAGCCCGGCGCCGACCAGCGCCTGCACGGTGGCGGAGAACTCGAAGTCGTTGAGGTCTCCGGCGACCACGACCCGGGCCTGCGGGTCGATGGCCCGGATCTGGTTGACGAAGCCCGCCACGACCTGGGCCTGTTGCAGGCGCTGCTGCTCCGACGGCCGGCGCGGCGGCTGGTAGCGGCCGAACAGCGGGTCGTCACCGCCCTTGGAGCTGAAGTGGTTGGCGATGACGAACACCGGCCGGCCGGCGAAGTAGAACTTGCCGACCAGCGGCTTGCGGCTGGCGGAGAACGCGGCGTTGCCGGGGTCGACCCGGCCGGGGTTGCGGCTCAGCGCCACCGGGTCCGCGCCCACTCCGGTGGCGGAGACCGTCACCGCGGTGGTGGCGTCCCCGGGCGTACCGGCGGCGAACGAGACGGTGTCGGGCCGGTAGAGGAACCCGACCCGGATGTTGCCGCCCGGCTCCCCGCCGTCGGCGTCGTCCACGGGGTTGACCTGGCTGTACGCGTAGCTCGGGCCGCCCGCGGCGCTGATCGCGTTGATCAGCTTGGTCCAGGTCTGGGCGGCGTCGACCGTGGCGCTGTTGGTGGGGCCGTCGTTGTCCTGGACCTCCTCGACCGCGATGATCCCGGGCGCGGCGAGCCTGGTCACGATCTGCGTGGCGAGGCCGTTGAACTTGCTCTGCGGGTCGCCCGGGTCGAGGTTCTCCACGTTGAAGGTGGCCACGGCGAGCTGCCCGGGGCCGGGTGGGCTGGTGGTCTCCGGCGCGATGGGGCCGGCCACCCGGCCCAGCGGGCTGGTGAGCAGGAGCTTGAAGTTGCCGAAGGAGTAGTCGACGACGCCGGTGGCCGGGGCGGTGAAGTGGTCGCCGGTGTTGACCGTCGGGGTGGCCCCGGCCAGGAGCGCGTCGTCGAGCATGACCCGTTCCGGGTTGGCGTCGGCGGCGCGCAGCACGATCCCGCCGCGGGTGGTGCGTACGCCGGCGTTGGCCCCGTCGTCGCCGACGACCGGGATCTCCCCGAACGAGTTGGTGGGCCCGACCGCGACCGGGTTGTTGACCCGTACCAGCATGCCCTCGAGCGACTCGTAGAAGTCGATGCCGTCGGTGGCCGGGTCGAACGTGCCGGAGGTCTCCACGCTGCCGGTGGCGTCGTTGTCGATCACTGTCGTGGGAGGGACCCGGCCGCCGGTGCCGACCACGGTGGGGGAGGGGATGGCGCGGGTGCCCAGCTTGGTCACGGCAGGGTTGACCAGCTCGGTGATGGTGAGGTTGGTGCTGGTCGACCCGCCCGACCGGTACTCGCTGACCCGGCCGTTGACCCGTACCTCGTCGCCCACGGCCACGCCCGGTGCGGTGGAGGTGAAGACGAAAAGCCCCTCGGAGGTCGCCGCGCTGGTGTCGGGGCAGGGGTCCTGGAACCAGAAGCCGTTGGTGCGCACCGCGGTGACGACCCCGCGTACGTCGGTGACGGTGGCGCCGTTCAGCGCTGACAGGTGGGCCGCGCCCTGGACCGTCCTGATCCGGGTGCCGGGGTAGCTGCAGGAGCCGGTGGACGAGCCCTGTGGCGTGGGGCCGCCCCGGGCGAAGTCGGCGCTGTTGTTGTCGGTGTCGGTGGCGGGGTTGGCGCGCGCCGCCGAGGTGGTGTTGGACAGGCTCAATGCGGGCGCGGTCTCGGAGTCGTTGGCGCTGCCGTAGCCGAGGAAGTCGCGTACGCCGGCGGCCGTGGCGCAGCTGCTGCCGCAGCTCAGCGCGGTGGTGCTGGTGACCAGCGCGACCTTGCCCGACGTGGCGGACAGGTTGGTGCCGCCGGTGGCGTCCGGGGCGGGCAGGGCGGCGCCGTTGCCGCCGCCGGAGCCGAGCCGGACCAGGAAGTAGCCGCCGGCCTGGACCGACCCGGACAGGGCGGTGACCAGCCAGGTGGTGCCCGACGCCGAGGCGTACTGCACCGACCAGCCAGACAGGCTCACCGCCGTGCCGGACCGGTTGTACAGCTCGACGAAGTCGTTGGCGTACGGGGCGCCGGTGTTGCCACCACCGCCGTAGGCCTCGCTGAGCAGCACGTCGGGCGATGCGGCGAGCACCGGTGCCGGGGCGGTGGCCAGCGAGAGGCCCGACGCGCAGGCGAGGTAGGCCGCCAGGCGCAGCGCACGTCGCATCTTGCGCTCCTGTCCCGAGAGGGTGGGGAAGGCCGGCCGGAGCCCTTGACCAGGTCGCGGGCATGGCCTGTGTACGGAGAGTGCCACAGTCTAAACCCACAGTAAAGAGACTCTTGTCTATGGATCGGTGCGGGGTGGCCGGGCGGACGGGCCTGTGTGTCGTATGGTGCGGGGTCGGCGGCGAGTGGCTGGAGGTCGACGGTGGCGGACGCGCAACAGAGCGCCTGGCGGCAGCGCAGCGTGGTGCGGGTGCTCCCTGCCGTGCGGCCGCGCAAGCTGGCGAAGGTGCCCTTCGTCGAGCTGGCCGACGGGCGGCTGCAGGGGGTGGTCTCCAGCGGCTCGGACATCGAGCGGGTGTACGTCTCGTCGATCGTGGCCGGCACCCACAGCTACCACTGCAGCACCAACAACAACCGGCCCTGCGGTGGGCTGCGCGGGGCGGTCTGCAACCACCTGCGCGCCCTCGTCGACGAGGCGGTGCTCCAGTACGGCGCCGACCGGGTCGGCCGCTACCTGCGGGTGGACACCGGCGACGGGGTGGCCACCGGTGCCGAGCTGCTGGACCGGCTGGACGGCCGGCACGAGCCGACGCCGGCGGCGGTGGTGTTCAGCCGGTTCCTGCGCCACCTCGCCTACCTGGAGCTGCCGGGCACCACCACCCCCATCCCGGAGCTGCACTGGTTCCCGTCGTCACGGGTGGGCGGCTGACACCCGGTCACCCCGCGCCTGCCCGGTCACCCTGCCCCACGGGACAGCCAGGACGCGAGCGCCAGCACGTCGACGCCCGGACCGCCGGCCGCCGCCGAGCGGTGGACGGCGTGCACGAGCTCCGGCCGGCGGTGGAGCAGCTCGTGACCTGGGCTGCCGGCGAGCCGACCGCAGGCGACCGCCAGGCCGGCCCACGCGTCCGGCACCGCGGCGCCGTTCGCGATGTGCGCCAGGTACCCGGCTGCGGCACGCTGGTAGGCCCCGCGGAGCAGGTGCAGGTTGCTCGCTGAGACCCCGTCGAGAGCACCGTCTCCTGTGGACAGCCCGGCGTCGAGGCGCCGGGCGAGCTGGAGCCGGGGGCTCGCGGGGCGCGGCGCGGGTCCGGCGACGACCCGCGCGGCCGGCAGCGGGCCGGGTGGGTCGGGCTGCCCGGCCAGCCAGGCGGCGGCCAGCGCGGCTGCCGCCTGCGGGTCGACCGCCAGGTTCCGCAGCCGCCACGTGGCGTGGTGGTCGGCGTTCAGGTCGGCGGCGAGGCGCCGGAGATCGTCGTCTATCTCCGGCGCCCACCGCCGGACGGTGTCGCCGATGACGCGTACCAGCCGCTCGCCGGCCGGGGTCAGCCGTCCGGACTCCCGCAGGGCCCGCTGGCCGACCCCGACGTCGTGCACCGAGCGGGCAAGCTCCAGGCGTGCGGCGGGTGTCGGCCTGGCCGCGGCCTCCGCCCGCCAGAACCGGGCCACACCGAGGAACGCGTACGTGCCGTGCAGCAGCCCCCAGAGCGGCCGGGGGTCCGGCCGCCAGGGCGAGTAGTGGCGCCCGCCGGTGGGGACCAGCAACGGCACCAGGTCGTGGAGCAGGTTGAGCGTCGTGTGCTGCAACTCGTGGACCAGGGTGACCGCGAAGGTCGAGGGGTCCGCGGGCAGGCTCAACGCCACGGTCGCGGCGGCGTCGGTCTGCGTCGCGCTGCGCGACTCCCCGCTCGCCGGCCGGGTCAGCGGCACCAGCGCCACCACGCCGGCGGCGAGGGCGGCGGCCTGGTCCGGATGGTCGACGGCGAGCACCCGCCACGCCGACCGCAGCCGGTCCTGCCAGACCCGCCATTCGCCGGCGCCCAGCCGCGGCGCGGCCCCGAGCCGCGCGCAGTCGCGGTACGGGTCGACGTCGTCGACGTCAACGCAGAGGGTGAGCCCGCGCTCGGTCACCACGGCCCGGCGCAGCGCCTCCCAGCCCGGCGTGTCGGCCTGCCGCGGCACGAGCCTGACCGGGGCCCGTCCCCGCCCGGGGAACGTGACCCGTCCGTCCTGGTAGGACATTGCGGCAAGGCCGTCCCCGGTCCGGTCACCGAGGTGGAGCCGGCCGAGGGTCGGCAGGGCGACGGTGCCCTCGCGCACCGGCACGACGACCGCCGTCGCCGTGCCGCCGCGGACCGCCGCGGCCGCCGCGACAGAGCCCAGATGCGCGAGGTCGGCATCGACCGGCGTGGCGGTCCCGTCGTCCCCGCGCAGCCGCCGGAGGCAATGGGCCAGCCAGGCGCCGACGAGGGGGTAGGCCAGGACCGTACGAACGGCTGACGGCGCGACCCGCTGCACCGCCGCCAGCGCGGCGTAGTTGGCCTCGAAGGCGCGCGCCTGCGGCTGCGGTACGCCGGCCAGGTGGTCCAGCACACCGCGCAGCAGGAACAGGTGCCTGCTCCGCCGGGCCGCCAGCAACGCCTTGACCACTGCGGGTGTGCCCTGCCCCGCCGCCAGGGCGCCGAACGCCCCCGGTGGCAGCCGATGCACTGTCAACTGGCTACCCGCCGCAGGTCGCTGTGCAGGCGCCGGCGGATGTGACCGATGAGGGCGGTGAGGTCCGCGCAGTACACCGATGGCTGGCGGAAGCCGTGACCGTGCCGGTAGCGGTGCGTGTAGTGCCCGCCGCCACAGACGCGGACGATGCGGCAGCCGCGGCACGTCGCGCCGAGAGCGGCCAGGCCGATCTGCCGCGCGGCGACGGACGGGTGGTCAAGGGCGGCGTCGATCCGGTGGGCGAACACGTCCAGCCCGGTGTCCGGCGCGCCCGGGAACGCGGACTTGAGCGTGTCGACCTGTTGCAGGGTGCCGTCGGTGTCGATGACGAGGAAGGCCACCGGGCTCAGCCCGACCTGCTCGCAGCGGCTGTGCCCGCCGAGGAGCAGGTTCATGACCTCCTCGAAGATCACCACGCGGGTCTGCCGGGGCGAGGTGGCGTACCAGCGGTCGAACACGGTGATGAGCCAGTCGGCGTACGGGGTGCTGGTGGGGTCTGCCGTGCGGCCCGGGGGCGGGCTGGACCAGTTACCGTGCGGCAGTAGGAGGTCGACCGACGGCGGCGCGTACGCCAGCAGCTCCTCGTAGACGGCGAGCGGGTCGGTGCCCGCGTCCACCACGCACAGCAGGCCCGCGAACAGGTCCCGGTGCTCCGGGCGGCACAGCAGCCGCAGCCCGCGCACGGTCTCCGCGTAGCTGCCGCGTCCGTTGGCCCGCACCCGGTGCCGGTCGTGGCTGTCCGCGTCCCCGTCGAGGCTCACCCCCACCCGGATCCGGTGCTTGTGCAGGGTCCGCAGGACAGTCTCGTCGAGGAGCACGCCGTTGGTCTGTACCCGCAGGTCCAGCTCGACGCCGGCCGGCACGTGCCGGCGTACCGCGGTCGCCGCCAGCTCGATGCCGGCCGCTCCGGCGAGCAGCGGCTCGCCGCCGTGCAGCACCACCCGTACCCGCCGGAGCCCGTGCTCGGCGGCGTGCTGGCCGATCCGCCGGCTCGCCGCGGCCAGCGTCGGCGCGGACATGAGCTGTGGCCGGCGCAGCCAGGACCTGTCCGGCGCGGTGTACACATAGCAGTAACGGCAGGCGAGGTTACATCTGCCGACCAGTTTGAGAATGAACTCGCGGATGGGTGCCGGGCGCCAACCTGTGGCGCGTAATGCGGGCACGTTCAGTGTATTTCCGGACCACAGGTCGGCGTCGTCGATCGCTTCAGTGGTTGTGCCCTCATGTGCAATGTGGTAGGTCACTGTGCCGCCCCGGCCTGGCGCTACGCAACCGACTCGAAGGCGACCATGGTCAGCTCGTCCTGGTGCTCCCGCTCGTGAACCACGCGGCGCAGGCAGTGTGCGAACGGCGAGTCGTCGCGGTGCTGCAGCTCCGTCAGGGAAATGTCGGTGAGGTCGATCAGGCCAACGCCGTCTTCCTCGGCCAGTTCGTCCATGGCGCCTCCGGCGTGCCGCGGTCTGCCTGTGAGCCTAACAATATACGTCAATGCGGTTGCGGGTTTTGTCGGCAGTCGGCATATTGGGGCGCCGCCGGTGCGCCGGAGGTCGCGGACTTCGCTATGGTGAGGACTACCGGCGCGCCTGTCTGTCAAGGCCCGGCGACCGGGCTGCTCAGCGAAGCGGGCGTAGGGGATGGGGATCGCGGGATGGGGATGTGAGGGATGGGGATGTGGTCGCATCCGCGACCGTCCGGTGTGCGGGGAGGACGGCGGTGAGCGGGGAGCCAGACACCAGCCCGACCGGCACCGTTGAAGGTCGCCGCGAGCTGAGGATGAGCGAGAAGCGGCAGCTGGTCGAGGCGCTCAAGGCCGTCGGCTCGGTGGCCGACCCCGCCCGCCGCCGGGATGTGCTGCGTGAGCTCAGCCGGTTCCACGGGTCGGCCTTCGCCCCGACCGGTGACGCGGCCGTGCCCAGCGTGCTCGAGGTCCTCAACCGCTGCATCGAGTTCGACGCCGTCCACGACCTGCTCGACGTCCTCGAGATGCTGCTGGAGGGCCAGGCCGACGACGACGCCGAGCGGGAACGGCTGCACGCCTTCGAGCGGCTGGTCGCGGAGTGGCTGCCGCGGTCGATGCTGCGTCCGGCGCAGCGGGAGCTGCTCGACAGCCTCGTCGCCGGCGTACCACCCGATCTGGTCCGGTCCCGGCTGCGGGAGCCCTGGCTGGCGGGTTTCATCCGGTTCCCGGTCGACGAGGTCGCCGACGGCGCCGACGCGTGCCGGCGCCTCGAGGAGCTGGGGACCGGTTCCGGCGGGCCGCCGCCGCTGCTCATCCTGCTGGAGCTGCTGGCACACGCCAGCAGCGGCCAGCAGGAGACCAAGCTGCACCAGCTGATCGGGGAGATCCAGAAAGACGTCGGCCGGGAGGACGACGTGATCGGCCTGTGCGGCCAGCTGGAGGAGGCGAGGCCCGCGGACCCGCCGCAGCCGGACCCGCACGCCGATCCGCACCCGGAGGACAGCCCCGCCGCACCACCACTCGACCATGACGGTCTCGCCTCGGGAGATGACGTGAAAACCAATGGGATAACGGCGAACGCGGCCGTGTCACCGGGCGTGCAGCCGTTGGTCTGGGGCGGTGTGCCGCCGCACAACGTCAACTTCGTCGGCCGGGAGGGTCTCGTCGAGAAGGTGCGGGCCAGCCTGCACCAGCACGACCTGGTGCCGACCGTGTTGCAGAGCGCGCTCTACGGGCTCGGCGGTGTCGGCAAGACCCAGCTGGCGACGGAGTACGCGTACCGGTTCCGGTCGGAGTACCGGCTCGTGTGGTGGATCCCGGCCGAGAACGAGCTGTCGATCGTACGGTCGTTCGTGTCGCTCGCCCGCAAGCTCGGGCTGCCGGAGCGGGCCGACGCGAGCGAGAACGTCGAGGCCGCGCGCGACGCGCTGCGCAAGGACCCGCGGTACGGGCGATGGCTGCTGATCTTCGACAACGCCGAGGACCCGGACACCGTCCGGCAGTACCTGCCCGGTGGCTGGGGGCATGTGCTGGTCACCTCCCGCAGCAAGGAGTGGGAGGTCGAGCGCAGCGCCGTAGAGGTCGACGTGTTCTCCGCCGAGGAGAGCGTGCAGCTGCTGACCCAGCGGTGGAAGGGGATCACCCGCGCCGAGGCCGAGCGGCTCGCCGAGCGGCTTGGCCACCTGCCACTGGCGCTGGTGCAGGCCGCCGCCTTCCACGCCCAGACCGGCATGCCCCTCGACGAGTATCTTGAGCAGCTCGACCGGCAGGCCGCCGAGGTGCTGGACGAGGGGGTCGCCCCCGGTTACAAGGCATCGGTCACCGCGACGTTCCGGGTGGCGCTGGGCCGGCTCGCCGAGCGCGCCCCCGCCGCGGCCCAGCTGCTCACCGTGCTGGCGACCACGAGCCCCCACGAGATAGCCGTCTCGATGCTCAGCCGGGGGAAGGTGGCCGACGTGCCGCCGCCGCTCGACCAGGTCCTCCCCGATGACCTGCTGCTGCGCCACGCCGTCGGCGACCTGGGCCGGTTCGCCCTCGCACAGATCGACGCCGACCGCGACTTCATCTCGGTGCACCGGCTGGTCGCCGAGGTCATCACGAGCGACCTCACGGTCGAGGAGAAGGCGCGCTACGAGCGCAGCGCCCACTCGTTGCTGGCGGCGGCCAACCCGGGAGAGCCCGACAAGGCGCGTAACTGGCGGCACCTGGCGCAGATCGCACCGCATGTGGAGCCGTCCGGCATCATCTGCTCGCCGGACGCCAAGGCCCGGCAGGTCGTCCTCGACCTGGTCCGTTACCTCTACAACATCGGGCAGTACGAGGAGAGCCGCAAGCTCGGCAGCCGGGCGGTGGACACCTGGCGCGACAGCCTCGGCGCCGACGACGTGATGACGCTGGTCGCGGCCCGGCACCTGGCCAACGCCCTGCGCTCGCTGGGCCGCTACGACGAGGCCCGGCTGCTCGACAGCGACACCCTGGACCGGATGCGCGCGACCCTCGGCGAGGACCACCCGCACACCATGGCCGCCGCCATGAGCTTCGCGGCCGACCTCCGGCTCCAGGGCGCCTTCGCCCAGGCCCTGGCCCTGGACGAGGCGACCTGGGAGCGGCACAAGGAGATCCTGGGGGAGAGCGACCCGTCGACCCTGCAGGCGGAGAACAACCTCGCGGTCGACCACCGGCTCCTCGGCAACTTCACCAAGGCCCGCGAGCTGGACGAGAACAACATCGCGCACCGGTCGACGGTGTACCGGCCGGACCACCGCAGGACCCTGTTCTCCTACCGCATGCTCGCCCGGGACCTCTACGGCCAGGGCCACTACCGGCAGGCCCTCGAGCTCCAGCGCGAGAAGCTCGCCGAGTACGAACGCAGCATGGGCGTGCAGGACCACACCGACCTGCTGTTCGCCCGGCGCAACATGGCGATCCTGCTGCGCAAGACCGGCGACCACGGGCAGGCCCTGGAGTACGCCGGCAAGGTCTACGAGCTGCACCGCCGGCGCCTCACCCGGCGGCACGAGCACACGCTCGCGGCCATGGTGACCCTGTGCAACACCCTGCGGGCCATCGGCGTCGACCCCAGCCTCGCAGCCAACCGCGAGGCCTCCCTGGAGCGTGCCCGGCAGCTGGGCGAGGAGGCACTCGAGACATACCGGGACGTCCTCGGCGCGGACCATCCGTTCACCCTCGGCTGCGCGACGAACCTCGCCATCGTGCTGCGCGCGCTCGGGCGCAACGACGAGGCCATGGCGCTCGACGACCGGTCGTACACGGCTCTCGAACAGGGGCTCGGGGCGGACCACCCGTACGCGCTGTGCTCCGCGGCCAACATGACGAACAACCTCGTGCTGGCGGGCCGGCACGCCGAGGCGCTGGCCCGCTCCGGCGAGGTCCTGGACCGCTCGCGCCGGGTCCGGGTCGCCGAGCACCCGCTGACCCTGTTCTGCGCGGCGAACCACGCCCTTGACCTGGCCACCGCGGGTCGTGCCGAGGAGGCGGCCAAGCTGCGCGCGGAGACCGTCGAGTCGATGCGCCGCAAGCTCGGGCCGAGCCACCCGGAGACGATCAGCATCGAGCGGGGGCTGCGCGCGGAGTGCGACATCGAGCCGCCCGAGATGTGACCGCGTGCCCCCCGGCCCCGTCGTCGAACGCCCGAGCTGCACCGATGCCGTGATCGTGCTGCCCGGCATCATGGGCAGCGAGCTCGTTGACGCGGCCACGGGCGAGGTCCTGTGGGGCGTGTCCGACCCGAGCTGGTATGTCAGCGCGTGGACGTCCGGGCGTGCCCTGCGCCGGCTCGCCGTCACCGACGAGGAACGGGCCGGCGCGGCCACCCGGGTCAGGGCCCGGCGGCTGCTGGCGGCGACCGCGGCGGTCCCGGTGTTCCACGGCGTCGAGCCGTACACCCGGCTGGTCGCGGAGGTCCGCCGGGTGGCCGCGCACCCCGCGGCGGTGCTCCCCTTCCCGTACGACTGGCGGCTGTCCGTCGGGCACAACGCGGCGGCGCTGCGCGCGGCCGCGGAGCGCCACCTGGCGCAGTGGCGCGGCCACGAGTACTGGCGCGGGCGCCGCCACGATCCCGACAGCATCCGGCTGTCCCTGGTCGCGCACTCGATGGGCGGCCTCGTCGCCCGCCGCTTCGTCGCTGGCCTGGGTCCGGACGCGCCGGTGGTCCGCACTGTGGTGACGCTCGGCACGCCGTTCTACGGTGCGGTCAAGGCCGTGCACATCCTCGGCACGGGTCGCGGCGCCACCCCGCCACTGCCCCGGGCCCGGCTGCGGCACCTGGTGCGCGACATGCCGGGGCTGTACGACCTGCTCCCGTCCTACCGCTGCGTGGTCGACGGCCCGGGCTCGCGGCGGCTGGCACCCGCCGACGTCGCGGCCGTCGGCGGTGACGCCGAGCTCGCGGCCGGCCCGCTTTCTGGCGCGGAGCGGTCGTGGCCGGCGGGCGGACCCGCCCTGCGCCCGTTCGTCGGGGTCGACCAGCCGACCATGCAGAGCCTGAGCATCACCGACGGCGCCGTCGAGCCGCTGTACTACACGTGCGAGGACGGTGGCGCGGCCACCGTCGACCACGCCGGTGACGCGACGGTGTTCCGCAGGTCCGCCGTCGCCGGCGAACACCCGCCGAGCTACGTTCCGCAGACGCACGTCGCGCTGGCCAGGAGCGAGGAGGCGGTGGCGTTCGTACGGGCCGTGCTGACCGAAGGCACGCTCGGCCCGCCCCTGCCGGGCGTGCTGCCGATCGGGCTCCAGGTGCCCGACGTCGCCGCCGTCGACGTCGAGACCGAGATCCTGGTGGCGGTGCCCGACTTCTCGGCGGTCGCCTGCCGCGTCGTCGAGGTCGGCACGAACACCGCCCTGCCGCCGCCCCGGCTGAGCCCCGGGGACGGCGTGGCGCGCGCCCGGGTCCGGCTGCCCCGACCGGGCATCTACCGGGTCGAGGCCAAGGGCGGCGGGTACTCGGCGGTGAGCCAGCTGCTCCTCGCCGTGCCAGCGGCTGACCTGGCGCCAGCGGCCGGCCCGCACCGGACGGGCTGACCTCGTGGTGGAGCCGGACCACCCGGGCTTCGTGGTCGTGCCGATCCCCATCAGCGACTACGCGCACCACGAGCCGGTCCCCGGCATCGAGGAGGACGTGGCGGAGATCGTCCGGCTGCTCGGGCAGCTGGGCGGCCAGGAGCTCACCTGGGACGTCGAGCCGCGCGACCGCACCATGGCGGCGGTGACCCGGCGCCTGTCGGACTGGGCCCGGCACCCGGCACCGCGCAGCTCGGTGGTGGTCTGGCTGGGGCACGGCGAGACCGTCGCCGGTGACGCGTGGCTGGCGACCCAGGAGACCGGCAACCCCATCCGGTACCGCGGGTTCAAGCCGGAGAACCTCGTCGACGCGATCGCCAGCCAGTGGCACCGGCGGGGCACCGGCACCGACGAGTGGACCATCGTCGTCATCGAGGCCTGCGGCGCCGGCACCTTTGCGCAGGTCCTGCTCAAGGCGCTGCCGACGGACGACGCACCGGACCGGTTGGCGGTCCTGCCGGTCGGCGGGGCGGGCGCCAGCTACGCCGGCCAGTTCCGCCGGGCGCTGGACACTGCGCTGCAGTCGTACACCATCAACGACAAGGCCATCGACGTCGAGGACCTGGTCCGGCGGGTGGCCAACCAGCTGCATGCGGGACGCGCCATCACCATCGGCATGCACGGGCTGCCACCGATCCGCCGCCGGCACCTCGCCGGGACGACCGCGACCGTACCGCTGGACACCTACGCCATGCTCAAGGCGGCCCTCGGGGACCTGCGGGTGGTGACCAGCGTCCAGGGCGGCGAGCTGAAGGAGCTCGCCTGGTACTTCGTCGGCCGGCGCGACGACCGGGCGAGGATCCTGCGCTGGCTGCGGGAGCAGCCCAACGGCATGTTCGTGGTGACCGGGCCGGCCGGCTGCGGGAAGTCGGCGCTGCTGGGCAACATCCTCGTCCAGACCAACCGCGAGCTGCGCCTGCTGCTCGACCGCCGGGACAGCCAGCCGCTGCTGCCTGCCGACGAGACCCATCCCGAGGGCGTCTTCGACGTGGTCGTCCACCTGACCGGGCTGACCGCCGACGACGTCGTCGACCGCATCGGGCGCGCCTGCGGGCTGGGCGCGGCGGACCCGACCGCCGAGTCCGGCCGCAACGTCGACCGGCTCGTCGAGCGGCTCGCCGGACGGGCCACCCGGTTCACGGTGCTCGCGGACGCGCTGGACGAGGCGCAGGAGGCGTTCGCCATCGCCGCGTCGGTGCTGCGGCAGATCGCCGTACTGCCGCAGGTGCGGGTGCTCGTCGGCACCCGCCGGTCCACCCGGGACGACGTGGACCGGCCGGTCGCGGCGACGGACCTGCTGGACGCGCTCGGCAGCGACGCGACGACCGAGGTCCGGCACCTGACCCACGACCGGGTCGCCGTCGTCGAGTACGTCCGCCAGCGGCTGACCGGCGCCGCCCGCAGCGGCCAGCTGGACGACCCCGACCCGTACGCCATCACCGAGATCGCCATGTGCGTGGCGGACACGCGGCGGCCGTTCCTCTTCGCCCACTTCGTCGTGAACGAGCTGCTCGCCCAGCCGCGGCTGGTCACCCCGGCGGGCCGGGCGGACCTGGTACGCCTGCTCGCCGCCGACCACCGGAGCATGATCGCCGCGGCGGCGGTGCGGCTGGCGGCGGCGGTGCCGCACGCGACGCCGTTGCTGGAGGCGCTGGGCACCGCGCGGGGACGTGGCCTGCCGCGGGCGGGCGGCGTCTGGGCGGCCGCGGCACGTGCGTTCGCCGGCGCCACCGACGCGTCCCCCGGCGAGGTGGAGGCCGAGCTCGACCGGCAGATCGACGTGCTGCTCACCGCCGCGGCGCCGTACGTCATGCTGGACTCCCAGGACGGTCGCAGCGTCTACCGGCTGGCCCACCGCACCCTGCGCGACTACTACCTGGAGTCCTCGGTGCCGGCCGGCGCGGACGACCCGGTCCGGCAACGCCACCGCCTGGTGGCGGGGGCACTGCTCGACGCGGCACAGCGGGAGCCGGCGGTACGGGACAGCCCGTACCTCGCGCGGCACCTCGTGGAGCACGTCGCCCATGGGAACGTCTGGCATGACCTGGCGGCGGCGCCCAGGGTGCTGGACCGGGTGGACCCCAACGCCCTGGCGGCGGCGGTGCTGCGCCGCGCGTTCGGGGAGGCGGACCTGCCGGCGGAGGTCACCGGCGTCGCCGCGGCGCGGCACACCCTGTGCCGCATCGACCCCGGCCGCCGTGCCGCGGTCCGGATGCTGGCCACCGCCCGTTACTCCGGCCCGGACCGGGGCGTCCGGGGACCGGTGACGCCCTGCTGGCGATGGGGCTGGGCGGAGCTGCGCCAGGACCCGCTGAGCGTGGTGGTCACCGGCCACCGTGGCGTGGTGACCGCCGCGGCACCGGTACCCGTGCCGGACGGGCGCGTGCTGCTCGCCACCGGCGGCAGCGACCGCACCGTCCGGCTCTGGGACCCGACCTCCGGCCAGCCCGCGGGGCCGCCGGTCAGCACACCCGGCGGGTCGGTGCGCGGGCTCGCCGCCGCCCGCACCGCCGGCCGTACGGTGCTCGCCTGCCACTGCGCCGACGGCACCGTCCGGCTCTGGGACCCGGTCACCGGCGCGTTGGCCGGGCAGCTCGGCTCGACCGACCGGCCGGTCACCGCGCTCGGCGTCATCGAGCTGGCCCCGGGTGCGCCGGCCTTCGTCACCGTGGACCGGGATGGGACGCTGCGCTGGTGGCACCCTGACGGCACCGCGGCCGGCGCCCTGCCGCGCCGGGGTGAGGCCACCGCGGTCTGCGCCGTGCCGGCGGCGGACGGTCCGGTGCTCGCCGTCGGCGGCCGTGACGGCAGCGTCGAGCTGTGGGACCTGGCCGACGGGCGGCAGCTGCACAGCCTGGTGCCGAGCCTGGTGGGCCGGGTCACCGCGCTGTGCGCCGGGGCGGCTGGCGGCGGGCAGGCGGTGCTCACCGCGGTGGGGAACCAGTCGACCGTGGCGCACTGGACGGTGGGGGCCGGCGGGTCGCCCGTGCGGCGGTCGACCGGGCACGCCGACTGGGTGAACGCCGCGGTGACGGTGTCGCCGCCGGACGGCCGGCGGCCCGTCGCGGCTGCCAGCAACCTCGTCGCGACCGCGGGTAATGATGCCACGATCCGGCTGTGGGACGCCGTCACCGGCGCACCGGTGGGCACCCCGTTGACCGGGCACAGCGGGTCGATCCGGGCGCTCGCCACGGTGCACCTGCCGAACGGGCGGACGGTGGTCGCCAGCGGCGGCGACGACCGTACCGTCCGGTTATGGGCCCCGGCGCTGGCCCGACCGCCCGGCGCAGGAGGCGACCAGGTCACCAGCCCGGTGAGCGCGGTCGCCGCGGTCCCCGGCGCGCTGGTGGTCGGTGGTGCCGCCGGGACCGTCCGGCTGCGCGCCCCGGCGCAGGCCGGCGGGGCGGGGCCCACGCTGCGGGTGCCGTTCCCGGTCACCTGCGTCGCCACGACCACCGGGCCGGACGGCTCGACCCTCGTCGCGGTCGGCGGTGACGAGAGCAACGTGTGGGTCTGGAGCCCACACGCCGGCCCCGCCAGCACCCGGCCGCTGGCCGGTCACACGGACCGGGTCACCGCGCTCGCCGCGCTGGCCGGCCCGACCGGGCGGGGGCTGTTCGTGAGCGGTAGCTCCGACACGACCGTACGGGTGTGGGACCCGGCCACGGGCCGGGCGGTCGGCGCCGCGTTCACCCGGCACGGCGGTGCGGTCACCGCGGTCGTCGCGGACCGGACCCGGGACGGGACAGCCGTTGTCGCCTCGGCGAGCCGGGACCGTGAGGTGCGGCTGTGGTACCCGACCGGCGGGCAGCCGGCGAGCACGCTGCCGGCGATCCGGCTGCCCTGCCGCGCGCTGGCACTGGTACGACGCCGCGACGGACGGCTGCTGCTGGCCACCGGCGGTGATGACGGCGTGGTCCGGCTGTGGGACACCACCACCGCCCAGCTCGTCGGCGCACCGCTGGTGGGCCACTGCCAACCGGTCGTCGCCATGACGCCGCTCCACCGCCCGGACGCGGACCCCTTGCTCGTGACGGCCGCCACGGACGCCACCGTGCTGCTGTGGGACCCCTTCACGCCGGCCCTGCTCGACACGCTGCGCCTGGACCTGCCCGCCCGGGCGCTCACGGCACTGGGCCCCCGGCTGTTCATCGGGTACGACTGCGGCGTCGTCGCGCTCGACCTGAGCGTCGGCCTCCCGGACCCCGACCGGCCGCGGTGAGGTCAGCTGACCGAGGCCTCCTGCTGGGCGCGCAGCAGCTCGGCCCGTAGCTGGTCGAGCAGGTCCGCCCCGACGCCCAGCCGGTCCAGCAGCGCCGCGGCGTCTGCCGGCTCCCGCTGCACCGCCCCATGAATCGCCAGGTAGAGCAGGAGCACCCCACTGTTCAGCGGGCGTCGCTGCCGGCGGCGGTTGCGCTCGCGGGACTCAAACCAGTTGCGGACGAAGCGCCAGAGGAACTCCCCGTCGCGGGCCAGCGCGTGGTCCACGTCGTTGAGGTTGCGGAACCCGACGGCCTGCATCTCACTGGCGCGTGCCTCGGCGTACCTGGGGTTGAGCTGCGGCGCCCGGGTGGTCGCCAGTGACCCGGCGAGCCGGTCCTCGAGCTCTGCCAGCCGCGGCGACTCGCGGATGTACGCCTCGACCGAGTCCCGGTCGATCGGCACGTTGAGCGCGTTGTCGCGGATCGCGACGTTGACCTCCGCCGCGTACTCCTTGAGGCTGTCCCGGATGTGGGCGAACTCCTCGTCGGCGAGCTCGAGCAGCCCGGCGAGCCGGGAGAACCGGCGACGCAGCGGGGCGGGGATGGCGTGCTTGCTCTTGTATCCCAGGTCGTGCTCGATCTCCGCCCAGGCGTGCTGCAGGATCGACCGGATCTGGACCTCGAACCTGACCTTGTCGAACTTCTTGTACTCCGGCAGCCGGCGGCGGCTGTCGCTGAGGCCGACGACGTAGTGCAGGGACAGGTAGCCGAACCGGTCCGGGTCGAGGCTGGTCCGCTTGTCCACCGAGTTGGCCCGGTCGACCGTGAACTCCTGCTCGATGATCTCGGCGACCTGGTCCACGTCGTAGTTGAAGTACGTGATCACCCGTACGCCGAGCAGGTCGGTGATGTCTGACAACGAGTAGTCCGCGCGGGCCTTGCGCTCGATCTTGCGGACGGCGCTCTCCCGTCGCTTCACCCGGTGCGTGACGGTGTGCGGGTGCAGCCCACGGCTCTGGAGGGCGCTGCGGACCAGCTCCTCCATCCGCGGTCCGCACTCGGGGAGCAGGGCGACAACGCGGTCCCACTCATCGTCCGAGATCAGAGAGGGAACGTGATCGTCGCTCATGTGTTCACACTGTGCCACGGAGAGGCAACAGCAGGCCAAACCACGGTGACCACCGGGGCGGTGGTTCGCTCGTACGGGTGAGCGCTGCCGTTCACCGCCTGTCGTAGAGCTTGTGGCCCCTGGGCGGCTCCTGTGTCGTACCGGTGGTCCATGATGCGGGTCGGGACGGCGGCGTGGCCGGCGACGACGCCAAGATCCCGATGGGATAGAAATAGCCGGCGCGGTCGTCGGTCCATTTCCCTTCGTCAAGGGCGGGTCTTCAGATGCTGGGTACGCAGCTCGCCGAGCTGCTCGACGGCGCACCGGCCGGGGTGGGGCAGGCGCTCGACCTGGTGTCCGGTCTCGACGACGTGTTGGTGCACGGCTTCGCGCGGGTCGGCGAGGAGCCGGCCGCGGCCCTGGCCGGCGTGGCCGGCGCGGTGGCCGCCACCCCGCTCGGCGACCGGGTGACCGAGGCGGTCGGCAAGCTCACCGCCGGCTCGGTCGCCGGTGAGCACCTGGTCGTCCTCGCCGGGGCGCGGGTCGCGCTGCTCGGCGCGGTGTACGACGCCCTGGTCGCCCGCTTCGACGCGGTCCTCGGGCGGGACCGCCGCGCGTGGCAGCCGGCGCCGCCGGTGGGGGCGCCGCCGGTCGGGACGCCGCCGGCGGGTGCGGCGAACGCGCTGGCCGCCTGCCGGTCCTGGCTGCACGAGCTGGCGGTCACCGGTTGGCGGGGCGTCGACCACGACCTGGTCGCCGCCGCAGGGCAGCCGATCGAGGCGGCGCTGGCGGTGCCGGGCCTGCGCCGGCTGGCCGTGCTGCTCGACGGTCTCGCCGCCGAGCTGCGCGCGTCCTGCCCGGTCGCCACGATGCCGGCCGTGCCGGCGCGGCGGTGGGCCGACCTGTGGGCCCGCGCCGTGCTGCTGGCCGAGGCCGGCGACGACATGGCCGCCCACGGCGGCGAACCGGTGTCCGGGCGGCTGCTGGTCCTCGGCGTCGACGTGCACGAGCACGGCACCGCCGTCCAGGTCCAGGTCCACGGCGTCCTGGAGACCACCGGGGGCGTCCCGGCCCGGCTCGTACGCGCCAGCGTCGCCGCCGCGAAGGTGGACACCATCGTCGGGCCGGCGCTGTGGCGGCTGCTGCCCGCGCCCACCCTGCTGCGGGCGCTGGCCGAGCAGCGCAGCCTGCACGTGACCGACATGCCGCTGCACGGCGGTGACCTGCTGTGGCGCGACGACCAGGCCCGCCCGGGGGAGCCGGCCGACCCGTTCGCCACCGCCCGGGTCCAGCTGGCCGGCGCGGTGGCGGCGCAGCTGCCGCCGCTGGACCGGCATCCGGTCGGCATCGCCGAGCCCGTGCTGCTGGAGGGGTACGCGGTCCGCACCGCCGACGGCCCGGTCAGCTTCGAGCTGGGCGGCCACACCGTTGCGGTCGACGTGGACCGGTTGCCCACGTGCGGGCCGCTCACCGCGGAGCTGGTCGCGGCCTCCTCGGCCTGCCTGGGTCTCCTCCGGTGGGAGGCCGGCCGCTGGCTGGTGCAGCCGCTCGCGGTCCAGGCCACGGTCAAGCGCAAGCTGGTGGGCGTGCACAACGGGGACTGGGCGCAGGGCCCGACCGACCCGAAGGTCGTGAAGGCCCAGGCGGGTGACGCGGTCGCCGTGCTGCGCGAGCGAGCCGGACGGCTGCTGCGCCGATGACCGCACCGGGCCAGCCGATGACCGCACCGGGCCAGCCGCGCGGCGGCGGCGCAGCCGCCGACGCCAACGCCAACCGCCGTCAGGTGCTCTACTGGCGCCTGCTGGCACGGCTGTTCGACCCCGAAGAGCAGCCGTCCCTGGAGGCCGCGAGCATGGCGGTCGTCGACGACCTCGGCCTTCCGGCGGCGCTGCTGGACCCGGCCGTGTCGGTGGACACCGTCGTCCAGCGCTTCCCGGCGCTCGCCGACGAGCTGCGCGGCCTGCTGGCACCGCCGGACGACGGACCGGCCGGGGACGCCGGGTCGCCGCGGCCGGGGGAGGCCGAGGTGCGCCGCGCCGCCCTGGTGTCCAAGCTCCTGCTCAACGTCTTCGCCACCGGGTCGGGCAGCGTCACCGCCACCCAGCTGGCCCGCTGGCAGTCCGACGCCGGCTGGTTCGAGCAGGCGCTCGGCGCCGAGCCGGGGCAGCTGCGCCGCCAGCCCGGCCAGGACGGGGCCGGCGGGCTGGGCGGTGTCCTGGCCGGGCTGGAGGGCGACCTGGTCCGCCGGATGCACCTGCGGGAGGTGCTGGCCGACCCGGCGCTGGCCAGCCGGCTGACGCCGAGCATGTCACTGGTCGAGCAGCTGCTGCGGGACAAGGCCAACCTGTCCGGGGTCGCGCTCGCCAACGCCAAGGCGCTGATCCGCCGGTTCGTCGACGAGGTCGCGCAGGTGCTGCGCACCCAGGTCGAGCAGGCCAGCGTGGGCACGGTCGACCGGTCGGTGCCGCCGAAGCGGGTGTTCCGCAACCTCGACCTCGACCGCACGATCTGGAAGAACCTGCCCAACTGGAGCCCGCAGGACCAGCGGCTCTACGTGGACCGGCTGTTCTACCGGCAGACCGCGAGGCGCACCACACCGGCCCGGTTGATCGTGGTGGTCGACCAGTCGGGCTCCATGGTGGACTCGATGGTCAACTGCACCATCCTCGCGTCGATCTTCGCCGGCCTGCCAAAGGTGGACGTGCACCTGATCGCGTACGACACCCGGGCGCTGGACCTGACCCCCTGGGTGCACGACCCGTTCGAGGTGCTGCTGCGTACCAACCTTGGGGGCGGCAACGACGGGCCGGTCGCGATGGCGCTGGCCCGGCCGAAGATCACCGAGCCGCGCAACACGGTCATGGTGTGGATCTCGGACTTCTACGAGTTCGACCGCTCCCAGCCGCTGTTCGACGGCATCGAGGCGGTGCACCGCTCCGGCGTACGGTTCATCCCGGTCGGGTCGGTGAGCAGCTCCGGTCAGCAGAGCGTCAACCCGTGGTTCCGGCAGCGCTTCAAGGACCTGGGCACGCCCGTGGTCTCGGGCCACATCCGCAAGCTCGTACACGAGCTCAAGAGCTTCCTCACCTAGGAGATCGTCGATGTCCGAGATGCTGCGCGCACCCGCCGAGGTCAAGTACGCGGACGAGCTTGACTGGCTGGAGTCGGTCGACACCGGCCCGAAGCCGTTCTCCTGGCGGCTCAGCCCCCGGATGGTGCGGCTGTTCGTGCTCGGCTCCGAGCGGGCGGACGGGCTCGACCGGGAGGTCGGGCAGAAGTGGTTCGGTGACCGCAGCTTCGTCGAGCGCAGCATCGTCACCCTCGCCTCGGACCGGGGCCTGCTGCTGATCGGCGACCCGGGGACCGGCAAGAGCTGGCTCGCCGAGCTGCTCGCCGCGGCCATCTGCCGCAGCTCGACCCTGGTCGTGCAGGGCACCGCCGGCACCACCGAGGACCACATCAAATACTCGTGGAACGTCTCGATGGTGATCGCGAAGGGCCAGTCCCGGGAGTCGATGATCCCTTCGCCGATCATGACCGCCATGGAGCTGGGGGTGGTCGGCCGCTTCGAGGAGCTGACCCGCTCGACCAGCGACGTGCAGGACGCGCTGATCTCGATCCTCTCCGAGAAGTACGTGTCAATCCCGGAGCTGGACGACGACAACATCGTCTTCGCCCGGCCGGGCTTCTCCATCATCGCCACGGCCAACAGCCGCGACCGCGGCGTCAACGATCTTTCCTCGGCCCTGAAACGGCGGTTCAACTTCGTCCGGATCCCGGTGGTGACGAACAAGCGCAGCGAGGCGGAGATCGTCCGCTTCCGGACCGAGGAGCTGCTGCGCCGGCACAGTATCGAGCTGGACGTGCCGCCGACGCTGCTGGACATCCTGCTGCAGAGCTTCGCTGACCTGCGGGCCGCCGCCGCTGCGGCGGCCAGCGACGACGAGCGGCTGGAGTCGGCGCTGTCCACCGCGGAGCAGATCGGCGTGCTGGAGGACGCGATCCTGCACAGCCAGTTCTTCGGCGACCGGGCCCTGCGCGTGCAGACCCTCGCCGGCTCGCTGGTGGGCTCGCTGGCCCGGCGCAGCCCGGAGGACCTGGCGATCCTCAACAAATACCTGCACGGCGTCGTCGAGCCGCGGGCCAAGCAGGACGGCGGGGAGTGGGCGGGCTTCCTCGACGGCGGCCGTCAGGCGATCGCCACCCTGTCATGACGCACCCGCCCGCGGCGCCGCCCGGCCCGTTCGCCGCCCTGCGCGAGCAGCTGACCGATGCGGCCGCCGCCTTCGCCGGCAGCCCCGGCGCCCTGTCGGGCATCCTGTCCGGGATCGTCGACGACGTCGACCGCGCGCTCGGCGAGGCGCTGGAGATCTTCCCGGTGTGCCACCACTCGCCGGCCTCGGCCCTGGCGATGGTGCGCCGGCTGCGCGAGAAGCAGCCGAAGGTGATCTACCTGGAGCTCTGCGAGGAC
>DASSUC010000277.1:0-4987 GCA_035707405.1 Micromonosporaceae bacterium | reverse complement strand
GGCGTTCCTGGGCACCGCCCGCAGCCGGGTCTCGCTGCGCCGGCACGCCCGGCTGGTGGACTACCTGGTGCACGAGGGCTGCGCCGCCCGGGCCCTGGTACGCGTCGGCGTGACCACGGGCGGGGTGGCCCTGCCGGCGGGCACGCCGCTGCTCACCCGTACCGCCGGGGTGCCGGACCGGGTCGTGCCCGGCGGCGCCGAGCACCGGGCCGCGCTGGCGGCGGGCGCCGTGGTCTTCGAGACGGCGCAGCCGGCGGTGCTCTACCCCGGCCACGACGCGCTGCCCTTCTACACCTGGGGCGACCGGGACTGTTGCCTGCCCCGCGGGGCGTGCGGCGCGACCCTGCGCGGGCACCACCCCAACCTCAAGGCGGGCGACCTGCTGGTGCTCGCCGAGACCATGAGCCCGACCACGGGCCGGCCGGAGGACGCCGACGTGGCGCACCGGTGGCCGGTGCGGCTGACCGCGGTGGTGCCGGGGGAGGACCCGTCCGGCGGGCTCTTCGACGACCCGCCCGACGACGACGAGGTTGACGTCACCCGGATCGAGTGGGATGCGGCGGACGCGCTGCCGTTCCCGCTGTGCGTGTCGGCCACCCTGCCGGCCACCGGCGACGCCGACGCCACGTATCTTGCGGTCGGCGTCGCCTGGGGCAACATCGTGGTGGCCGACCACGGGGCCACCATCACCGGCGAGGATCTCGGCGTGGTGCCCGCGGCAACCCGGGTGTACGCGGCGGCCGGCGGTGCGCCGCCGTGCCAGGACACCCCCGCGGTGCCGGTGCCGGTCCGGTTCCGCCCCGCACTCGCCCGCGGGCCGGTCACCCACACCGTGGACGTCACCGCGCCGGTGCTCTTCTCCAGCACGGCGACCCCGGCGCTGCTGGCCGACCTGGCCGCCCGCACCTTCTCCACCGGTGTGCACGACTGGCTGGCCGGGCACGGCGTCCTGTTCCCGGCCGGTCCGGCCATAGTCGCCGGCGGCGACGGGGAGTGGTCGGTCAGCGACGGCGCCACCGTGGTACGGGTGACCGCCGACGCCGGCCAGCTGGTGGTGCGCGGGCGGCCGGCGGCGGCGAGCGCGGTCACCGCCGCCACGCCCCGGCTCGCCCGGCCGGCAGTGGTCCTCAGTGGAGCGCTCGGCCCGGTCACCGACGCGTGGCTGCCCCGGGCCGACCTGCTCGCCAGCGGGCCGGAAGCGGCCGAGCTGGTGCTGGAGACCGAGCACGACGGCACCGCCCGGGTGCGCTTCGGCGATGGCGTGCACGGCCGCCGGCCGGCCGCGCAGACCGCGTTCACCGCACGCTACCGGGTCGGCAACGGGGTGGCCGGCAACGTCGGCGCCGAGTCCCTGGCGCACGTGGCCACGCTCGACGGCCGGGTGTCGTGGGTGCGCAACCCACTGCCCGCGGCTGGTGGGGTGGACCCGGAGCGCGCCGAGGACGTGCGCCGCGACGCGCCCGAGGCGTTCAGCGTGCAGGAGCGGGCGGTGACCGAGGCTGACTACGCCGAGGTGGCCCAGCGCCACCCGCGGGTGCAGCGGGCGGCGGCCACGTTCCGCTGGACCGGCAGCTGGCACACGGTCTTCGTCACCGTCGACCCGCTCGGCGGCGGCGAGGTGACACCCGGGCTCGAGACCGAGCTGCGGGGCCACCTGGAGCGCTACCGGATGGCAGGGTACGACCTGGAGGTGGACGGGCCGGCGTACGTCGCGCTCGACCTCGGGCTGCACGTGTGCGTGCACCCGGAGCACTTCCGCGCCGCGGTGCGCCGCGACCTGCTTGCGGTGCTCGGCAGCGGGCTGCTGCCGGGTGGGCGGCCAGCGCTGTTCCACCCGGACAGCTTCACCTTCGGCCAGCCGGTCTACCTCAGCCCGGTGCTGGCCGCCGCGCAGTCGGTGCCGGGTGTGGCGTCGGTGGAGGTGCACACGTTCGGCCGCCGGGGCCAGACCGGCTCGGCGAACCTGGCCAACCTGGCCAAGGGGATGCTGGCGATGGGCCGGCTGGAGATCGCCCGGCTGGACAACAACCCGAGCTTCCCCGAGCGCGGGGTGCTCACGCTGAGCCTCGGGGGTGGTAAATGAGTGATGGATGCGCCGGCGGGCGCGACTGTGGCTGCGGCTGCTGCGCCGGGGTCACCGCGGCCACCCCGCAGGCCGTGCAGCAGCGCGCGGGCCTGCCGGAGCTGGCGTACCGGGTCGGCACGCACCCGCAGTTCCTGGCGAGCCTCACCGCGGCGCTCACCTCGGCCGACCGGCCGGCGCTGGCCGGGCTGCGCACCCGGGACCCGCGCGACCTCACCATGGCGCTGCTCGACGCCACCGCCACCCTCTGCGACGTGCTCACGTTCTACACCGAGCGGCTGGCGCAGGAGTCGTACCTGCGCACCGCGGTGGACCGTACCTCGTTGCAGGAGCTGGGCCGGCTTGTGGCGTACCGGCTGCGGCCGGGCGTGGCGGCAGCGACCCAGCTGGCGTTCTTCGTCGAGCCGCCGCCGGCCGCCCCGGCGGCCACCGGCACCCCGGCCGAGGCCTTCCCGGCCGCGCCCTACCTCGCAGCGGGCGGCGTCGAGCTGCCGGCGGGCCTGGCCGTGCGCAGCGTCCCCGGCCCGGGCGAGCAGCCGCAGACCTTCGAGACGGGCCAGGCGCTGCTGGCCCGGCCGGAGTGGAACGCGCTGCGCCCCCGGCAGACCCGCGCCACCGCGCTCGGCACCGGCACCGGGGTCGGCGCGACCGCCGCCTACCTCGCCGGGACCGGGCACAACCTGCACCGCGGGAACATGCTGCTGTTCACCGCGGTCCCGCCGGCGGACCCGACCGACCCGTTCGACGTGGCCGACCCGCGGCCGGTGACCGGCGTGACCGTGCAACCGGATGCGGGCCGCACGTTCGTCGAGTGGTTCCCTCAGGTCAGCGACCTCGAGCTGCCGGCCGACCCGCAGGTCTACGCGATGCGCAAGCGGCTCAGCGTCTTCGGGTACAACGCGCCCCCGTTCGACCTGCTCAAGGACTCCACGTCGACCGCGACCGACTGGGGCTGGAAGCTGTCGCCTGTGGACGGTGCCGTGGACGTCGACGGCTCGCACCCGGACATCGGCTACGGCAGCTGGGTGGTGCTCACGGCCAGCCCGTACCAGCGGCACTTCCTGGTCACCGCGGTGACCGAGCTGTCCCGCGCCGACTACGGCATCTCCGGCAAGGTGACCCGGGTGAGCCTCAACGGCGACCTCTCCGACTTCGCCGGCAAGGTGCGCGAGACCGTGGTGCACGCGGTCAGCGAGAAGCTGCCACTCGCCGAGGAACCGGACCCGTCCGCTGTGGCCGGTGACGAGATCCTCGTCGACGGCTCCGTCGCCGACCTGCCACCCGGGCGCACGCTGCTCGTCGCTGGGCAGGACGCGGGCTTCGAGCCGCGGGTGGAGGCGGTCACCCTGGCCGAGGCGCAGGCTGAAGCCGGCGGGACCCGGCTCACCCTCACCGCCGACCTGGTCGAGGCCTACCGGCGGGAGACCGTCGTGGTCTACGGCAACGTCGCCGCCGCCACCCACGGCGAGACCGTGCACCAGGTCCTGGGCAGCGGTGACGGCTCCCGGGCCCACCAGGCCTTCGAGCTCAAGCACGCTCCGGTGACGTACGTGCCCTCCACCGACCCGAGCGGTGCGGAGTCCACTTTGTCGGTGCGCGTCAACGACGTCGAGTGGCACGAGGTGCCCTCGCTCTACCCCGCCGGGCCGGACGAGCGCAGCTTCGTCACCCGTGACACCGAGCGTGGGGTGGTGGTGGCCGGCTTCGGCGACGGCGTGCGCGGCGCGCGGCTGCCGACCGGCCAGCAGAACGTGCGGGCCACCTACCGCCGCGGGCTGGGCCTGGCCGGCAACGTGGCGGCCGGCGCGGTCAGCCAGGTGATGGACCCGCCGCTGGGGCTGACCAAGGTGACCAACCCGGTGCCCGCCACCGGCGGCGCCGACCCGGAGACCCCGGACGGCGCGCGGGAGGCGATCCCGCTGCCCGTACGCACCCTGGGCCGGGCGGTGTCGCTGCTGGACTACGCCGACTACGCCCGGGCGTTCACGGGCGTCGCCAAGGCGTCCGCGACCGTGCTCACCCTGCCCGGCGGGCGCACCATCGTGGTGACCGTGGCCGCCGCCGGTGGCGCGCCGGTGCCCGCGGACGTGTGCGCCCGGCTGGTCACCTCGCTGCGCGGCCACGGTGACCCGCTGGTCGCGGTGGCCGTGGTGCCGCACCGGCCGGCCAGCCTGCGGGCGGCGCTGAAGGTGCGGGTGGACCCGGACCACACCACGGCGACCGTCCTGGCCGCCGTGGCCGAGGAGGTCGGCCGGGCGTTCGGCTTCGCGGTACGCGACTTTGCCGCGCCCGCCCACCGCTCCGAGCTGGCCGCGGCGGCGCACCGGGTGCCCGGCGTCGTCGCGGTCGACATCGACCGGTTCTACCGGGCGGCCCCGCCGGTGCCGGCCGAGCCCGGCTGGCCCACCGGTGGCGGCAAGCTCGCGCACCGGCTGCTCGCCGCCCGGGCCACGGCCACCGCGGCCGGGGTGCCGGTCGGCGCGGAGCTGCTCACCGCCGCCGCGGACCCGTTCGACTGGCTGGTGGAGATGCCGTGAGCGAGTGCCGCGAGGGGGTACACCCATGAACGCCGACGCGCTCTACGCCCTGCTGCCCGCGGTCTACCGCGTCCGCGACGCGGAGTCCGGCGGTGCGCTGCGGGAGCTGGTCGAGGTCATCGCCGAGCAGGTCGGCGTGGTCGAGGAGAGCCTGGACCAGTTCTACGACGACCTTTTCGTCGAGACCTGTGCGCAGTGGCTCGCCCCGTACGTCGGGGACCTGGTCGGCTACCGCCCGCTGCACGGGGTGGTGCCGCGGGTGGCGTCCCCGCGGGCCGAGGTGGCCAACACGGTCCGCTACCGGCGCCGCAAGGGCACCGCGGCAATGCTCGAGCAGCTGGCCCGGGACGTGACCGGCTGGCCCGCC
>DASSUC010000276.1:0-4512 GCA_035707405.1 Micromonosporaceae bacterium | reverse complement strand
GTGCACGCCAGGTTCGTCGCCGCCGACCCGCACGTGCGCTCCGAGCTCGTCCACACCGGCCGGCGCGCGCCGGAGGACCTCGTCACGCAGGCCCAGCGCCACGGCGTGCGGCTGCGCAGCTTCGTGGACTACCAGGGCCTGATCGACCTCGGCCCGCTGGCCGACCGGCAGGCCGCCCGGCTGGCCAGCGACCGGATCTACCCCGCCGAGCTGTACGTGGCGCAGCGCTACCGGGTCATCACCGGCGACGCCGCCGGACCCGTCGAGGACGACCTGCACGAACAGGTGACCACATGGCTGAGTGCCCAGGCGGCCCGGCTGGTGATGGTGCTGGGCGACTTCGGGCGGGGCAAGACGTCGCTGCTGCGCCACCTGGCCCGGACCCTGCCCGGGTCGCTGCCCGGGCTGCTGCCGGTGCTGGTGGAGCTGCGCAGCCTGGAGAAGGCGCCGTCCCTGGACGAGCTGCTCGGCCAGCACCTGATCCGCCAGCAGGTCGACGACATCAGCCCCGGCAAGCTCCGTTACATGATCCGCAGCGGCCGGCTGGCCCTGCTCCTCGACGGCTTCGACGAGCTGGAGCTGCGGGTCGGCTACGACAACGCCGCCGACTACCTGCGCACCCTGCTGGAGTCGGTCACCGACCGGGCCAAGGTCGTGCTGACCAGCCGTACCCAGCATTTCCGGTCGACCGCCCAGGTGCGCACGGCGCTGGGCGAGCGGGTGGCCGCCCTGGCCGGCAGCCGGGTCGTGGTGCTGGAGGACTTCACCCCCGGGCAGATCCTGGAGTTCCTGACCAAGCTCTACGCCGGGGACACCGCCGCAGCCCGGGCCAGGCTCGCCCTGCTCGGCGAGATCGAGGACCTGCTCGGGCTGGCCCGCAACCCGCGCATGCTCGCCTTCATCGCCAAGCTCGACGAGGACCGGCTGCGCGCCGTCCAGCGGCGGGAGGGGCGGATCAGCGCCGCCGAGCTCTACCGGGAGCTGGTCGACTTCTGGCTCGTCGGCGAGGCCGACCGGCAGCGCCACCGGCACGGCCTGCGGTCGCTGGACGAACGGGAACGGCTGGCCGCCTGCGTCGCGCTGGCCAGGCGGCTGTGGGCCGCCACCCAGCTGTCGATCCCGATGAGCGACCTGTCCGCGGAGGTCTCGGCCACCCTGACCCGGCTCGCCGAGCGCGGCTACAGCGTCGAGCAGGCCACGCAGGCGATCGGCTCGGGCAGCCTGCTGGTGCGCACCGAGGACGCCACGTTCACGTTCGTCCACCAGTCCATCATGGAGTGGCTGGTGGCGGACGCGGCCGCCCAGGCGCTGCTCCATAGTGGACGCTGCGAGGAGCTCGGCGCGCGGCTGATGTCGGCCCTGATGGTGGACTTCTTCTGTGACCTCGCCGGGTGGGAGCCGGCCCGCGGCTGGGCAGCCAGTGTGCTCGGCGACCCGCAGGCCTCCGCGGCGGCCAAGCAGAACGCGCTCGCGGTCAGCACCCGGATCACCGAGACCGGCGCCGCAGCCGGGTGGGGACCGCGGCCGGACCTGGCCGGCGTCGACCTGCGCGGGCAGGACCTCACCGGACGCGACCTGCAGGGTGCCGACCTGCAGGGCGCCGACCTGCGCGGCATGCGCCTGCGCGGGGTCGACCTCACCGGCGCGGACCTGCGGGACGCCGACCTGACCGGGGTACGGATGACCGGCGGCAGCCTGCGCGACGCGCGGCTGGACGGCAGCCGCTGGGACAGGGCCGCCCTGCTGGGCGTGGCGGGCGCGGATGCGCCGGCCGGGTCCACCGGCCTGCGGCGGGCGGCGAACCCGGCCTGGGACGCCGCGAGCTGGCAGGTGGCGCCCGGCGGGCCGGCCACCTGTGTCGCCTTCTCCCCCGACGGCACGCTGATGGCGATCGGCCGCTATGCGGCAGTCGAGATCGTCGACCGCGCCGACGACCGGACGGTACGCGTCCTGCAAGGCCACACCGGCCGGGTGTCCGGGGTGGCGTTCTCCCCCGACGGCACCCTGCTGGCCACCGCCTCCGGCGACACCACCGCCCGGCTCTGGCAGGTCGCCACCGGCCAGCACCACACCACCCTGCAAGGCCACACCAGCGCGGTGTACGGGGTGGCGTTCTCCCCCGACGGCACCCTGCTGGCCACCGCCTCCGACGACAACACCGCCCGGCTCTGGCAGGTCGCCACCGGCGCCTGCCTCGCCGTCCTGCTCCCGCTGCCCGGCGGCTGTGCGGTCCTGCTGCCGGACGGCTCCTACAAGCTCGACGGTGAGCCCGGCGACGCCCTGTGGTGGGCCCTCAAGCTGTGCCGCTTCGCCCCCGGCGAGCTCGACCAGCACGTCCCGGGACTAACCCGCAGGCCGGTCGACTTCCCGATCTGCGAGGCGCCTCTCCCCCGCCGTCTCCCCGCCGAGGCAGATAGCGTCCGGGTGCTCAACCAGCCGTAGGCTCAACCGGGTGCTTCTGTTCGAGGACGCCCGCCGTGGTGAACGTGCAGACATCGGGGTGTCTGGCCACCGCTGGCTGATCTTCCACTGCGGAAAGTAGTCGAAGTGTCTCAGCCGTTGCTGCCGAGTGCGTCGAGTTTGGTCATGATCGAAGCGAGGCCCTGCCGCATCTCGGACTTGACGCCCGCGAGGTCAGTCCGGGCCTCCCCCAGCCCGGTCCTGATCTCCGTCAGCTCGGTCCTGATCTCCCGGATATCAAGCGCGACCGCGCGACCGTCCTGCGACAGGTCACCGAGGGCGTTCGTGATGTGGTCCAGCCGAGCGGCTACCTGCGCCTGGTGGTGCTGGGCGCGGAACGCCTCGGCTTCCAGAGCCTCAAGCCTGACGGTCGCGGTGGTGGGCACGCGGACATCCTCCCATGCTTGAGCCTGCCAAGACACATACGCCGCGTCCAGGACGGGACGAGCGGTCGGCCCCGGCCGGGTCCATCGGGCCGCCCGGCCGGAACAGCGACACGAGCACGTCGGTGAGGGGTCCCCATGGGCTCAACCCGCGTGCTCCCCGTCGAGGATGTCCGCCGTGGTGAACATGCGGACATCGGCATGTCTGGCTACCGTGGCGTCGGCGCCACCGCGGGACCAGAACGCGTACGTCGCGTCGCCGCGTACCGGCGGCAGGTGCGCCGCCCGACGCCGGAGCTCGGCCAGGTCGCGTGCGACGATGCGCTTGGCCTGCCACCGGCACTCGCCGACCAGCACCGGATCCGCTCCGGCAAGGCCGAGCACATCGATCTCGGCGGTCTCGTCCCGCCACCAGCGGCCGATGACCGTCTCCTCAGGAAGCACACCCGAGCGCACCATACGCTGGGCGTGGTCCCGCGCGGCCTCCTCGAACACCCGAGCCAGATGCGTCTCCCACCGCCCCTTGGTGCGCTGTCGCACCGCCGCGCCCTGCCCGCCTTCGATGAGGTCCGCATCGTCGCGCAGGACGGCGAACCAGAACGCCAGGTAGCAGTCGGCGATCTCGTACATCACGTCGGCCGAGCCGCCCGCGCCCAGCGGGCGGACGACCCGCACATACCCGGCCCGGCGCAGCCGGTCCAATGTGTAGTCGATCCGCTGCTGCGCCCTGCCGGCGATGCGGGACCGGCGCCGCGCCCCACCTGACATGGCCATGAGCACGCGTTCATACCCGCCGCGCCAGTCGAGGTCCTCGGACATGATGTCGGGGGCGTCGCGCAGCAGCAGGCCGCCGGGGGTGAAGGCCAGCTCGTCCAGGTTCTGCACGGTGGACCGGGCGGCGGACCACCGGCGAAGGTGCAGCGGATACCCCCCGCACGCCGCGTACGCCTCGATGAAGGCATCCGGTGCCAGGCGGGGCTGGAACGCGCGGGCGTCGATGAGGGGAAACGGGTCCATCCGCCGCTCCACGCCGGCGCGGCGGTGCAGCCCTCCCTGGGGGCCGAGCATGTGCTCCATCACCGCCACCGCGGAGCCCGACAGCACCAGCATGAGCCGTTGGTCGCTGACCCGGTTCTCCCAGACGGCCGAGACCGTGTCAGCGAAGTCGGTGTGCCCGCCGGCCAGGCGGGGTGCCTCGTCGATGACCACGAGCAACGGCGTGCGGTCGGCCAGGCGGACCACGAACCGCAGCGCCGCCTCCCAGTCGGGGAAGGTCTCCGGTGCCAGGTCACGGACGGTACTACAAACTGTTTGTACTACAAACAGTTTGTAGTACAAACAGTTTGTACATCAGCGGGCCGGGGACGGGACCGGCTGGTCCGGACGGGCGGCCAGCGGCTCCGGGGCCGCCGCCTCCTCCTTGATCCCCCAGCGGGCGTAGAGCCGCCGCAGCGGCCCCGGCACCCACCAGTTGAGCCGGCCCAGCAGGCGCATGGTGGCCGGCATCAGCAGCGCCCGCACGATGGTGGCGTCGACCAGGATGGCCAGCGCCAGTCCCACGCCGATGATCTTCACGACCAGCACCTGCGAGGTGGCGAAGGACACGATCACCACGACGAGCAGCAGCGCGGCGCTGGTGATGATGCGGCCGGTGCGTTGCAGCCCGACC
>DASSUC010000275.1:0-19523 GCA_035707405.1 Micromonosporaceae bacterium | reverse complement strand
CGAGGTCGGCCACGAGCAGATGGCCGGGCTCAACTTCACCCACGGCATCGCCCAGGCGCTGTGGCAGGGCAAGCTGTTCCACATCGACCTCAACGGCCAGCGCGGCCCAAAGTTCGACCAGGACCTGGTCTTCGGCCACGGTGACCTGCTCGACGCGTTCACCCTGGTCGACCTGCTGGAGAACGGCGGGCCGGGCGGCGGCCCGGCGTACGACGGGCCCCGGCACTTCGACTACAAGCCGGCGCGGACCGAGGACATCGACGGCGTGTGGGTGTCAGCGGCTGCCAACATGCGCACCTACCTGCTGCTGAAGGAGCGCACCCGGGCGTTCCGGGCCGACCCCGACGTCCAGCAGGCGCTGGCGGCGAGCCGGGCGGCCGAGCTGTCCCAGCCCACCCTCGCCGCCGGCGAGTCACTGGCCGACCTGCTCGCCGACCGGTCAGCCTTCGAGGAGTTCGACGTCGCCGCCGCCGGGGCCCGCGGGTACGGCTACGCGCAGCTCAACCAGCTCATGGTCGAGCACGCCATCGGCGCCCGGTAAGCGGTGGTCCTCGTCGCCGGGGTGGACTCGTCCACCCAGTCCTGCAAGGTCGTCGTGCGCGACGCGGACACCGGCGCGCTGGTGCGCCACGGCCGGGCCGCTCACCCCGACGGCACCGAGGTCCACCCCGACGCCTGGCGGCACGCCCTCGGCCGGGCCGTCGCCGCCGCCGGTGGCCTGGCCGACGTCGCCGCAGTGGCCGTCGCCGGCCAGCAGCACGGCATGGTCTGCCTGGACGACGCCGGCGCGGTGGTGCGGCCGGCCCTGCTGTGGAACGACACCCGCTCCGCCGGCTCCGCCGCCGGCCTGGTCGCCGATCTCGGCGGCGGCGAGCCGGGCGCGCGGGCCTGGGCGCAGGCGGTGGGCCTGGTGCCGGTCGCCTCGTTCACCGTGGCCAAGCTGCGCTGGCTGGCCGAGCACGAGCCGGAGCACGCGACCCGGACCGCCGCGGTCTGCCTGCCGCACGACTGGCTCACCTGGCGGCTGGCCGGCGCGCGCGACCCCGACGCATCCGGCCCCGACACGCCCGGCCTCGACGCGCTCGTCACCGACCGGGGCGACGCGAGCGGCACCGGCTACTGGTCCGCCGGCACCGGTGCCTACCGCCGCGACCTGCTGCGGCTCGCGTTCGGCCGGGACGCGCTGCTGCCCCGCGTCCTCGGGCCCGCCGAGCCGGCGGGCCGGACCCGGGACGGGACCCTGCTCGGGCCGGGCACCGGGGACAACGCGGCCGCCGCGCTCGGGCTCGGCGCCGGGCCCGGAGACGTCGTCGTCTCCATCGGTACGTCGGGGGTCGTCACCGCGGTCACCACGGTCCCCGCCGCCGACGCCACCGGCACCGTGGCCGGCTTCGCCGACGCGACCGGCCGCTTCCTGCCGCTCGTGTGCACCCTCAACGCCGCCCGGGTGCTCGACGCCACGGCGGCGATGCTGCGCGTCGACCACGCCGAGCTGTCCCGGCTCGCGCTGACCGTCGAGCCCGGCGCCGGCGGCCTGGTGGTCGTGCCCTACCTCGAAGGCGAGCGCACGCCGAACCGGCCCGACGCGACCGGGGCGGTGCACGGCCTGCGGCTCGCCACCGCCAGCGCCGCCCACCTCGCCCGGGCCGCCGTCGAGGGGATGCTCTGCGGTCTCGCCGACGGCCTTGACGCCCTGGCCGCTCACGGTGCCCATCCCGACCGGATCCTGCTCATCGGCGGGGGCGCGGCCGCCGAGGCGGTCCGGCGGATCGCCCCGAGCATCCTCGGCGTCCCGGTCGACGTGCCCGAGCCCAGCGAGTACGTCGCGGACGGCGCAGCCCGCCAGGCCGCCTGGGTGCACACCGCCGCCGCGGCCCCGCCGGCCTGGCAGAGCACCCGCACCACGCGCTACCAGGCACCGGCGGCGCCCCAGGTACGCGCCCGCTACGCCGAGGTACGCGACCTCGTGGCGACCCGCAATGGGGGTGTGCAGGCATGACCCGCGCTGCCGTGTTCGGCGTCATCGCGTCCACCGCTCTGGTGCTGGGCGCGCTGGTAGGGGTGCGGTTCAAGCTGCCGCAACGGCTGCTGGCCATGCTGCTCGCCTTCGCCGCCGGGTCGCTCATCACTGCGCTCGCGTTCGAGCTGTTCGAGGACTCGTACCGCAAAGGTGGCGCGGTGCCGGCGGCGATCGGCTTCGCCATCGGTGCGACGGTCTTCACCCTGGTCAGCGCCTGGCTGGACCGGCGGGTGCAGGCCGCCGCGCCGGCAGCGGGGTCGGCGAAGCTGGACACCGACGCGGCCAGCAGCGAGCCCACGGCCTCGGCCTCCGGCGCGGGCGCCGCGGCCGGGCTGGCGCTGCTCGCCGCGGTGACCCTCGACGGCGTGCCGGAGAACCTCGCCCTCGGCGTGGCGCTCGCCGGTGGCGAAGGCGCCGGCCTGGTGCTGCTCGTCGCCATCTTCCTGTCCAACCTGCCCGAGTCGCTGGTCGGTGCGGCGTCAATGCGTGAGCAGGGCCGGTCCGTCGGGTTCGTCCTCGGGACCTGGACCGCCGCCGCCGTCCTGCTCGCGCTCGCGGTGGTGGTCGGACGGGGTGCGCTCGCCGGCGTCGACGGCGCCGGTGTCTCGCTGCCGCTGGCGTTCGCGGCCGGGGCGGTGGTGGCGTCGCTGACCGACACGCTGATGCCCGAGGCGTACGAGAAGGGCGGTCCGGCGGCGGCGCTGGCCACCGCGGCCGGTTTCCTGCTCAGCTACCTGCTCTCGACGGTGCAGTAGCCCGGGGACGGGTGGCTCTACGCCGCGGGCCGGGCCCCGAACCGGGCCGCGGCCCGGTCACCCTTCGCCGCCACCGGCAGGTGTACGCCGGCCGCGGCGAGCCCGAAGCGCGACATGTTGCCGTACACGGTCTCGTAGCCACCGGCCGGGACGAGGTAGGTCTCGTGCCAGATGCCGACGTCGCCGTCCGTGCCGACCCGCCGGTTGAACGCGCGCCAGGCGGCGTGGTGCGGCAGCGAGGTGTCGCGGGCGAACTGCTCCAGGTGCCCGGCGCTGCGCCAGTACTGCACCACCAGCGGGCCGCGCAGCCCCAGCCAGACGTGCCAGCCCAGCAGCCCCAGCTCCTTGCGCTGGGCCAGGGTACGCAGCATCGGCCCCATCGCCCTGGCCACCGGCACCCACTTGTGCAGCTTCCACGGCTTGTTCACGCGCATGCCGATCAGGAAGACGACGAAGTCCCCTGACAGGTCGGCGGTCATCCGGCCCGGCACGACAGCACCCATTCCAACCTCGCATAGATAGTTCTACTATCCGATACTGGTGGGTGCTACTATCCACTATCGCATCGAACCTGGCAAGGGGGCTGGCATGCGGATCGGCGAGCTGAGCGGGCGCAGCGGGGTGAGCGTCGCGACCATCAAGTACTACCTGCGGGAGGGCCTGCTGCCAGCGGGCACCGCGACAGCGGCCAACCAGGCCGTGTACGGCGACGCGCACCTCCGGCGGCTGCGGCTCATCCGGGCTCTCGTCGACGTGGGTGGGTTGTCAGTGGCCGGGGCGCGGGAGGTGCTCGCCGCGGTCGACGACGACGACCTGCCGCTGCACGAGCTGCTCGGCGTGGCGCACAAGGCGGTCACCCGGCCGGCCGCTCCCGACTCCGACGACGCCGCCTGGCAGGCTGCCCGGGCCGAGGTGGAGGAGCTGGTACGGCGCCGGGGTTGGCGGGTGGAGCCCGGCTCGCCCAGCCTGGACCGGGCGACCGACGCGGTCCGCGCCATGCGCGCGCTCGGCCAGGAGGACCTGCTCGGGTGCCTTTCGACCTACGCCGACGCGGCGGAGCAGGTCGCCGCCCGGGAGCTGGACGCGGTGCTGGCCCGCGCCGACCCGGCCCGGATGGTCGAGGGCGTCGTCACCGGCACGGTCCTCGGCGAGGCGCTTCTCACCGCGCTGCGCCTGCTGGCCCAGCAGGACGCGTCCGCCCGGCGGGCACAGAGCTGACCGGTACATCTTCCTGAGGCGCTAGCGCCGGAACGGGGTTACGGGAACATCCCAAGGTTCTTTGGAGGAACAGCATGAGCGGTCCGAGCACCGGAACCGGCAAGGTGGTCATAAACAGGTCGATGTCGCTCGACGGCTTCATCGCCGGTCCTGGTGACGCGATGGACTGGGTCTTCGACCTCATCGCACCGGACGCGCCCTGGGTGGCGGAGATCGCGGCGGCCACCGGCGCCATGCTCGTCGGCCGGCGGACCCACGAGGTGGGCAACAGAATGGACGCCAACAAGGAGCGGGGGTCAGCATCGAGGGGCGAAGGGTACCCCTTTTCCGGACCCGTGTTCATCCTGACCCACGAGCCGCCGGACCCGCCGGACCCGGGGATCACGTTCCTCACCGGTGACATCGGGGAAGCGGTCGCCACGGCGCTGGACGCCGCAGGCGGCAAGAACCTGGAGATCCTCGGCGCCGACGTGGCCGGCCAGTGCCTGCGGCGGGGTCTCGTCGACGAGATCCTGGTGTACGTACTTCCGGTGCTGCTCGGCGACGGCATCCGCTTCTCGTCCCCGGGCCTGGCCAGGATCGACCTGGAACCGATCAGCAGCACGCAGGCGGACGCCGTCACCATCCTCAGGTTCCGCGTCCACAGGTAGCCCCGGCTTACCTACCGCAGCGGCAACGATGCCGACCGGTACGCCATCGGCTGGTACCCGCAGCGGCTCAGCACGGCGGATGCCGCATCCCGCGACTTCCCGGCTCTTCGGAGCTGGCTCGCGTCAGGGTCCGTTGCGGCGGCTGCCCCAGTGTCGCGTAATGAGAATGAGGATGGGTGCCTGGCTGAGTAGGCTGCGCGAGCAGCTCGGTCTCACGCGGCTGAGAAGGAAGGCAGAGACTCGGGTGACCAACGTCGTCGCAACCAGAAACCTGGTGGAGGCCGCCGTGTCCGCGGCCATGGCCCAGGTCCTGCCGGCCGGGCTGGCCGGCAGCGATCCGCTGGTGCGACGGTCCGAGCACGCCGACTTCCAGTCCAACGTCGCCCTCGCCGTCGCGAAACAGGCGCGACAGTCCCCGCGCGACCTGGCACAGGCCTTGGCCGAGGCACTGGACAGCAAGGTCGTCTCCGCGGCAGTGTCTGGACCCGGCTTCCTCAACCTGACCGTCCCCGACACGGCGATCTGGGACAGGATCAGCCAACGCGCGGTCGCCGACCGGCTCGGCGTCGGTACCCCGCTGGCCGGCGAGCGGGTAGTGATCGACTACTCCGCGCCGAACATCGCCAAAGAGATGCACGTCGGGCACCTGCGTACGACCATCATCGGCGACGCACTGGCTCGAGTCCTCGGCTTCCTCGGCGCGGAGGTCGTGCGGCAGAACCACCTCGGCGACTGGGGCACCCAGTTCGGCATGCTCATCCAGTACCTCGACGAGCACCCGGAGCTCCCCTGGCGACACCAGGACACCCACGCCGACGCGGCCAGCGGCGTCTCCGCCCTCGATGCGCTGTACCGGGCGGCTCGCGCGCAGTTCGACGCCGACCCCGCATTCGCCGCCCGCGCCCGCGCCCGGGTCGTCGCCCTGCAGGCCGGCGACCCTACGACCCTCGCCGTGTGGCGGGACCTGGTCGAGGAGTCCGAGCTGGCCTTCCAGGCGCTCTACGACCGGCTCGGCGTGCTGCTCACCCCGGCCGACTCAGCCGGCGAGTCCACCTACAACCGGTACCTGGACGACGTCGTCAACGGACTGGTCGCCGCCGGCATCGCCGTGGAAAGCGACGGCGCGCTGTGCGTGTTCTTCGACGACATCACCGGACCCGACGGCGACCCGGTCCCGCTCATCGTTCGCAAGAAAGACGGCGGATACGGCTACGCCGCCACAGACCTTGCCACCATCCGGTACCGGATCCGCGAGCTCAAAGCCAACCGCATCCTCTACGTCGTCGACGCCCGTCAGGCCATGCATTTCCGCATGATCTTCGCCACCGCCCGGCGGGCCGGCTGGCTCACCGACGACGTCCACGCCGTGCACGTCCCGTTCGGCACCGTCCTGGCCGTCGACGGCCGGCCGTTCAAGACCCGCTCCGGCGGCACCGTCCGGCTCGGCGACCTGCTCGACGCCGCAGTCGACCAGGGCCGCGCGGTCATCGCCGACAAGGAGCACGGGCTCGACCCGGACGAGCTCGAACACGTCGTCCATGCCGCCGGCATCGGCGCGGTCAAGTACGCCGACCTGTCCACCTCCCGCACCAAGGACTACACCTTCGACGCCGCACGCATGGTCGCGCTCAACGGCAACACCGGGGTATATCTCCAGTACGCCCACGCTAGGACCCAGTCCATCCTGCGTCGGCTGCCTGGCGAGATGACGCCGGCAATGGTCGACCCGTCATTGCCGCTGCACCCTACCGAGAGGGCACTGGCCCTGGCCCTCGACGAGCTCGGCGACACCCTCACCGACATCGCCGACACCTTCGAACCGCACCGCCTCTGCGGGTACCTGTTCGCACTCGCCAAGGCATACACCGACTTCCACGAAGCCTGCCCGGTCCTGCGCGCCGACACCGATGCTCAGCGCAGCAACCGCGTCGCGCTGTGCCGGCTCACCGGCCGTACCCTGGCCACCGGCCTTGACCTACTGGGTATCGAGGCGCCTGAACGACTCTGACCCTTGCCGGTGGTGGCCGGCACCCGCACGTCTTGAGCTGACGAAGCACCCGGACCCAGCTGTCAACTGTGGACCGCCCGCCCGGTGTGAGCTCGGGCGGGCGGTCCGGTGTGCCGCGCTGGCGCTAGTGCGCGTACACCTCCAGCTCGTAGAGCGAGAACCCGTACGACGTGGCCCGCCGTACGCCGAACATGCGCACGTACCGGCCGGTGGCCGCGGTGGGCAGGGCGATGTTGTCCACACCGCCGTTGCCGACCGTGGTGGAGAACACCGTCTGCCAGGTAACGCCGTCGTTGGACACCTCTATCCGGTACGAGCTGCCGTACGCGGACTCCCAGCGCAGGATCACCCGGTTGATCGTGCGGGCGGTGCCGAGGTCCACCCGGATCCACTGGTTGTCGCTGTAGCTGCTGCTCCATCGCGTGGTCAGGCTGCCGTCCACCGCCTTGTCGGGCGTGTTGCTGGTGAGCGACTGCGTGCTGGACGCGGTCGCGGTCCGGCCCAGGGCGAGGTTGGCGATGCTGTCGCCGCGGCGCGCCGGGAACGAGACGACCTGCTGGTACGTCGGCCGGTTCTGCCACGCGATCATCGGGCACGTGATGCCGCCCAGCGCGGACTGGGCGATCGCGTCAGCGCACCACTGGTTGCCGGCCGCGCAGTACGAGTCGGCCGGGTAGACCGTCGTGGCCGGCAGCGCAACCGCCTGGGCGAGGGTGTCGAGCAGCACCTGCCGGCAGGCGCTCAGCGAGCCGCCGCCGCAGTACGTACGCCCCAGCCCGCCGGCGACCGGGTCGCCGAGCACGGTGCGGATGTCCTTGTCGACATAGCCCCACCAGCCCTGCTGGAACGCTGAGCCGCGGTGGGTCTGGCCGTGGCCGGCCCAGTCCACCGTGCCGTTGCGGGTGCCGTTCTGCCCCAGCGACGGTGACTCGTTCACCGAGATCGCGTCGACCATCGCGGCGTAGAGGTCGGTGCCGAGGTCGGGCCGGAACTCGGCGGCCACGAGCAGCGGCCACCACGCGTCCATGATGCGGATGGCGTCCGCGTGCTGGTAGGCCCGTGAGCCGGACGCGGTCTCCAGCCGCCGCGACCCGGCCTGGCGCCAGTTCTGCAACACAGCGACCGCATTCGCCAGGGTCGGGTCGGTGACCGGCTGGCTGTTGACCACCCGCAGCAGGTCACCCAGCACCTCCTGGCCGCGCAGGTCGGTCACGCCCGCCTCGGCCATGATCCGCACCACCCGGGCCCGGTCGAACCGCTGCCCGGCGTTGATCACCGAGCGGATCGGCCGGTCCAGCAGGTGTCCCCGGTGCACCGCACCGAAGCTGAAGTTGCCGTCCGCCGCGCTGTAGTCGTACGCCTGCTTGTTGTTCCAGCTGATGTAGTAGTCCTGGTTGACCGACTGGGGATGGGCGCTGGGCGGGGTGTAGCTGGCGGTGTTCGCGTCCGGGTTCCAGCCCACCCACTCGTAGGCCGCGTCCGCCCGGGTGGGCAGGTTCGGGTCGGTGCCCGCGGGCCGCACCGGGTTGTCGCCGGAGTTGAAGTACGCCGCCTCGGTCGAGTTGACGTAGAACCAGTTGAACGCGTAGCCCACATTGGACGCCGCACTCTGGAACGCCGCGGCCGAGCCCATCGCGGACGGGTCGTTGAACATCTGGAACCCGATCGCCGAGTCCACCTCGTGCCGGTAGGTCGAGCGCAGCTTGGTGAAGGCGGTCGGCGCCCCGTTCACCAGCCCGCGCCACTCCACCAGGCCGTACTTGGTGCGCAGCGACCGCAGCGTGTACGAGCCGGCCGGCGTCGGGTCGGCCGTGCTGGGCGACCACGAGTTGGTGTGCTCGATGACCTCCATCGGCAGGCACTGGCCGTGGTAGAGGTACTTGTTGGACTGCAGCGTCGGTGCCGTGCCGTCGGTGGTGCACAGCGGCACGGCGTACGTGTCCGTGATGTCCTGCCCGGCGGAGGTGGCGCTCCACGCGTAGTCCTGGCCCCGGCCCAGCAGCACGTAGAGGTTGATGCCGGCGAACGCGGCGCCGCGCGCGCTGATGCCGGGCCCTTGCAGCTCCTGGACCATCAGCAGCTGCGGGGAGAAGTAGCCGGTCTGCGGACCGAACACCCCGATCGGGTGGCCGGTTGTGGTGTGCGCACCGGAGATGACCACGGCGTTGGACATGCCGTGCGCCTTGATCGCGCCGAGCCCGTCCAGCATGCCCTTGGTGACCTGGCTGCCGCCGGTGCCGCTGGTGCCCGCCGATCCGGTGCGGTTGTAGACCAGCGGCTCGGAGACGACGGTGCCCGCGTCCGGCAGCACCACGCTGGGTGCGCCGGCCGGTGCCTGCCCGTACGGGAAGCTCTGTCCGTTGTGGAGGGTGAGCACGGTCTCGGGGTCGTTCTGCGAACGGAACGCCTGCCACACCTGGTCCCCGACGGTCGCGCCGAAGCGCGCCCGGGCCGCGATGCGCACCAGCGCGGACTGCATCTCCCCGCCGCCACCGCCGCCGAACAGGCCGCCGACCACACCGGCGATGGCGATCAGGTCGGTCATCACGAACGGCTGCGGGTTGCCCTGGTTGGCCAGGTTGTACTCGCCCGGGCAGTTGGCGTTGGCGATGCACTGGCTGATGTACGCGTTCACCCCGGTGATGTAGTCGCTGACGTCGTTGTAGAGCTGCTGGCCGCGGGTGCCCTTCAGCCGCACCGCGTCGACCTGGGCCTGGAGGTCCGCGGCGGTGTACGGCGCGTTGCGCCAGATGCTCTGCTCCAGCTCCTGGTTGCCCGGCGCGCCACCGGCGAAGGGGGTGAGCCGGCCCCGGCCGGCGCGGCGCATCAGGTCCATGACGAACAGCCGGTCCTGGGCGCCCGCAAAGCCGGCGCCGAACATCGTGCCGGACCGGGTGGTCCCGGTGATGTGCGGCACGCCGGTGGCCCTGTCCCGCACGATCGTCACGTCCGAGCGCGGCTGGATGGTGCTCTCCGCCTGGCCCCCCGGCACCCCGAACGAGCCGTCGTTGAAGTAGCGCGCGAGCTGCTCGTCGGTCACTCCGGAGGAGCCGTAGATCAGGTTCGCGTACTTGTCCAGCTGGTCCACCCAGTGCGCGGGCCGCGTGCCGAACAGCTGGTGCGCCAGGATCGCGGTCAGCGTCGCGTTGCCGTTCTGCCCCGGCGGCAGGATGTCGCTGCACTCGCCCAGGCAGTAGTCGTTGCTGGTGAAGACGGCGGCGGGGGCGGGCTGGGGTGGCAGCCCGACGAGGACCGGCGCTACGCCGACGGCCAAGGCGCTGCCCAGCGCCGTGGCCCGGCCACGGATGGATGGTCGGGGCATGAGACAGATCCCTTCGCGAGCGTCAGGCGGGTGCTGGACGGTGCGGTCGGCTCGGCGCCGCGGCCCCCGCGGCACTGGCACCTCCCGGCTTCAACACGGAAGTGAGAATCCTTCGTAATTTGTCGTAATGATTCTCGTCGCTGCCTGTCGCCCGGTAGCCGTCCTTCACCTTTCGCGAATGCCGGCACACGCCTCTAATCTGGAGCCGGAGCATCATATAGGAGTAAATCAATGTATGTTTCGGCGTGGGCGGGCGCCGGCCGGTCCCCCGGGGGCGGTGCCTACTAAGGGAAGCCTTACCTTAGAGTGTCCGGGTGGCCCTCCGCTCCGACCTGCTGCCCGTACCCAGGACCGTGCCCTTCGCCCGTGACCTCGCTGTCCACGGCGACCGGCCAGCCCTGGTCACCCCGCAGAGCGAGCTCTCCTACCGCGACCTGGCCGCGCGGGTGGACGCGATGGCGCAGCGGCTGGGCCGGGAACGGCGGCTGGTGCTGCTCGCCGCCGCCAACACCGTCGACTCCGTGGTGACCTACCTCGCCGCGCTCGCCGCCGGCCACCCGCTCCTGCTGGCGCCGGGCGACCGGCCCGACAGCATCAGGTCGCTGGTCGACGCGTACACCCCGGACGTCGTCGCGCAGGCGACCGGCCAGGGGTGCCAGCTCGACGAGCGCCGCCCGGTCTCCGCCCACGCCACCCACCCGGACCTGGCGCTGCTGCTGAGCACATCCGGGTCGACCGGCTCGCCGAAGCTGGTGCGGCTCTCGCACGAGAACCTCCACGCCAACGCCGAGGCGATCGCCCGGTACCTCGCCATCCGCGACAGCGACCGGGCCGCCACCACGCTGCCCATGCACTACTGCTACGGGCTCTCGGTCATCAACAGCCACCTGCTGCGGGGCGCGAGCCTGATCCTCACCGACCTCTCGGTGGCCGATCCCGGCTTCTGGGCGCTGTTCCGGCGGCAGCGCGGCACCGCCTTCGCCGGAGTCCCGTACACCTTCGACCTGCTCGACCGGGTCGGGTTCGCCGCCATGCGGCTGCCGCACCTGCGCTACGTCACCCAGGCCGGGGGGCGGCTCGCCCCCGACAAGGTACGGCGCTACGCCGAGCTGGGCCGCCGCAACGGCTGGGACCTGTTCGTGATGTACGGCCAGACCGAGGCGACGGCTCGGATGGCGTACCTGCCGCCGGACCTGGCGCACTCCCGGCCCGAGGCGATCGGCGTGCCGGTGCCCGGCGGGTCGTTCCGGATCGAGCCGCTGCCGGAGTGGCCCGACCCCGGCACCGGCGAGCTGGTGTACGAAGGCCCCAACGTGATGCTCGGCTACGCCGAGAGCCCGTCCGACCTGCGTCTCGGGCGCACCGTTGCGCAGCTGCGCACCGGAGACGTGGCCCGCCGCGCCGGCGACGGCCTGTACGAGCTGGTCGGCCGCAGGAGCGGGTTCGCCAAGATCCTCGGCCTGCGGATCGACCCGCACCGGGTGGAGGCCCTGCTCGAGCGCCACGGCGTGACCTCGTGCTGCGCCGGCGCCGACGGCGAGCTGGTCGTCGCCGCCGAGAGCACCGACGGTGACGAGCTGCGCATCCGGCGGTTGGTGGCGCAGGAGTGCGGGCTGCCGGTCTCCGCGGTCCGGGTCCACCTGCTCGCCCGGCTGCCGAGGCTGGCCACGGGCAAGCCCGACCACCAGGCGGTACGGGAGCTCGCGTGCACCGCCAGCGCCGGGTTCGCCGACCAGCCCCCGCCTGTCGTCTCATCCCCGTCCCCGGCACAGCCGCCACAGGCCGGCCCGGCGGACCTGTGCCGGCTCTACGCCGAGGTCCTCGGTCGCCCCGAGGTCACCGAGGAGAGCAGCTTCGTCAGCCTCGGCGGGGACTCGCTCTCCTACGTCGAGATGTCCCTGCGGCTCGAACGGGTCCTCGGCCACCTGCCTCCCCGCTGGCACGACCTGCCGATCCGGTGCCTGCGCCCACCCGAGCGGGACCGGCCCCGGCGCTTCCGGTCGCTGGAGACCAGCGTGGCGCTGCGAGCGGTGTCGATCGTGCTCATCGTCGGCTCGCACATCCCGCTGTTCACCATCAAGGGCGGCGCCCACCTGCTGCTCGGCGTCGCCGGGTTCAACTTCGCCCGCTTCCACCTCACCGCCGCCGGCCGCGGCGAACGCGCCCGCCACATCACCGGCAGCATCGCCCGGGTGGCCCTGCCCAGCATGGCCTGGATCGGGCTCATGCTGCTCGTCACCGACGACTACCGCCTGACCAACCTCGCCCTGCTGCACGGCATCCTCGGCCCGCGCAACGGGCGTACCGAGTGGCACTTCTGGTTTATCGAGACGCTTGTCTACATCTTGCTGGCCCTGGTCGCCGTCCTGGCCATACCGCTGGTGGACCGCGCGGAGCGGCGCGTGCCGTTCGGCTTCCCGATGGCGCTGGCAGCCATCGGCCTGGTCACCCGCTACGACCTGCCCGGCATCCGGGACTCCCGCCCACCGTCAGCCGTCATCGTCTTCTGGCTGTTCGCGCTGGGCTGGGCCGCGGCCAGGGCGACCACGGTCTGGCAGCGTGCGCTGGTGACGGTCGCGGCCGCCGTGACCATCCCCGGTGCCTTCAACGAGCCGTGGCGCGAGGCGCTCATCATCGCCGGGCTGGCGCTGCTGACCTGGGTCCGCAGCGTGCCGAGCGTGGCGGCGGTCAACCGCGTCGCGGCCGTGCTCGCCGCCAGCTCGCTCTACATCTACCTCACCCACTGGCAGGTCTACCCCCGCCTCGACGACGTCTCACCGCTGCTCGCCCTGGTCGCATCGCTCACCCTCGGCATCGGGTACGCCGCGGCGGTGAAGCGCGCCGGCAGGTGGTGGACGGGGCGGGCTCAGCCCGGCGCCAGGTGCCGCCTGGCCTGCCGGAAGAACGTGGTCATGGCGCGGTAGCCCGCGTCGGTGATCGCGCTCTCCAGCAGGTCACGAGGGGTGAACCAGCGAAACGGCGGGTCGAAGACGATCAGGTCGAACACGCCGTCGACGTCGTCGAACACGTCGCTGTGGCGTATCACGATGCGGTCCGCGACGCCGTTGCGCTCGGCGTTGCGCCGGGCCGCCGCCACGGCGTGCGGGTTGATGTCGACCGCGACGACGCTGGCGCCCTTCGAGGCCGCGAGGATCGCGTTCACGCCACACCCGGTGCCCATGCCGAGCACCCGGTCGCTCGCCCGCACCTCGGCCAGGACCGCCCCGCCCAGCACGTGCGACACGCCGGTGATCGGCTGCACGTCGGGCGGCACCACCAGGGTCAGGCCCAGATAGGTGTACGTGCGTTCGGATCGCCCCTCGGCCCGAGCCATCCGGTACGCGTTCTCGTGCCACCGCCGGATCCGCTCGGCGTCCTCGACGGAGACCGTTGGCGTGTAGTCCGCGTGGTCGGAGGTCACAGCGTGCCGCTGCGCAGCGCGTCGACGCCAGCCCCGGCCGAGCGTAGTTCGGCCAGTAGGGCCGTCATCTCGTTCTCGAGAGCCCCTTCGATGATCAGGTCGATCCAGCTCCCCGGCGTCAGGCGGGTCTGCGCGGTCGCCGGCGGCAACGGCACATAGGTGAATGCGGGCCGAGCCTTCCCGTTGACCTCAATGGTCACCATGACCTCCTCGTACGAGCGCCGCTCAAGTCGGTCGAGCCTCGCCTTTCCCCACCAGGACAGCTCGTATGCGACACCGTCGAACGCATGCCGGCTGTCTCCGGTGTGCTGGATGGTCGCTCGGTTGGCCGGGCCGGCGAGCAGGCCGTGGATGTCGCGCTGCCACCCGGGCAGGACGGCCGCGCCGAGCCGGAGCGCGTCCGGGACGTCGCGAAGCATCTTGCGGGAGGCCATGTGCACTCCCCAGCAGAAGTAGGTGTAGGTCCGAGCGAGATCGCGGACGCCCTGGGGGGTCAGCCCGGGCAGCTTGCCGGCGCGTTTGACCAGCTGCTGGGCGAGCGTGCTGGACAGCGTGCGCGCGTTCTCGATGAACAGCGCGATGACGGGCCGGCTGGTGGTGCCGAGGGGGCCGGGTAACAGATTCTCGAACAGGAAGTTGATGACCGGATCATGACCGTGTGGGTCGATTAGGCTCATGTCGTTCATCAGTACGTTCTCGATATCCGCCAAAATGCGAAAGTTTTGTGGGAAGCGGTCGAGCAGCTTTGCGTAACCGTCCGCCCAGCTGGCGGCGACCCGACTGCTGATCTGGATGCGAATCATCTCGACGCCCCGGTTGAGCGCCTCTTCCTCGGCTTTTATGAGCTCGCCGTAGACACTTGCCCGGCCCTCGTGGTGAAATCCCCGGCCGGTCCGGTAGACGACCTCCTTGGCGCCGCGGATGTGCTTCGTCAGCTCGCTGTAGTACCGCCGCTCGCTCTCGGCGTCGACGATGGCCAGGTACCGCACCACCTGTTCCTGCTGCCAGACCTGCACCTGCGCGGCTGGGCCGTGGGCCCGCGAGGTCGGCGGGAGAGCGGGGCTGTGCCGTCGGCGCCGCCGGATCGCCTCAACCCACACGTACAGGACCAAGCCGATGAAAGCTATCACCGCGCCAGTGCCCTGCCAGGCGGGCTGGCTGAGGATGTCCAGCAGCGACACTTCGGTCATCACCTCGTACGCCGTCTCGCGAGGCCGTTCGCCGGCGAGCCGTGGCAAGGCTCCACAGTCTCACGAGGTCGTAACTGATGGTATCCAGAACATTGCATTCTGGTGACCTTTGGGTCCGCCGCCGCCGCTGCGCCCGTCCGCGCCGTGGGCTGTGCTGGATCTGACGCATCGGCCGTGGCGGCGTGGGTCCGGCGCCGATGACCTCTACGATGGCGCGGTGAGTGCGAAGAGCCGCGGCCGTGGTCGGTCCACCCCCCGCCTGCCCGACCTTGGCGACACAGTGGCGGGCCTGCTGGAGACGCAGCTCGAGCAGGCCGAGCGCCTGCTGTCGGTCGACAACCCGGTAGAGGCGGAGGTGCGCGTCGCCGCCATGATCTCCCTGGCCCGGTTCGGGGGGTTCGGCTCTGAGCTGAACGAGGTGCTCATCCTGGCCCTTGTGCGGTACGCCAGCGAGCATCCCTCACCGCATGCGGCGCTGCTGCTGCGTACGATCGTGGCGATCGGCTCACCAGGCCAGCGACGCGCAGCGAGCGATGCGCTGGGCGTGGTGACCGCTGCCGGGCACTTTCCGCCAGAGTGGACGGTCCAGCTTGGACGGGCAGTGCCCGGGCAGGCGTGGCGCAGGTTCGACGTCTTCGGCGACGCGGAGATCATCGCGGTGACGTTCCGCTACGGCGATGCCGAGCACATCGTCCTCGTGCAGGTCGACAGGTGTCGCGAACCTGTGGCGATCAATGTCAGCGTGGCGCGCGCGGTCGCCGACATACTGCCGCACATCCAGAGCGATGACGACCCGCTGATGCGGGTCGAGCCGCTCGACCTCGACGATGTCCGTCATCGCATCGAGCCGGCACTGGCCCGCTGCGACCAGGACGACCCCGCCGAGCTGGACGAGGCCTCGTTGGTCTGCCTGCCGATCGCGCGGGCTCGCGTGCGGCGGCTACCCGCTGGCGGTCGGCCGCGGGAGCCCCGCAGCTTTACCGCGGCTGACCGGGACGCTGCTGTGGCGGACTTCCTGGCCAGCGCGCACGCCGCCGGGGCGGGGGAGGAGAAGACCGTACGGTTCTGGGGCGAGCTGCTCACCGGATACAGCGCATGCGTGCCAGGGGATGCGCCCACCCGGGTCGGCCCCCGCAAGGTGTCGGAGATGCTGCTGTCCTACGTGCCGAGCACCTTCACCCTCGCCAGCGCCCACCGTGACGGTATGCCCCGCGCGGTCATCGCGTGGGCCCGCTGGGCCGCTGAGCGTCAGGAGCTGGACGAGCCCGCAACCGCCCACCTGGAAGAACACCTGCCGAAGGTGTTCGCGGACTTCGACGAGGCGTACGACGACCCGGCCAACATCCTGGTCCGCAGCTACCTGACCGACCTGTCCACGGTCACCGCCGATGCGGCGGTGCTGGGCGCCGCCCTGTCCCGCCGGCACCTCGCCGTCCCGGTCCCCGAGGCGCGCACCGGCGTGGACCACATCTACCTGCTGGACGCGGCGGATCCCACCAACCGGCGCGCGATCGTCGAGAGCCGGTGCGCCGAGTGCGACCTGCCCACCGGCATGACCCGCGCCGAGCTCCTCGCCGGCGCCGTACGCGTCGCCGAGCAGCTCTGGCACGACGACCCGCCCGAGATCTGGCACGAGGCCCAGCGCCTGTCCGTCGCCGGCCTCACCGATCACGACATCGTCCATCAGCTCATCACCGGTGCCCGCAGCAGCGACTGAGTGGCGGTGGCCGGCATCAGCGCCTTGATCTGAGAACCTAGCCGATGGTGCATGGCGCCCGACGCGAGGCGCGACACCAGCGCCTGGGCGGGGATCTGCGGCTCAGGATGGCGTGCTGAGGCTACGGCAGGCAGCCGGGACCCATCCGTACGACCTTCCGCAGAGCTCGGCCGTCCCATGGCCGATCAGGCATCGCTGGCATGGCGAGCTTCGGGGGGCGACACGACCGGCTGTCGGCTGTCATGAGCGCTTGCGTGACTACGCTGGATGGCGACGCAGCGTTCGAGAGCGGATCCGGGTGGGAAAGGAGGCTTGATGACGTCGGGTGCTCCGCTAGCGGGATCCGGCTCTGGAAGCTTCAGCATCCCGGACCTGGTCCGAATGGCTGCTGAGGGATCCATTCGGGTGCCGACATTCCAGCGATCCTTCGTATGGGACGCAGCGGACGTACGAAAGCTGTTCGACAGCATCTACAGAGGTTTTCCGGTGGGCACGATCCTGCTGTGGCGAAACGAAGCCCCTGCCGGCGAGGTTGCGCTGGGGCCGGTTGTGCTCACGGTGCCCCGGCGCACAGATGCGCTATGGGTAGTGGATGGGCAACAGCGAATTACCTCCCTCTTTGGTGTGCTGGCCCAGACCGTCAAGGACGTGGATGACCGTTTCGAGGTCTATTTTGACCCAGCTACGTCCCGTTTCATCAACCCACGGCGCGGTGTGGTGCCGCATCGAGCCATCCCTGTGCGCGAGGCACTCGAAACGCGCACTCTGCTGACCTGGTTACGGGAGCATGAGTCTGACCTCGAGCTAACCGATCTCGACGTCGCTGACCGGCTGGGAGGCGCTATACGGGACTACAGGATCCCCGCCTACATAGTCTCCGGAAACGACCAGCGGTTGCTCAGGGAGGTCTTCGACAGGGTCAACTCGGCGGGGCGCCCGATCCGCCGGGCGCAGGTCTTTCACGCCCTCTTTGCAGGTGATGCCCAGCCGGGCAGTCCCCGCTCGGTGGTTGAGGAGCTACGGGGTCAGGGGTTCGGTCGGCTCGATGAGAACAGGATCGTCCAGAGTCTCCTGGCTATTAGAGGAGGTGACGTTCAGCGGGACGTACACGACGAGTTCGACGACGAGGACGACCCTGCCGAGTGGTATGACAGAACGGAAGTTTCACTGTCCAGGGCGATCGACTTCCTTCGTGCGGAAGGGATCCCCCACCTCTCCCTCATGCCGCATACTTTGCCGCTGCCGGTTCTCGCGGCCTTCTTCTACCTTCACCCCGAGCCGGAGCCGTGGATCTTACGACTTCTGGCGCGGTGGCTATGGCGAGGCTGGGTACACGACTTTGGCCGCGGTGGGCAGACCCCGGTACTTAGGCGGGCGGTCCGGGCCGTCAACCCCGATAAGCTGTCGCCGAGCACGGCGCCATCGAGCTTCCAGGCGGTGGCAGCCCTCCTTGGCTCAACGACGGATGCGGGTGCCCCAAGAGTTCCCATGCAGGGGTTTAGGACGGACCAGGCGCATAGTCGTCTGATACTGCTTGCCCTAGCCGCATTAGGCCCGCTGGACGGCAGCGGCCAACGTATAGGCCTGTCCGAGGAGCTTGAAAAGCTGGGCGCGAACACCGTCACCGAGTTGGTTACGAACCATAGGTCGGACGCGGCGGCTCGGGGCTTCTGGCCGGCTGGGTCCCGCCCGACCGGGGCCGAGGATGAGAAGGTGCTGGCCAGCCACGCCATCGACCCGGCCGCAGCCTCAATGCTTCGTGACCGTGACATCGACGGGTTCCTGTCGGCACGCCGACGGCGCCTGGACGAGTTCGTGCAGGGCTTCCTCAACAACCGGCTCGAGCCGGGCGCCCTGGTCCGGCCACCGCTAAGCGACCTGATGGTAGCTGAGGGAGAGGGAGTGGGGGCAGCTCGTTGAGCGAACAAGCCACCCTTCGACTGGAGCTTCAGGCCGCCACCGGATCGTGGGTCGACGTCGGCTTTCTACGAAAATCGGGCTCCAAGAACTGGTTCGAGTTCTCCGAGACGTACTGGGACCTGCCGGACCGGCCAGTCCTTGGCCAGATCTTCGAGGAGGAGGGGAGGACGTACCGTCCCAGCTCCTGGGTGGCGTTGCCGCACTGGTTTTCCCACCTGCTCCCGGAGGGACGGCTACGCCAGGCCGTAGCGGAGGCAGCGCATACGGCGAGCATCCATGAGTTCGATCTTCTCGCCCGTATCGGCCAGGATGACCTGCCGGGAGCGCTTAGAGCGACGACTGTGAGCTCTCCGACTGATCTTTCCATACCGCCCGAGCGGGCCAGGGATGAAACAGACGCCGGCCGGGTCGATCCCCTTCTCAAGTTCAGCCTGGCCGGCGCACAGCTGAAGTTTTCCGTGCTCGCCGACGACCGCGGCCTGACAGTGCCGGCGAAAGGCGAGGCTGGAAATGTCATTCTCAAGTTCCCCGACGGCCGTGCGGGTTTCTCCGGTGTCCCTGAGGCGGAGCTCGGCTGCATTGAGCTGGCGCGGCTGTCCGGACTTCGTACGCCGGCTGCGCGGCTGTGGCGGCCTGCCGAGGTCAGTGGCCTTGAGGAATGGGCACGTCGCACCTCCGGTATGGCACTGGCGGTGGACCGTTTCGATCGCCTTACGAGCGGTCGGCGGGTGCATATGGAGGAGCTCGCTCAGATAATGAATGTCCCCACGAAGCCGGACGGGGCAAAGTACCAGCGGGCCAATTTTGAGACGGTGGCGATGCACGCGAGTGCACTGAGCGGTCTCGACTCGGTAGGGGAGGTCATCGACCGTATCGTGCTCAACGTGATCGTCGGGAACGGCGATGCACACCTTAAGAACTGGGCGTTCTCATACCCGGACGGCCGAGTCCCGGTCCTGAGCCCGGTCTATGACGTACTGCCAACGGTGCTGTATGTTCCTGATGATGACCTCGGCCTGAAGCTCGACGGCCAGAGGCGGTTCGAGGCGGTAGCCGCACATAGTTTTGTTCGCCTGGGTGAGCGTTCGGGATATGGGGGAGGGTTGGCCGCCCAACGGGCCGCTGACGCCGTCGGGAAAATTATGAGCAACTGGCGTTTGTTGAGGGACCACCTGGCGCGTGAGCAGTATGAGGTGCTCACGAAGAGGCACCGCACCCTCGCACTTCTCGCGTCATGACTGACGGCCGCTGCGGGAGGCTGACCTGCCATGTCCCGCGCCGCCAGAGCCTGTGGTGGGGGCG